>JBEBXE010000285.1:0-4676 GCA_040391705.1 Aerobium aerolatum
GAGCGTCACCGAGCAGCAGGCGGAAGCCATCGTCGCCACGTGGCGCGGCCCGGCCAGCGATCTTAGGGCGTCGTCACGCTGATCAGTTCGCGAAACTGCGGCTCATCGAGTTCCAGCTCCAGAATCCACAGGTCGGAATCGAAGCGCAATTCGCGCGCGATCCGCGTCTGAATCTCGTCTTCATCCTGGCTGTGCAACACTTCTGCAAACAGCCGGTCCTTGGGCCGGTCGTCGTCATAGCTGGTCTGGGCTGCGGGAACGTAGAGCCAGGCGTCGCCAAACCGGTCGCGGCGCACGATCAGCACCGTGCCGGCCTCGGCCGCGCCCTTTCGGGACACGGCGGCAAATCCGTTGGCGGAAAACGCCCGGCGGACGATGGCGGAAACCCAGAAATCAGTGGTGACGCGCACGGGCAGCCCTCAACTGGTCAGGCCGATATCGCGCATCTTGGTCAGCAGCGCCTCGTCCGGTTCGCCGGTTTCCGGCAGGCCGAACAGCGACTGGAACTCGAGGATCGCCGACTTGGTGCGCGACCCGACGACGCCGTCGACGGTGATGCCGTCATTGCCGAACGCCTTGAGGCCCGCCTGAATGCGCATCACGGTCGTGTCGGCGCGCGGCGTTGCCGACGAGGTTTCGATCAGGTCGGTGCCCGGCGAGCCGGCCGGCAGCGGCGGTGCGCCAGCCGTGGCACGCGAGCGTGCGCCCAGTTGCGACAGCAGCTGGTCGTCGATCTCGGCGGAAGCGCTGAGGCCGACCATCTTGCGATAATTCTCGATCGCGGCGCGGGTCTGCGGCCCGGTCAGGCCATCGACGCCACCGCTGTAGAGGTTGAGCCGCTTGAGGATGCCCTGCACCTCGGCGACGATCGGGTCGCCCGATACCACCGGTTGTGCCGGGGCATTGTCCGCCTGCACGAACGGCGTCGGCGCGGTTTGCGGCAACACTGCCCCGCCGCCCATGCGTTCTTCCAGCGCCGCGTTCTCGGCCTCAGGCTCGCGCTCCAGACGGATCACCGTCTCGACGCTATCCACCACCTGCCCGCTCGCGCCTGATACGGCCGGCAGCGGCCGCGTGGCGAAGAACGCGCTGGCATGCGCATGCGGCTGATACCAGATCGCATTGGCGGTGACGTAGGAGAACGCCACGGCAAACGCCGTCAGCCCGCCGATGGTCAGGCGGTGCCGGGCGACAAACGCGCCGATCCCCGCCTCATCGTCGAAATCGTCGATCACCCGGGAGTTCCTAGGCGATCTTGCGGAGCGCGATGCCATGTCTCTCCCCTTTTTCGCCGCTGGCAGCTTGCGCTGCGTCCGAGTCTTGCCTGCTTTCATCATCACTCATTGCCGCAGCCGGAAGGCCGACGGTTACCGTTGTTCCAAGTCCGGGTGCGCTTTCGATGCTCATCGTACCGCCATGCAGCGTCACGAGTCCCTTCACCAATGACAGTCCGAGCCCGGTGCCCTGAAACTGTCGCGTATAATCGTTCTGCACCTGCATGAACGGCCGGCCAAGCTTGTTCAGATCGTCGGCGGCAATGCCGATGCCGTTATCGTTGACGAAGATGCGGATCGTGCCGTCCTTCTGCACCGCCGAGACATTGACCTGTCCGCCGGCGGGCGTGAACTTGATCGCATTCGACACCAGATTGAGCAAGATCTGCTGCACGGCGCGCTGGTCGCCGGCCACTTCTTTCAGCTCGCGCGGCAGGTTCACCGACAGCGCCACCTGCTTTTCCGACGCCTGCGGCTCCAGCATCGCCTTGCACAGATCGACAGCCGGACGCAGCGCAAACGGCTCGACCGTGATCTGATACGATCCGGACTCGATCTTCGACACGTCGAGGATCGCATTCACCACCGACAGCAGATGATTGCCGGCTTCGCGGATCAGCGCGATGTTTTCCGACTGCTTGGGCATCAAATCGCCCGAGATTTCGCGATGCAGCAGCATGTCGGAAAAGCCGATGATCGCGTTCAGCGGCGTGCGCAGCTCGTGGCTGACGGCAGCCAGGAAGCGGCTCTTGGCCACATCGATGGCCCCGGCCTGGTCGCGGGCGCATTCCAGTTCGTCGCGCAACGATGCCATTTCACTGGCGTCGCGGATCACGCCGACAACGTTGCGGCTGTGCGGCTCGACCTTGAGAATCTCGATGTCGAAGGCGCGATAGCCACGGCCTTCGCCTCCGGCTACCAGCGGCAGGCGCAGACGCAGCGGGCAACGGCGCGCGACACCATCGTCGCGTGTTTCAGCCAGCGCGCACAACAGGGCAACCCGGTCGCCGACATGAATGCGCTCGAACAGCCCGCTGCCGAGCAGCAATTCGGGATCGAGATGCAGAATGTCCTGTGCGCGTGCCGAAACGCTTTCCGTCTCGCCAACCGCGTTCAACTGCACCACCACCGCGTCAAGCGCGCTCTCCGGGATCGACACCGGGGCGCTGACACGCGGTTGCAGATGGTCGTGTTCTGAGTCCAGCTTCCGCGCCACCCAGGTGGCCGCATAAAGAGCAGGCGACAGCCATTCCAGCATGATCCCGGAAGACGGGCTGAACACACCCGACAGCAAGCCGGCGACACATGCGGCGCCAGCCAGTCCGATCCCGCCGGCCACGGCCGCAGCCCGCGACGAGCCGGTGACCCACCAGGTTTCAATCGCAACTGCAGCCAGCAGAATCACGGCCGGCGCAGTGATGCCGCCGCTCGCTGCCACCAGTCCGCCGACACCCACGGCGGCAAGCGCCAACGACACCCATTCGGCAGCACGCGAGGTGCCACCCATGGCAATCGACAGCGCGGCGAGCCAGCTGACGGCAAAAGTCACGCACAGAACGGTGAGCGCCGTGGCCGAACTGGACACCGACAAAGCCGACTGGATGATCGCAGGCGTCACAATAAAGGGAGCAGCCAGAAGCAGGCCGAGCATACGACGTTGCCGAACGCGCCGCTCGCCGCTCACGGACGGATGCACCAGACGGTCGCATCCTGCGGCCGCTCCGGCAAACCAGTCTTCAGCTCTGGTGGCTTTTGGATTCACTCAACGCACTCGCACACTGTCCGCTTGGCGGATCAAACTCTTTGAACCGACACTCGCACCCGCGGTTTAAGGAATGGATAAGCGCACCCCTTCCGGCTCCCCCAGAAGCCGCATTCCCCTGGAATTTGAGCCGTTTGACGCCATCAACTGGCGTCATGGTAAACAGAGCGTAAGCGCCGAAATCTGCCGAATTTCGCCCGACGCCAGCGTCTCGCCTCCGCCGACGTTTCCAATTTTAGTCTAGTTTTCAACAAGTTGCAGCGGAGATGCCGCCGCGCCACCTCCATACAATTTTGCTAAAATTTGAATCAAATCCGGTTCTCTAAAAATTGACCCAAATCTTAGCGGTGCACAAAAGCCATCGTTGGTGGGTGTCTGTCATGGTGCGTCTGGTCGGGCCAACCGGAAACGGATGCCTGCGAGTGACGAGGGTGTAAAAATGGGTTTCTTGATCAAGTCCGCGTTCTGGCTGTCCTTGGTACTGCTGCTGATCCCGTTCGGCGGACAGGGCAGCGACGGCGAAGAAAACGTCGGTGCGCTGGACACGTTCCTGGCTGCGCGTGCGGTGATGACCGACATGGCGAATTTGTGCGAACGGCGTCCCGACGCCTGCGAAGTCGGCAAATCCGCGCTCAACACCATCGGCGTCCGCGCCAAGGAAGGCGCCCGCCTCGCCTATGGCATCCTCGACGAGCATTTCGGCGACAAGCAGCCGCTGCACACCGGATCGATCGCCCCTGCTGGCGAACCGCTGCCGGAACCAGCCGCACAACAATGATCGCACCCGCCCGTGCCTGATTAAGGGTGACGGAAAGCCGAGGACGCACTATATGCGTCCTACAATGACTACGACCATAGACACCATCCGCGACGACTTCGCCTTCCTAGATGATTGGGAAGAGCGGTATCGTTACATCATCGAACTCGGCAGCAATCTCGCGCCGTATCCGGACGCGTTGCGTGACGACACCCATCGGGTGCCCGGCTGCGTCAGCCAGGTCTGGCTCCACAGCATCCCCGCGACGACGTCCGATCCCGTCATCAAGTTCGAAGGCGATTCCGACGCGCACATCGTCCGCGGACTGGTCGCCATCATCCTGGCGCTCTATTCCGGCCAGAAAGCCTCCGACATCCTGGCGATCGACGCCGAACAAACCCTGCGCGACCTCGGCCTGCACGAACATCTGAGCCCGCAACGCGCCAACGGCCTGCGCTCCATGGTCAAACGCATCCGCCTCGAAGCCGAAACCGTCCTGACCGCCCCCTCCACCGCCGGCTAGGACCGACGGTCTTCAACTTTGCATTACCCGTGCGTCCTTCGAGGCTCGCCGAAAAGGCTCGCACCTCAGGATGAGGTCTGTTGTGGATCGAGCCCTTGATGTCGTGGGTTCGACAAACCACTTTCCTCATCCTGAGGTGCGAGCGCAGCGAGCCTCGAAGGACGCACGGCATTAACGGTGGTCAAATTCCGTGCCCGCTGGCATCCCCCTGCCCGACGCGCGGCCGATAATCATCCGCACCCCAGCGCAGGATCTTGCCGCCACCGCTGCCCTGTCGTTTCGGCTGGTAATGTCGGCTTAATGCACCCAGCGCCGACTTCAGCATGATCTTGGCCGACCGGGCCGGCCACAACCGTTCCG
>JBEBXE010000286.1:0-4633 GCA_040391705.1 Aerobium aerolatum
CATAGCCGGGGATCGAATCCATCTTGTCGAGCGTGCCGCCGGTGTGGCCGAGGCCACGGCCCGAAATCATCGGCACATACGCACCACAGGCCGCGACGATCGGTGCGAGCATCAGCGAAACATTGTCGCCGACCCCGCCGGTCGAGTGCTTGTCGGTGACCGGCCCCGGCAGATCAGACCAGTCGAGCACTTCGCCTGAATCGCGCATCGCAAGGGTCAGCGCCACCGCCTCGGCGCGGTCCATGCCGTTGAGGAAAATCGCCATGGCAAGTGATGCGATCTGCCCTTCGGAAAAAGTTCCCCGCGCCAGACCGTCCACGAACGCGCCGATGTCGGCGGCGTCCAATGCCTGGCCATCGCGTTTCCTGCGGATGATTTCCTGCGGCAGCATGGCTCGCTTCACTCCAGCAGACGGTCGGCGAACATCCGTTTCAGGATCGTCGCCAGACGCTGTCCGCCTTGCGGCGCCATCTCCTTGGTCTCCTGATGCGACAACTCCTGTCCGGTCATGCCCGCAGCGAAATTGGTCACCACCGAGCACGCAGCGACGCGCAGGCCGAGGAAGCGGGCGATGATGACCTCCGGCACGGTCGACATGCCGACGGCGTTGGCCCCGAACACGCGCGCCATGCGGATTTCAGCCGGCGTCTCGAAGGACGGGCCGGAAAACCACATATAGACGCCCTTGTGCAGCGGCGTGTCGCTGGCCTTGGCCGCAGCTTCGAAAGCGGCGCGGATGGCGGGATCGTAGGCTTCGGTGAGCCCGACGAAGCGCCGGTCGGTCGGTTCGCCAAACAGCGGATTGGTGCCGGAAAAATTGATGTGGTCGGTGATCAGCATCACCGAGCCCGGCCCCATCTCCGATTCCAGCGAGCCGGCGGCGTTGGTCAGGATCAGCTTCTCGATGCCGATGCCCGCCAGCGCTTCCAGAGCGGGGCGCATGGCGGCGGCGTTGCCGTGCTCGTAATAGTGCGCCCGCCCGGCAAGCATGACGACCGGCGTACCCGCCAGATCGCCTGCTACCAGTTGGCCGGCATGGCCAGTGACGCCGCTTTGCGGGAACGCCGGCAGCTGCGCATAGGGAATGTGCACCGCGTCGGTGACTTCATCGACCAGACCGCCGAGACCGGAGCCGAGAACCAGCGCCGTTTTCGGGGCGCGGCCTTCCAGCAGTTCAGCGATCCTGCCGATGGTGTGGTTCATTTCAGGATATCCCCGGCAAAGCCGAGCGGCAGGATTTCGCCCATCGTCAGCGTCTGCACGATGCCGGTCTCGTCGCAGAGATGCAGCTTGGCTTCCGGGCCGGCGAATTCGGCCAGACGCTGGCGGCAACCGCCGCAGGGCGTGACGCGCGCCATCTTTTCAGCGATCACGGCGATGTCGGTGATCTTGCCGCCGCCGCCCATGATGTAGTGGCCGAGCGCCGTCGTCTCGGCGCACCAGCCTTCCGGATAGGACGCCACCTCGATGTTGGCCCCGGCAAACACCTTGCCGTCCTCGGTGCGGATCGCCGCCCCGACCGGAAACTTCGAATAGGGCGCGTAGGCTTTGCCCATCGCCGTTCGCGCGGCCTCAAACAGATCGTGGGACATAAAAATTACCGCTCCTTCACATAGGGGACGCCGCCGGCGCGCGGCGGGATCGCCTTGCCGATGAAGCCGGCCAGCAGGATGACCGTCAGGATATAGGGCAGCGCCTGGAACAATTGCGCCGGCACCCGGCCGACAAACGGCAACGGCGTGCCTTGCAGACGGATCGCCAGCGCGTCGAGAAAGCCGAACAGCAGGCAGGCGAACACCGCCGGCACCGGCCGCCATTTGGCGAAGATCAGCGCGGCGAGCGCGATGAAGCCCTTGCCGGCGGTCATGTCCTTCACGAAACCGGCGTTCTGCGCCAGCGCCAGATAGCTGCCGGCAACGCCGCACAATGCGCCGGTGATCAACACCGCACGGTAGCGCAGCCACGTCACGGAGATACCGGCGGTGTCGACGGCGGCGGGATTTTCACCGACAGCACGCAACCGCAGGCCGAACCGGGTGCGAAACAACACCCACCAGGTAACGAACACCATGAAGAAGGCGAAATAGACCAGGATCGAGTGGCCGGAAATCAGCTCGTAGTAGGTGTAGCCGATCACCGGCACATCGCGCACCGCGTCGGCAAACGGCAAGGTGATTGCGCCGAAGCGGCTTTCCACCGGCAGCGACGGGGTGCGCCCGCCTTGCGCAAACCACGCCTGCCCCAAGATGATAGTGGAGCCGGCGGCGATGAAGTTGATGGCGACGCCGGAGACGATCTGGTTGCCGCGATGGGTGATCGAGGCGAAGCCATGCACCAGCGCGAAGAAGCCGGACACCAGAATCGCGGCCCCAAGCCCGATCCAGGCGGAGCCGAAGACAGCTGCCGCAGCACCGGCTGCAAACGCACCGGCCAGCATCTTGCCTTCGAGGCCAATGTCGAACACCCCGGCGCGCTCCGAATAAAGCCCCGCCAAGCAAGCGAGCAGCAGCGGGATCGACAGGCGGATGGTGGAGTCGAGGACGACGATCAGGACATTGAAGAACTCCATGTCACGCCCCCTCGCTTTTTGACGCCGTCACGCCAGCCGATTGCGGACTGAGGCTGGCGAACACCGCCTGTATCGACGGTCGGAACATGTTTTCCAGCGCGCCGGCAAACAGGATCACCAGACCCTGAATGATAACGATCATGTCGCGGCTGATGTTAGGCATCTCGAAGGCGAGTTCAGCCCCGCCCTGGTAGAGCATGCCGAACAGCATCGCTGCCGGCACGATACCTGCGGGGTGGGAACGGCCCATCAGCGCCACGGCGATGCCGACGAAGCCGGCCCCGGCGACGAAGTCGAGCTGCAGGCGGTTCTGATCGCCCATCACCGGGTTCAGCGCCATCATGCCGGCCAGCGCACCCGACACCATCATGGTGATGATGATGATGCGGGTCTCACCGATTCCCGCGTAGCGCGCCGCCTTGGGGCTGAAGCCCTGCGTGCGGATTTCGTAGCCGAGCCGCGTGCGCCAGATCAGCAGCCAGACCAGAAAGGCGCAGACCAGCGCCAGCACGAAGGACAGGTTGAACGGCGACGAACGTACCGTTGCGCCAAACAGCTCGATCACCCAGTTCAGCTTCGGCAACTGGCCGCCCTCTGCAAAGGTGCGGGTCTGCGGCGCCATCGAACTCAACGGTTTCAGCGCTCCAACCAGCAGATAGACCATCAGGCTCGCGGCGATGAAGTTGAACATGATCGTGGTGATGACGATGTGCGAGCCGCGCCGCGCCTGCAGATAGGCCGGGATGAGGGCCCATGCCGCGCCGATCGCAGCTGCCCCGAGCACGGCGAGCGGAAAGGTCAGCCACCACGGCAGAATCGTATCGAAGGTGAGGCACACCAGCGCGACGCCGAGCCCGCCAATATAGGCCTGGCCCTCGCCGCCGATATTGAACAGGCCACCATGGAAGGCGACCGCAACCGCAAGGCCGGTGAAGATGAAGCTGGTCGAATAATACAGCGTGTAGGCAATGTTGCGCCCCGACCCGAACGCGCCCTCGACCATGATGGCAGCGGCGCGGAACGGATTTTCACCGATCAGAAGCACGACCAGACCGGCCACGGCAAACGCCACGATCAGGTTGATCAGCGGGATCAGGCCGTAGTCGGCCCAGGCGGGAAGCTTGGCGTAAGGGGTGCTCATTCCGCCGCCTCCTGGTTTTCGACGCCTGCCATCAGCAAGCCGAGTTCGCCTTCGGTGGCGTGGGCGTCGCGTTCGCCGACAATGCGGCCGTCGAAGATGACGAGGATGCGATCCGACAGCGAGCGGATCTCGTCGAGTTCCACCGAAATCAGCAGCACGGCCTTGCCGGCGTCGCGCATGGCGATCAGCCGTTTGTGGATGAACTCGATCGCGCCGACATCGACGCCGCGTGTTGGTTGGCCGACGATCAGCACACCGGGGTTCTTTTCCATCTCGCGCGCCAGCACGATCTTCTGCTGGTTACCGCCGGAGAAATTGGCGGTCTTGAGCCGTTCATTGGCGGGGCGGATGTCGTAGGCGGCCATCTTTTCGCGGGCATTGGCGCGGACCGCGTCGGTGTCGAGGAACGGGCCTTTCAGGAACGCCGCATCGTCCTGATAGCCGAGGATCGAGTTCTCATATTCCTCGAATGGCAGCACCAGGCCGACATAGTGCCGGTCCTCCGGCACATGCGCCAGCCCGCGATCGCGCAGTTCGCCGGGGTCGGCGGTGCCGGTGACGTCGATCGGCTTGCCATCAAGCAGCACGGTGCCGGATTGCGCCTTGCGGATGCCGGCAATGGTTTCCAGCAGTTCTGACTGGCCGTTGCCGGCGACGCCGGCGATGCCGACGATTTCGCCGGCGCGCACGTCAAACGAGACGTTGTTGACCATGATGACGCCGCGCGAATCCTTCACCGTCAGGTTCTGCACCGACAGTTTCACCTCGCCCGGCTGCTTTTCCTGCTTTTCGACATGCAGCAGCACCCGGCGGCCAACCATCAGCTCGGCAAGTTCCTCGACGCTGGTTTCCGCCGTCTTGCGGGTCGCCACCATCTGGCCCTGCCGCATCACCGAAACGTTGTCGGTGATGGCCATGATCTC
>JBEBXE010000287.1:0-4612 GCA_040391705.1 Aerobium aerolatum
TGATCATCCCCAGCACTTCGTCCTGGGTGACGTCCTGCGTGCGCGCCGTTCCCACGACCTGGCCGTTCTTCATCACGCAGACCCTGTCGGCCAGATCGAACACGTCGTGGATGTCGTGGCTGATCAGGAAGATGCCGATGCCATCGGCCTTCAACTGCTTGACCAGTTCGCCGACCTGCGCCGTCTCCTGCGGCCCCAGCGCTGCCGTCGGCTCGTCCATGATCAGGATGCGGGCGTCGAAATGGATGGCGCGCGCAATCGCCACCGACTGACGCTGGCCGCCCGACAGCTTGAGCACCGGATCCTTGAAGCGCTGGAAGCGCGGGTTCAGCCGGCCCATCACCTTGCGCGTTTCCGACTCCATCGCCACGTCGTCGAGCGTGCCCCATTTGGTGCGCAGTTCGCGCCCGAGAAACAGATTTGCCGCCGCGTCGACATTGTCGGCCAGAGCCAAGGTCTGGTAGATCGTCTCGATGCCGTATTTCTTGGCGTCGCGCGGATTGCCGATCGAGGCTTCCGCACCGTTGACGAAGATCGTGCCGTGGTCGCGCTTGTAGGCGCCGGAGAGGATCTTGATCAGCGTCGACTTGCCGGCTCCGTTGTGGCCGACCAGCGCCACCACCTCACCGGCATAGACATCCACCGAGGCGTCATCGACGGCCTGAATGCCGCCGAACGAAATCGAGATGTTCTTCATCTCGACAAGCGGGGTCCTGTCCTGTGCCATGGTGGTTCTCCTCAGCCCACGCGACGCCGGTAGACGGTGTCGAGCCACACGGCGACGACCAGCGCCAGACCGACGACGATGTTCTGCAGCGGCGTGTCGACGCCGAGCAGGATCATGCCCGAGGCCAGCGACTGCATCAGCATCGCGCCCAGCATCGCGCCGGCAATGGTGCCGACGCCGCCCGACAGCGACGTGCCGCCGATGACGGCGGCAGCGATGACCAGCAACTCGTCGAGCGTGCCCTGCGCGTTGGTGGCGGCGTTGAGGCGGGCGGTGGAAATCATCGCGCCGACGGCGGCAAGCGCGCCCATCAGCATGAAAATCTTCATCGTCACCCAGCGGGTGTTGATGCCCGCAAGTTCCGCCGCCTCCGGATTGCCGCCGATGGCGAACACATAGCGCCCGAAGCGGGTGCGGTTGGTGACGAAGGTCATGGCGATGCCGGCCGCCACCGCGATCAGCACCGGGATGGCAATGCCGTGGGCGATGAACAGCCCGCCTTCGGGAATGGTGATGTTGTTGGCCTGGGCATAACGGCGCACGATGCCCACCGGCCACGGATAGGAATTGGCCACCCACACCGCGCCTAAAATGACGGCGCAGGTGACGGTGCCGAGAAAGCCTTCGGCCCAGACCGGACGCAGCGGGAAATTGAAACGACGGCGCTGAACGCGGCCGTTGATCAGCAACACCACCACCGCCACGCAGGCGAGCACGCCGGTGATCCAGCTCCATGTCGCGCCGATCGAGCCGTCAGGCCCGCCGCCCATCAGGCGGAACGTCGCGTCCATCGGCGCGACCGTCTGGCCGCTTGTTACCCACCATGCACCGCCGCGCCAGACCAGCAGCCCGCCCAGCGTGACGATGAACGCCGGCACGCCGAGATAGGCGATGACGAAGCCATGCAGCGCGCCGATGGCGATGCCGACGCACAGCCCCACCAGTGCTGCAAGAATCCAGATTGCCGGATGGCCGAAGCCGAGCAGCCCAGGCAAAATCTGCGCCTGCGTCACGCCCATGATCATGCCGACGAAGCCGAGGATCGAGCCGACGGACAGGTCGATGTTGCGCGTGACGATGACCAGCACCATGCCGGTCGCCATCACCGCGACGGAGGCCGACTGCACCGACAGATTCCAGAGATTGCGCGGGGTCAGGAACAACCCGCCCGAGAGCGTGTGAAACAGCAGCCAGATGACCAGCAGCGCGCCGACCATGCCGAGCATGCGCGTATCGAGTTCGGTGGCGTTCAGAAAGCGGCCGATCGGGCCGATTTCGCTGGCTCTCGCCCGGTCGGCCGGCGCCTGCGCGGTTGCATCCGACATCATCGTCCTCCCGTCCGGCCGAGATCGCGCTCGCCGGTGTCTTATTCTAGTGAAACGCCGCGGTTTTCGTCAAACCGCGGCGTTTCAGGTTCAGGCCGGTGCTCAGTTGCAGGCAGCAACCGTACCGGCGGCAACGCCCTGACACACGACGGCCTTCGTCACCCAGCCGGACTCGATGATGACGTTGAGGTTGTCGCGGGTGATCGGGTTGGGCGCGAGGAAGATCGCGTTCATCTCGACGCCCTTCGGGCCGTCGGCCCACTTGGTTGCGCCGGCAACGCCGTCCAAAGCGGTGCCGTCCGCAAGCTGGTTGGCGATTTCAGCCGCAGCCTTGCCCAGTTCGCGCGAGTCCTTCCACACCGAAACCGTCTGCGTGCCCAGCGCAATGCGGTTGAGCGCGGCATGGTCGGCGTCCTGGCCGGACACCGGGACGGACCCGGCTAGCCCCTGCGCTTCCAGCGCCGCAATCGCGCCACCCGCAGTGCCGTCATTCGACGCCACCACGGCATCAACGGCATTGTTGTTGGCGGTCAGGAACTGTTCCATGTTGCGCTGTGCGTTGGCCGGCAGCCAGCCATCAGTGTAGGCCTCGCCGACATTCTTGATCTTGCCGCTGTCGATGGCGGCCTTCAGCACTTCCATCTGGCCGGAGAACAGGAAGTCGGCATTCGGATCGGCACCGTTGCCCTTGATGAAGACGTAGTTGCCTTCAGGAGCGGCTTCGAACACCGCGCGCGCCTGCATGCGGCCGACTTCCTTGTTGTCGAAGGTCAGGTAGAACGCATCGGCATTTTCGATCAGGCGGTCGTAGCCGACCACCGGAATGCCTTCGGCGACGGCTTTCTCGACCGCCGGACCGATGGCGCTTGAATCCTGCGCCAGAATGATCAGCGCATCGGCACCTTGCGAGATCAGGGCCTCGACGTCGGTGAGTTGCTTGGCTGCCGACGACTGCGCGTCAGCGGAAATGTAGGTATTGCCGGCGGCCTCCAGCGCCGACTTGATCGCCGCTTCGTCGGTCTTCCAGCGCTCCTCCTGAAAGTTCGACCACGACACGCCGACCGTCTTGCCTGCGGAATGAGCCGTGGCTGACAGCGTCAACGACATCGCAACACCCGCCAGCATAGCGGTTGCAAACTTGTTCATGATTTCCTCCCTGCGCTTCAAAAAGCGCTTGCTGGTGCATGCACAGTTTTCAGCGAAGCCTTTATTTCGGGCCTCGAAAAAAAGAATGACGCAGCTGGAGGGCCGTGTCAATATCCCGTTGCAGCGCTGGCGCATTCCGCCGAAGACGAGTAAGTCGGCAGCGAAGCAGGGAGGGAACTGGATGACGATCGGCGTGCGGCACGACGATCTGCGCAGACGCAACCGCGCGATGGTAATCGCGGCGGTACGCCGTGGAACGCAGCCTTCCCGGACAGAAATCGCCAATGCCACCGGCCTGAGCCATTCGACGATCTCGACGATCTCGTCGGACCTGATCGAGGAAGGCATTCTCGCGCTGGCGAAAGCGACGGAACCGGGCGTGCTGAAGCGCGGCCGGCCACAGGTCGCCCTCGACCTCAACCCGCAAGCCGCCACCGTCGTCGCCATCGTTCTGTCGCTCAACGCGCTGTCGGTGACGCTGAACGACTACACCGGGGCCGCGATCGTGCAGGAGCTGTCGCGCCCGGCAACGCTGACCTTGTCGCAGGACGCGCTGGTCGGTGCCGTGACGGATGCGGTGGAGCAGGCGCTGGATCAGGCCGGTTCGGCCCACGGACCGCTGCTGCGCATGACCCTGACCATCCAGGGCATCACCGATTCCGAAGCGCGCCGGCTGATGTGGTCGCCGATCACCCCGCACAGCGACATTGCCTTTGCCGACGCGCTCGAAGCGCGCTTCGGCGTTCCGGTGACGGTGCAGAACGACTGCAACATGATTTCGGTGGCGCTGCGCGCCCGCGCGCCCGAACGCTATCGCGACAATTTCTTCACTATCCTGCTGTCGAACGGCATCGGCATGGGGCTGGTGCTGCGCGGCAATCTCTTCACCGGCGCGCATTCGTCGGCCGGCGAATTCGGCCACATGAACCACCTGCCCGACGGCGCGTTGTGCCGCTGCGGGCGACGCGGCTGCATCGAGGCCTATGCGGGCAACTACGCCATCTATCGCCACGCGCGTGGCGAAAGCGAACTGGCCCAGCCGGTCGCCGACATCGACGACGCCACCATGCTGGCGATGGCGGCTGCCGCGCGCAGCCATCCCGGCCCGGAGCGCGAAGCGTTCCACAAGGCCGGCGAAGCCATCGGTTATGGTCTGGGGAGCCTGTTTGCCCTGTTCGATCCCGCGCCCGTCGTCATCGTCGGGCTGGGAACCTCAGCCTTCGACGTGTTCGAACCGACGATGCGCGACGCCATCGCCCGCACCGCCGGCGGACAGCACAACGCCGCGATCTCGTTCGAGCTGGAACCCGACGAAATGCCACTGATCCGCGAGGGTGCCGCGCGCCATGCGCTCAACGCCATCGACCAGGACATTTTCGCGCCCGGCGTGCCGACACGCAAGGACGTGGCCTGA
>JBEBXE010000288.1:0-4605 GCA_040391705.1 Aerobium aerolatum
GGGGTGAGCTTTCACGTTGAAGCTTACATTTGGGTCTTCCAACGCGGCTGGCAGGCGCTATTGTGCCGCGCACAACGCGAGCAGGAGGCCACGCCATGGATACGCTGATCAACACCGAAGCCGAGATTCTGTTTGAAAAGCGCGGCCGCGCCGGAATTATCACGCTGAACCGGCCCAAGGCGCTGAATGCGCTGAGCGGTACGATGGTCAGCCTGATGCACCCACAGATGGTCGCGTGGGCGAACGACGACAGCGTCGAACTCGTCATTATTCGCGCAGCAGGCGAAAAGGCATTTTCTGCCGGCGGCGACATACGGGAACTGCACGAATGGGGCATCGCCAAGGACCCGGCGATGCGCGTGTTCTACCGCGAGGAATATATCCTCAACACCTATATCAAAGAATATCCGAAGCCGTACGTGGCGCTGATCGAAGGCATCATCATGGGCGGCGGTGCGGGCGTGGCAGTGCATGGCAGCCACCGTGTCGTCGGCGAACGACTGATGTTTGCGATGCCTGAAACCGGCATCGGCTTCTTCCCTGACGTCGGCGGCACCTATTTCCTGCCGCGCATGCCGGGCAAGGTCGGCACCTGGCTGGCGCTGACGACGTCGCGCCTTGGGCAGTCCGATGCGCTATGGGGCGGCATCGCCACCCATGCGATTGCGTCCGGCGATATGGACGCAGTGCTCGACGCGCTGTGCGAACATGGCAATCCCGACGCAACGTTGGCGCGCTTTGCCACGACGCCGGACGCCGGACCGACACAGGCGCTGTTGGAGGTCATCGACCGCTGCTTCTCGGCTGACACCGTCGAGGCGATTCTGGAACGGCTTGACGCCGAAACCGGCGACCATGCCGCGTGGGCGCACAAGCAGGCATCGATGATGCGCGCCAAGTCGCCGACCAGCCTGAAGATCGCGCTGCGCCAGATGCAGGACGGCGCCAACGCCGATTTCGAGGAATGCATGCGCATCGAGTACCGGGTGGTGACGCGGATCGCCGACGGCAGCGACTTCTACGAAGGCGTGCGTGCCGTCATCATCGACAAGGACAATGCGCCGAAATGGCAGCCGGCAACACTGGAGGATGTGTCGGACGCTGACGTCGATGCGTACTTTGCGCCGCTGCCCGACGAGCTTGACCTGAGCAACCCTGCACAGTTCTGAAATTGTCACATCTTCATTGACTCCGAGTTCGCAACTGCAACATACTAAGCGGTATGTTTCTGGAAAGGGGAGGAACCGTCATGGCGTTTGCACGCGTGAACGACGTCGTTCTGCATCACGATGTCCGTGGCAAGGCTGATGGGCCTGTCGTCGTCTTCTCCAATTCCCTCGGGACCGATTTCCGCATCTGGGACGCGGTTGCCGCCACGCTGGCGGACCGCTACCGCGTCGTGCTCTACGATAAGCGCGGCCATGGCCTGTCGGAGGCCACCCCTGCCCCGTATCGCATGGACGATCACGTCAGTGATCTCGCGGCACTGCTCGACCATTTGCAGGTCGGCAAGGCTACCATCGTCGGCCTTTCGGTCGGCGGCATGATTGCCCAGGGGCTGGCCGCCAAGCGGCCGGACCTGGTGACAGCGCTGGTGCTGTGTGACACCGCGCACAAGATCGGCACGGCGGAAATGTGGAACGCGCGCATCGACGCGGTCACCGCCAGCGGCATTGGCCCGATGAGCGACGCGATCATGGAACGCTGGTTCACGCCGGCCTATCGCGTGCCGGAAAATGCGGCGTTCGTCGGCTACACCGCGATGCTGACCCGTACCACCGTCGACGGCTATGCCGGTACCTGCGCCGCGCTGCGCGATGCCGACTTTACCGAATCGACCCGCGCGCTGACCATTCCGGTGCTGTGCATTGTCGGCGACCAGGACGGCTCGACACCGCCCGATCTCGTCCGCTCGACCGCCGAGCTGATCAAGGGTGCACGCTTCGAGATCGTCAACGGCGCCGGCCATATTCCATGCGTCGAACAGCCTGCGGAAACCGCGCGGCTGATCGGAGATTTCCTGAACGAATCGGGCCAGCGCTGAGCGGCCATACATTGTCTTGCCAACCCCAATTGGCTTTGAATAGGAACTGATAGAATGAGCGAATACGTCACAGTGACCCGCGAGGGCGGCATTGCGATCGTCACGATCGACAACCCGCCGGTGAACGCCATGAGCTTTCACCTGCGCCAGCCGCTCTACAAGGCTATCGAAGCCGTGCGCGACGATGCCTCGGTCGAAGGCGTGGTCCTTGCCTGTGCCGGTCGCACCTTCGTTTCGGGCGCGGACATCGGCGAATTCGGCACCGACAAGGCGCTGGCAAGCCCGAGCCTGCCGGAACTGTGCAGCCTGCTCGAAACCCTGCCCAAGCCTGTCGTGGCTGCCATTCACGGCACCGCGCTCGGCGGCGGCCTCGAACTGGCGCTGGCCTGCCACTACCGCGTCGCCGACAAGGGCGCCAAGGTCGGCCTGCCGGAAGTCAAGCTCGGCCTGCTGCCGGGTGCCGGCGGCACCATCCGCCTGCCGCGCCTGACCGGTCCGGAAACCGCCGTCAAGATGATCGTCTCGGGTACGCCGATCGGCGCCGCCCAGGCGCTGGCCGCCGGCGTCGTCGACGCCGTGGTCGACAGCGACCTGACCGCCGAAGCGGTGAAATTTGCCAAGGCGAAAGTCGCCGATGGCGGCCCGCACATTGCCGTGCGCGACCGTGACGACAAGCTGGTCGCAGCCCGCAACGACCTCGCCGCCTTCGACGCAGTGGCCAAGGAAGCGACCAAGAAATCGCGCGGCCTCGACGCGCCTTTGGCCTGCGCCCAGTCGGTGCGCAACGCCATCACCCTGCCCTTCGACGAAGCACTGGCGAAAGAGCGTGAGCTGTTTGTCGGCCTCGTTTCCGGCGACCAGTCGCGCGCCCAGCGCCATCTGTTCTTCGCCGAGCGCGAAGCCGCCAAGGTGCCGGGCATCGGCAAGGACGTTCAGCCGCGCACGATCAACAAGGTCGGCGTTATCGGCGCCGGCACGATGGGCGGCGGCATTGCGATGGCATTCGTCAATGGTGGACTGCCAGTCACCGTCCTCGAAATGACCGACGAAGCGCTCGATCGCGGCTTTGCCACCATCGAGAAGAACTACGGCATTTCGGTCTCGCGCGGGTCGCTGACGGAAGACGCCAAGGCACAGCGCATGGCGCGCTTCTCGCGCACCACCAACTATGCCGACCTCGCCGATTGCGACCTCATCATCGAAGCGGTGTTTGAGGAAATGTCGGTGAAGAAGGACGTGTTCGGCAAGATCGAAGCCGTCGCCAAGCCGGGTGCGATTCTCGCCACCAACACCTCCTATCTCGACGTCGACGCGATTGCGGCCAACACCAGCCGTCCGCAGGACGTCATCGGTCTGCACTTCTTCTCGCCGGCCAACGTGATGAAGCTGCTGGAAATCGTGCGCGGCAAGGAAACGGCCGCCGATGTGGTGCTGACCGCGCTTCAACTGGGCCGCAAGATCGCCAAGGTGCCGGTCGTCGTAGGCGTCTGCCACGGCTTCGTCGGCAACCGCATGCTGGGCGCGCGCGGCGAAGACCTCGAGCCGCTGCTGCTGGAAGGCGCATCGCCGGAGCAGGTCGACCGGGTGTTCACCGATTTCGGTTTCGTCATGGGACCGTTTGCGATGTGGGACCTGGCAGGCCTCGACATCGGCTGGCGCAACCGCAAGTCGCTCGGCAAGACCGCCATCATCGGCGACGCCGTCTGCGAGATGGGCCGCTACGGCCAGAAGACCGGCAAGGGCATGTATCTCTACGAGAACGGCTCGCGCACGCCCAAGCCAGACCCGGAAATCGCTGCCCTGATCGAAGAGAAGGCCAAGGAGCTCGGCATCGAGCGCCGCGCCATCTCCGACCAGGAAATCATCGAGCGCACGCTGTACCCGATGGTCAACGAAGGTGCGCGCATTCTGGAAGAGAAGATCGCAGCCCGTCCGTCCGACATCGATATCGTCTGGATCAACGGCTACGGCTTCCCGGTCGGCAAGGGCGGACCGATGTTCTGGGCCGACCTCGAAGGCCTCAAGAAGATCGTCGGGCAGCTCGACCACTGGCACGCCAAGACCGGCAAGGCGGTGTTTGACCCGTCGCCGCTGCTGCGCTCGCTGGCAGAGTCCGGCGGCAGCTTCGCAGCCCGCAAGGCCTGATTTTCAAAGCGGCCCATGGTTCTCGCAACCATGGGCCGCTTCGTTTCTGCAGTTTGAACTGGGCAGGAAGCGCGCACTGAAGCCGCTTGCCCGCATACGTTTTAAGGGAGAACCTACATCATGGCTGAAGCCGTCATCGTTTCCACCGCCCGCACCCCGATCGGCAAGGCCTATCGCGGCGGGTTCAACGACACTGAAGGCGCGACACTTGGCGGCCACGCCATCAAGCACGCGCTGGAGCGTTCGGGCCTCGAAGCCGGCCAGATCGAAGACGTGGTGATGGGCTGCGCCATGCAGGAAGGCACCACCGGCCTCAACGTCGCGCGCCGCGCGCTGCTGGTCGCCGGTCTGCCGGTGACCGTTGCCGGCACCACCATCGACCGCCAGTGCTCGTCGGGCATGCAGTCGATGGCGCT
>JBEBXE010000289.1:0-4601 GCA_040391705.1 Aerobium aerolatum
TGCTGCTGTTCATCAACACCTGGAACGGCTTCCGCCGCATCACGCCCGGCTCCTATGCGCCGACGCGCGCTGTCTGGGCAGAAAACAACCGTTCCGTCGCGTTGCGCATTCCGGTGTCGAACGAGCAGAACCGCCGCATCGAGCATCGCATCGCCGGCGCCGACGCCAATCCGTATCTGGTGATGGCAGCCATCATCCAGGGCATGATGGAGGGCATCGAGAGCAAGGCGGTTCCGCCGCCGCCGATCGAAGGCAGCGCCTATGAAGACGAAGGGCTGTTCCTGCCCGACGACATGGACGACGCGCTGCAGCTGATGGAAAAAAGCCGGTTCATCGACCGCGCGCTCGGGCCTTTGCTCGCCAAAGTCTACAAGGATTTGAAGCGCGCCGAGATCATGGCGTTCTGGAGCGAGATCACGCCGCTGGAACGCACGACCTATCTTTGACCCAATGGGCATGTCGCCCGAAAGTGGAAACCGGTTTCGGGGCAACGACATGCGAAAACAAAGACAAAAAGCGTGTCGCATGAGGCCGTTTGGTCGCGACACGCTGTATGGGCGTTTTCCCGCTTGTCGCCTCGGGAAAACGCCAATAGGTTTTCAACAAAATGAGCTTGCCGCAACACGGGGTTTTTGCGCGTGAGCCGTAGATCGAAACAGAGGAGAACTATATGATCCGCAAGGCAATCCTGATCTCAACGGCGTCGATGATCGCAGCCGCGTTCGCGCTTCCTGCGCTGGCGCAGGACCGCGTCGTCAACGTCTACAACTGGTCCGACTATATCGACGCGTCGATTCTCGAGGAATTTACCGCCAAGACCGGTATCCGCGTTGTCTATGACGTGTACGATTCCAACGAGATCCTGGAGACCAAGCTGTTGGCCGGCGGATCGGGCTATGACGTGGTCGTGCCGACCGCGAGCCCGTTCATGGTGCGCCAGATTGAGGCGGGCACCTATCAGAAGCTCGACAAGTCGAAGCTGCCGAACCTGAAGAACATGTGGGACATGGTCAGCGAGCGCATCGCTGCCTTCGATCCCGGCAACGAGTACTCCATCAACTATATGTGGGGCACCGTCGGCATCGGCTACAACACGCAGAAGGTTCAGGAAGCCCTCGGGATCGACGCGATCGATTCGTGGGACGTCGTCTTCAAGCCGGAGAACATGGAAAAGCTCGCCAGCTGCGGCGTCCACTTCCTCGATTCGGCAACGGACGTCGTGCCGACCGTCCTGAACTATCTCGGCATCGATCCCAACGACAATTCGCCGGAGAGCCTTGCCAAGGCCGAAGAGGTGCTGCTCGCGGTCCGTCCCTATGTGCGCAAGTTCCACTCGTCCGAATTCATCAGCGCGCTCGCCAATGGCGATATCTGCGTGGCCATCGGCTGGTCGGGTGACGTGATGCAGGCGTCCGACCGTGCGGTCGAGGCCGATCAGGGCGTCGATGTCGCCTATGTCATCCCCAAGGAAGGCGCACAGATGTGGTTCGACCAGATGGCGATCCCGGTCGATTCCAAGAACGTTGCCGAGGCGCATGAATTCCTCAACTTCATGATGGAGCCGGAAGTCATCGCGAAATCGACCAACTACGTCTACTACGCCAACGGCAACCTTGCTTCGCAGGCGTTTGTCGATAAGGAAATCGTCGACGATCCGTCGATTTACCCGGATGAGGCGACGATGAAGAACATGTTCACCGTGCAGCCTTACGACGCCCGCGCCCAGCGCCTGCTGACGCGCAGCTGGACCAGGATTGTCACGGGTCAGTAATCCAGGACAACAGGCCCCTGGCGCGCTGGCGCCGGGGGCCACCTGCATGCGGAACGGCTGAGAAGGGTGGACACGATGAAGTCGTTTGGCAGCATTCGCAGAAGTTTTGCGCCCTGGAACGATCCCAAGGCCAAGCCCTATATCGAGGTCAGGAACGTCACCAAGATTTTTGGTGATTTCACCGCCGTCGATAATCTGTCCCTCAACATTTACGAACGCGAGTTCTTTGCGCTGCTCGGCGCGTCCGGCTGCGGCAAGTCGACCCTGCTGCGGATGCTGGCCGGGTTCGAGGAGCCGACCTCCGGCACTATCCTGCTCGACGGGCAGGATCTGCGCGGCATTCCGCCCTACCGTCGCCCCGTCAACATGATGTTCCAGTCCTACGCGCTGTTCCCGCATATGACCGTCGAGGCCAACATCGCCTTCGGTCTCAAGCAGGACGGCATGCCCAAGGCCGATATCGAGGCGCGGGTGAAGGAGATGCTCAAGCTGGTCCGGCTCGAGCAGTTCGCCAAGCGCAAGCCGCACCAGCTGTCGGGCGGCCAGCGGCAGCGTGTCGCGCTGGCGCGGTCGGTCGCCAAGCGCCCCAAGGTGCTGTTGCTCGACGAACCGCTCGGCGCGCTCGACAAGAAGCTGCGCGAAGCCACCCAGTTCGAGCTGATGGATTTGCAGCAGGACCTCGGCCTCACCTTCGTCGTCGTCACCCACGACCAGGAAGAGGCGATGACCATGGCCGACCGCATCGCCATCATGGACAAGGGCCAGGTGATGCAGGTCGCCACCCCTGCCGAAGTCTATGAAGCGCCGACGTCGCGCTTTGTCGCCGATTTCGTCGGCAACGTGAACATGCTGGAAGGCACCGTCGCCAGCCGCACCGACAACAGCGTCGTCATCACCGGTGCCAGCGGCGCGCAGATCACCGTCGAGAATGCCGGCGATGCCCAGCCCGGCACGCAGGTGGCCTTCGCCATCCGGCCGGAAAAGATCAAGGTGTCGTCGCAGCAACCGACCAACGCCAAGGCCAACGCCATGCAGGGCGAGGTCTGGGATCTGGCCTATCTCGGCGACATGACCGTCTATCACATCAAGCTCGACGACGGGCAGGTGGTGAAAGCCAGCTCGCTCAACAGCGCCCGCGTGCACGACGACCCGCTGACCTGGTCGGATCGTGCCTGGATTTCCTTCACGCCGGATGCCGGCGTCGTTTTAACCCGCTAGGCGAGGAACGACGATGGCTGCAATCGAACAGGCTGCAACAACCCCGCCGGCGCAAGGTGTCGCCACCGGACTGGTGTCGTTTTTCACCAGCCGGCTGGTGATCCTCGTTCCCTATGTCTGGCTGCTGGTCTTTTTCCTGATCCCGTTTGCCATCGTCTTCAAGATTTCGCTGTCGCAATCGGCGATTTCGATGCCGCCTTACGCCCCGGCCTTCGATCTCGCGCAAGGGTTCGGCGCGTTCTTCGGCAATCTGCGCGAATTGTCGTTCGAGAACTATCTCTGGCTGCTGGAAGATTCGCTCTACTTCAACGCCTATCTGTCCAGCGTCTGGATCGCCGGCGTCTCGACGTTCTTTGCGCTGCTGATCGGCTATCCGATGGCCTATGCGATGGCGCGCGCGCCAGCCTCGATGCGCATGGTCCTGCTGATGCTGGTGATCCTGCCGTTCTGGACCAGCTTCCTGATCCGCGTCTACGCCTGGATCGGCATCCTCAAGCCGGAAGGGCTGCTCAACCAGTTCCTGCTGTGGTCGGGCCTGATCGACACGCCGCTGCAGATCATGAACACCCACACCGCCATCTATATCGGCATCGTCTATTCCTACCTGCCGTTCATGGTGCTGCCGCTCTACGCCGCGCTGGAAAAGATGGACTTCTCGCTCATCGAAGCGGCGCAGGATCTCGGCTGCCCGCCGATTTCGGCGTTCTGGAAGATCACCTTCCCGCTGTCGCTGCCCGGCGTGATGGCCGGCTGCCTGCTGGTGTTCATTCCCGCCGTCGGCGAGTTCGTCATCCCCGACCTTCTCGGCGGCTCGCAGACCCTGATGATCGGCAAGACGCTGTGGAACGAGTTCTTCGCCAATCGCGACTGGCCGGTCGCCTCCGCGGTCGCCATCGTCCTGCTGCTGATCCTGGTGGTGCCGATGATGTTCTTCCAGCGCGCGCAGGCGCGGTCCCAGGAACTGGAGCGCTGACATGCAGGGCAAGCTGAGCCGTTTCAACGTTGTCGCGCTGGTGTTCGGCTTTGCGTTTCTCTATCTGCCGATCGTCCTGCTCGTCATCTATTCGTTCAACGCGTCGCGTCTGGTGACGGTCTGGGGCGGGTTTTCGACGCGCTGGTATGTGTCGCTGTTTTCCAACCAGCAACTGCTGGATGCGGCGTGGGTGACGTTCCGCATCGCGCTCGTCTCGGCGTCGGTCGCCACCGTGCTCGGCACGCTCGCCGCCATCGCCTTGACGCGCTACACGCGGTTTCGCGGCCGCTTCCTGTTTTCCGGCATGGTGTTTGCGCCGCTGGTGATGCCCGAGGTGATCACCGGCCTGTCGCTGCTGCTGCTGTTCGTCGCCATCGGCCTCGACCGGGGGCTGCTCACCGTCACGCTCGCCCACATCACCTTCTCGATGTGCTTCGTCGCCGTGGTGGTGCAGTCGCGGCTGATCAGCTTCGACCGCTCGCTCGAAGAAGCCGCCATGGACCTCGGCGCGACGCCGACCACAACCTTCTTTCAGGTGACGCTGCCGGTCATCATGCCGGCGATCGTCTCGGGCTGGATGCTGGCCTTCACCTTGTCGCTCGACGATCTGGTGATCGCCAGCTTCACCTCGGGGCCGGG
>JBEBXE010000290.1:0-4587 GCA_040391705.1 Aerobium aerolatum
AGGCTGAGCGGTGCGCCGGCCAGAACCGACAGCGTCGCCTCGCCGCTGGCGTCGACAAACGCGCCCGCCTCGATGGTGTGGAGACCGGCATGGTCGGCAAGGGTGATCGCCTGAATGCGTCCGTCCTTGACGTCGGCGCTGACGACGCGGCTGTGGAGCGCGACGTCGACATTGTTGTTGCGGGCCAGACGGTCGAACGCCAGCTTGGTCGCTTCCGGATCGAGCATGATGATCCAGTAGCCGCTCTTGGATACGATCGGCGCGATATCGACGCCCAGCGTCTTCAGTTCCAGAAGCAGCTCCTGGCCGACGCCGAATACGGTCTGCTGCGCCGTCTCGCCACGGGCGAAGAAGCCGCAATAAGCCAGCACCTGCGAATTCGTCGCCGCGCCGCCCATGAAGCCGTAACGCTCGATCAGCAGCGTGCGCGCGCCGGTCCGGGCAGCGCCGACGGCTGCCGCAATGCCGCCCGCGCCCGCGCCGGTCACAACCACATCGTATTTCTGAACTGTCCTGCTCATGCCTTCTTGCTACCTGTTGTTATACCAACGCCGTCAGGCGTCCGTACCGATCACACCCATATGTCCGCCAAGAAGTCCCAGCTGCGCCTTGGCCATTTCTGGCCCGGTCTGCGTCGCAAGCCCACGCGCGCGGGCTGCAGCGAGGAAAGGCGTGACTTCCGGTGAGGTGACCACATCCGCCACGTGAGCGGTTTCCTTGAGGAGTGCCAGGGCCGCGTCGGCCAGTGGCAGCGGATCGCCGGCCTTCATGCCGAGCGGGGTCGCATTGGCGACCAGATCAAACCGCGACGGATCGCCGATTTGCGTCTCGATCACGGTGTTGGGAAATTCCGCGCGCAGGGACCCGGCAAGGCGCTCGACGCGCGCCGTGTCGGCGTCGCAAATCGCCAGGCAGGCCACGCCGGCCTCGCACAAAGCGTGCGCGATCGCGCTGCCAGCGCCACCGCAACCGATCACCAGCGCCTGCTTGCCCTGCGGCGCAAAGCAATGGCCCTGCGCTGCGGCAACGAAACCAAGCCCGTCGACATTATCGCCCGACAGGCTGCCATCGGCGTCGCGGCGCACCACGTTGACTGCACCCAGGAGGGCGGCGCGCGACGTGACGCTGTCGATGCCGGCAGCAACCGCCTGCTTGTGCGGAATGGTGACGACGAAGCCGTCGAGGTTGGCCCAGCGCCGTGCAACCGAAAGAAACGCCTCGACGCCGTCCGGCGCGATGTCCATGGCGATCATCGCCACGTCGCGGCCTGCGGCTTCAAAAGCGGCATTGAAATTTTCCGGCGATTTCACCTGCACGACAGGCGAACCAATAATTGCAACGAGGCGTGTACTGCCCTTGATCATCTGCTTGTTCTCCATGACCGGGCCACGTCATGCGGTTTGCGCCCTGATGGGACAATGCAAGCCTTCCCTTCGACACGCCAATACATTAAGCAGGGCCTTCCATAATGCAAAGTTATAGACTTTGCCTTACGAGAGGTAAGGAGTAATGGCGAAGCCCCGTCTCAAAGACCGCCAGATCGAGGTCTTCCGGGCCGTGATGGCAACCGGTTCGCTGACGTCCGCGTCGCAACAGCTGGGCGTGTCGCAGCCCAGCGTCAGCATGACGATCCGCCGCTTCGAGGACGAACTGGGAACGCCACTGTTCGAGCGGATCGGCGGCCGTCTGGTGCCGACGGAGGAAGCCAAGCTGATCCTGATCGAGGTCGAGCGCGTCTATGGACAGTTCGACCGGCTGTCGGAAGCGATTTCGTCGATCGTGTCAGGCGAAGGCGCGATGTTCCGGTTCGGAACGACGCCCAGCATCGGTATGCGGCTGGTGCCCAAGGCGCTGAAGCGGATGAAGGACCATCACCCGACGCGCATCTTCTATTGCGACTTCCTCGCGCAGAAGGACATTCGCGATTATCTGCTGTTCGGCCAGGGGTCGTGCGTTACCACCATCGCCGAGGCCAATGATCCGACGCTGGACACGTCGGTGATCGCACGCGGCAGGCTCGTCTGCCTGATGCCGCGCACACATCCACTTGCGGGTCTGAGCTCAATTTCGCCACGGATGCTGCGCGACGAAACGTTGATCTCGTTTGCGCCCGACACGCCGCACGGCCGTTACATCGACGCCACCTATGCGCGCGCCGGCGTGACCAGAAAGATCGACGTATTCGTGCATTTCGTCGAAGCAGCGATCTCGTTCGTCGCCGAAAACATCGGGGTTTCGCTGATCGACGAGTTCTCAGCCATGGATTGCGAGCGCATGGGTCTCATTGCCATCCCCGTCGACGACAGCGTCGAAATCCCTGCTTACGTGCACTGGTGCCGGTTTCGCCCGCGCTCCAAAGCGACCGACGAGCTGATCCAGACCCTGACGTCGATCACCGCAGACCTTCAGTAGCTCTTGGGCGCTACCGCGCTTGTCGCGTCTCCGGCAGCGCGCAACTGGCGGTCGCGGTGCTCTGCCGCCTGGATCGCCCCGCCGACGATGAACGACACATCGTTCGGGCCGACGATAAAGCGGTAGCCGAGGCGGGCAAGGTCGGCGAAGTCGCGGCCGGCACCGACGATAGTGGCGAGCGGCTTGCCGGCGGTCGCCGCGCCCTCCTCGATACGCCGGAACATTTCCTGCGGCTCGGGTTCGAGCGTCCGCTCCATGCGCCCGATCGAGGCGGAGAGATCGTTCGGACCGATGAACAGCACGTCGATGCCGGGGATGGCCGCGATCTCGGCGAGATTGTCGACCGCCTCATGGTGCTCGATCTGCACCATCAGCAGCAACTCGTCATGGGCGTTTTCGGCATAGTCGGGCCGCGCGCCGTAGCGCGAGGCGCGCACGATCGGCGCGGCATAGCCACGACGCCCGCGCGTCGGATAGGTGCAGCATTCGGCAATCGCCCGCGCCTGCGCGGCCGAGTTGACCTGCGGCACGATGATCGAGCGGAATCCGCGATCGAGCACCCGCTTCAGCGTTGTCTCGGCGCCATCCGGCACCCGCAGAACCACCTCGCCGCCTGCCGCTTCGACGGCACGGGCGATGTGCACCGCGCTTTCCAGATCGCCGATACCGTGCTCGCCATCGATGACGATGGTCGGCCAGCCATGCATTGCCATGGCTTCCGCGCTGTCGGGGCTTCCCAGTTCGGCCCACGCCGCCGTGACGACCTCCCCGGCAAGAATGCGGGTCTTGATGCGGTTCATGGGCTTTCTCTCCGTCCCTGCAAACCGTGCCCGATCAGAGCACGAGGTAGAACACGATGGCCGGGAACAAAGCCAGGATCAGGACGCCGAACAGCTGGATCGCCACGAACGGCGTGACGCCCCGGTAGATGTCCTTGATGCTGACCGAACTCGGTGCGGCGCCCTTGAGGAAGAACAGCGCAAAGCCGAAAGGTGGGGTCAGGAACGACGTCTGCAGATTGACCGAGACGAGGATCGCGAACCATAGCAGCACCATCGACCGCTGATCGGACGGCGACAGATGCTCGATGCCCAGGGCTGGCGCGAACTCCGGCGCGAAGCTGGCGATGATCGGCGCGAACACCGGCAGGATGATCAGGGTGATCTCGAGCCAGTCGAAGAAGAAGCCGAGCAGGAAGATCATCACCATCAACAGGAACAGCAGGCTCCAGTGGGTGAGCCCCATCCAGCGGATGAAGTCGAGGATCAGGTCTTCGCCGTAAAGCGCGCGGAAGACATAGGAAAATGCTGCCGCGCCTGCGAAGATCAGGAAGATCATCGCCGAGGTCAGTGCAGTCTGCACGCAGACCTTGTCGAGCGTTGCGCGCGTCAGCTTGCCGTTGAACCACGCCAGCAGGATCGCGCCGAATGCACCGATGCCGGACGCCTCCGTCGGCGTTGCCCAACCGGCAAAGATCGAGCCGAGAACCAGCGAAATCAGGAACACGACGGGAATGAATCCCTTCATGAACATCACCAGCAAATTGAGGACGCCGACTTCCTCAGCCGTCCGTTGCACCGGCGGCGCGACTTCGGGCTTCAACGTCGCAATGACGACGACATAGACGCAATACAGCGCCGCCAGCATCAGACCCGGCAGGATCGCAGCGAGAAACAGATTGCCGACCGAGATCGCCATCAGGTCGGCCATCATCACCAGCATCACCGACGGCGGCAGCAGGATGCCGAGCGTCGCGCTGGCGGCGATGGTGCCGGTGCCAAGGCGAATGTCGTATTTCTGCGCGATCATCGCCGGCAGAGCCATCATCGTCAGCATGACGACGGAGGCGCCAATGATGCCGGTGGTAGCCGCGAGGATCGTGCCCAGCAGCGTCACCGCCAGCGCCAGTCCGCCGGGGACGCGGCGCAGCATGATCTGCAGCACGCGCAGCAGGTTTTCGGCAACCTGGCTGCGCTCCAGCATGATGCCCATGAAGATGAAGCACGGCACCGCAACCAGGATCTGGTTGTTGGCGGCGTTCTGCCACAGCCGCTCGACGAAGAGGTAGAGCTCCGCAGAACTCATGACGCCGAGCGCGATGCCGCCGAGGCTGAACAGCAGCGCCAGCCCGCCAAGCACGAGCGCGACCGGAAAGCCGGTGAACACGAACACCGC
>JBEBXE010000291.1:0-4583 GCA_040391705.1 Aerobium aerolatum
TCGATCTTGGCCTTTTCCGCAGCTTCCTTGAGGCGCTGCAGGGCAAGCTTGTCGTTCTTCAGGTCGATGCCCTGTTCCTTCTTGAACTCCGCCGCCAGGTACTCGACCAGACGCATGTCGAAGTCCTCGCCGCCGAGGAAGGTGTCGCCGTTGGTCGACTTGACCTCGAACACGCCGTCGCCGATTTCCAGCACGGACACGTCGAAGGTACCGCCGCCAAGATCGTAGACGGCAATGGTCTTGCCTTCCTTCTTGTCGAGGCCATAGGCGAGTGCGGCTGCAGTCGGCTCGTTGATGATGCGCAGCACTTCAAGGCCGGCGATGCGGCCGGCATCCTTGGTTGCCTGGCGCTGGGCGTCGTTGAAGTAGGCCGGAACGGTGATGACGGCCTTCTCGACCTTCTCGCCGAGATAGGCTTCCGCCGTTTCCTTCATCTTCTGCAGGATCATCG
This sequence comes from Aerobium aerolatum, assembly GCA_040391705.1. GTDB lineage: Bacteria > Pseudomonadota > Alphaproteobacteria > Rhizobiales > Rhizobiaceae > Aerobium > Aerobium aerolatum_A. The sequence continues at coordinate 452 of JBEBXE010000291.1, forward strand.
CCGAGATCTGGCTTGGCGACTGCTTGCTGCCGCCAGCGTCGACCCAGGCGTCGCCATTGTCGCCGTTGACGATATGATAGGGGACGAGGCCCATGTCCTTCTTGGTGACCGGGTCGTCGAAACGACGGCCAATCAGGCGCTTGATCGCAAACAGGGTATTTTCCGGATTGGTCACCGCCTGGCGCTTGGCCGGCTGGCCGACGAGGCGCTCGCCATCGTCAGTGAAGGCAACCATCGACGGCGTCGTGCGCGCGCCTTCCGCATTCTCAATGACCTTGGGGTCCTTGCCGTCCATGACGGAGACACAGGAATTGGTCGTTCCCAGATCTATACCGATAACTTTCGCCATGTTCATTCTCTCCTTTAGCAGGCCGTCATGGACCCAATCAGGCGTTCCGGGGACGGCCCCTTACAACTCGGTGTTCACTGGCGCGTCGCTATGACGTTCCTGTGATGTTGCGGCGTATATAAGAACCGTCGATTAGGGGTGCAAGCGGCTTTAGCACGTTGATCGAAAGCAAAAGCGGCGCCTGAGCACCCAAACTTGCCCCTTCTAGGATGTGCGCGCCGCCGGGGCAACATAGCGACGCCGGAAACCCGGCCACATCTCGTCGTCCGCCGCGTGCAGACTCCGCCCAGATCATGCTTTATTCTGGTTCAGAGCGGGAGATAGGGAGCCTCATGCCACCAAACAAGCCAGCAAAACCAGATGCCGTCGTGCTGTTGTCCGGCGGCAATCCGCAGATCGCCAAAGGCTATGGCGACGCGCCCGTGCAGGCCTATATCGCTGCCATGCCCGGCTGGAAGCGCGATCTCGGCGCGCGCCTCGACGCCATCATCGAGCGCACCGTTCCCGGCGTTGCCAAGGCGGTGAAATGGAATTCGCCGTTCTACGGCACCGAGAAAGACCTCTGGTTCGTCAGCTTCCACTGCATGACGAAATACGTGAAGGTGGCGTTCTTCCGCGGCGCGGCGCTGACGCCGGTGCCGCCGGGAAAATCCAAGCAGGAACACGTGCGCTACCTCGATATCCACGAAGGCGCGCCGTTCGATGACGACCAGTTTGCCGACTGGGTCAGACAGGCGAGCCAGTTGCCGGGCGAAAAGATGTAGGAGACAGGCCGATGACCAGTGAAACCGCCGCCGCACAGATCGACGCCAAGATCGAAGCGCTGTCCGACTGGCGCGGCCAGACGCTGGCCGCCATGCGCAGCCTGATCCTGCAGGCCGATCCGGACATTGTCGAGGAAATCAAATGGCGCGGCGTGCCGGTGTGGTCGGAAGGCGGCATCCTGTGCACCGGCGAGGTCTACAAGGCGGTGGTCAAGCTGACCTTCGCCAAGGGCGCGGCGCTGGCCGATCCGTCCGGCCTGTTCAACGCCAGCCTTGACGGCAACACCCGCCGCGCCATCGACCTGCGCGAAGGCGCGGCCGTCGACCCCGCAGCCTTCACCGCGCTCATCCGCGCGGCCATCGCGCTCAACCTGTCAAAGCCCGCCAAACGCAAATGATCTCGCTCCGGCGCAGGGATGTTGCTATGCACGGCGCACCATCCCTGCCACGACCGGAGTTTTACCGATGACCACCATGCGCACCGTCTTCACCCTTGCCGGTGGCCTTCTCGGCGCTGCGGGCGTCGCCCTGTCGGCGGCGGCAGCCCATGCCGGCGGCGGCAATGTCGAGACGGCGGCGAGCTTCCTGCTGGCCCACGCGCCGGCGCTGCTTGCCATCGGGCTGTTCGGGCGCGGACGGGTGCTGGCAACCGGCGCAGCGATCCTGCTGGTCGGCGTGCTGCTGTTTACCGGCGATTTGCTGATGCGCCATTATGTCGGCACGCGGCTGTTCCCAATGGCCGCCCCCATCGGCGGCACGTCGATGATCGTCGGCTGGCTGGTGGTCGCCGCCTCCGCCGTCACGCTGCGCGAGAAAAGCTAGACAACTTGCCAGCCACCATCCGCGTCGCCGGCGCGATAGATCGCGTCGATCAGCTTCTGGTTTCGCACTGAATCCTCAAGCCTGAACACCGGCACATCCTCGCCTTGGGCGGCGCGGGCGAAGGCTTCGACCTGAAGCCGGTATTGCTGCGCGGCGGGGAAGCGGAACACCTGCGCCTGCGCATGGCTGCGGTCGTGCACGGCGACGCGATGGTCGTCGTAGATCCCGGCGTTGAACGGCGCGGCGACCTCGATATAGCCTTCGTCGCCATGGAAAATCATCGCCTGGCGCGCCGCCAGCTGGGTCGCGACATAAAACGACAGCTCGAACTCGCCGAAATCGGCGCGCACGCTGGCATAGATGTCGGTGCCGAAAACCGGGTCGCGCTGGACGCTGGCCTGCACCCGCAGCGGTTCCGCATCGGTGACAAACCGCGTCGTCACCGTCGGATAGACGCCGATATCCGGCAACACGCCGCCGCCCAGCTCGGGCTTGTTGCGCATATTGTTCGGATCGACATTGTGATAGGAAAACGCGCCCTGCACCTGACGCAGCTGGCCGATCGCGCCCGCCTGCACCAGTTCGCGCACCTTCAGCCATTGCGGGTGATAGGTGACCATGAAGGCTTCCGACACCAGCACCTTGTTGCGGTCGCGCGCGGCGATCACCGGGGCGATGTCGGCAGCATTCAGCGCCAGCGGCTTTTCGACCAGCACATGTTTGCCGGCATCCGCCGCCTTGATCGCCCATTCGACATGCTGCGCCGTCGGCAGCGGGATATAGACCCCGTCGACCACATCCGACGCCAGCAAGTCTTCATACGACCCAAACGCATGCGGCGCACCGCATTGCTGCGCCAGCGCCTGTGCCTTCGCCAGATCGCGACTGGCAACGGCTGAAAGCACGCCATTGCTGGCCGTCAGGATCGCCGGAACAACATGCTCGCGCGCGATTTTTGCCGTCGACAACACACCCCAGCGAAACATCGCCTCATCTCCCTTTTGCAGAAGCGTAGGGCGTGTCACGACAAAAGAAAAGCGCTGCGCGACGGCACTGCGTCCTTCGGGGCTCGCCCGAACAGGGCTCGCACCTCAGGATGAGGCAGGTGGGTTGATCGCACTCACACGTTGGCGGACTCGAAGGACGATAGTTGTCATCAATCGAGCCCTCGCTGGCGGGCTCGAGGGACGATGGTTCTCATCATCGAGCCCTCATTGCGGGCTCGATGCACAACAGTCCTCATCCTGAGGTGCGAGCGCAGCGAGCCTCGAAGGACGCACAACGCCCCGCCTGCCTACCCGCGCAGCACACCGCCGGTTTGCTTGGCGACGTTGTCGACGATCTTCTTGGCCAGTGCCTCGAAATCCTCGTCGGTCAGCGTGCGCTCCAGCGGCTGGATCGCCACTTCGATGGCGACCGACTTCTTGCCCTCGCCGACGGAAGCGCCTTCGAAGATATCGAACACGCGCACGTCGGTGATCAGCTTCTTGTCCACCGACCCGGCAGCACGCGTCAGCGTCGCTGCCTCGACCGCCTTGTCGACGACGAAGGCGAAGTCACGGCGCACCGCCTGGAACGGCGACAGGTCGAGCCGTGGCTTGGTGCGCGAAGGCTTGGCCTTGGCTTCCGGGATCGCGTCGACATAGACCTCGAAGCCGCAGAGCGGGCCGGACACGTCGAGCGCCTCCAGCGTCTTCGGGTGGAACTCGCCAAACGTGCCGAGCACGACCTTGGGCCCGAGCTTGATCGTGCCCGAGCGGCCCGGATGATACCAGGCAGGCCCACCTGCCTCGATCTGCAAGCGTTCGACCGGCGCACCGGCAGCCTCAAGGGCTGCCAACGCATCGGCCTTGGCGTCGTAGACATTCACCGAAGCCGCATTGCCGGCCCAGTGGCGGCCCTGCCCTTCAAGCTTGGCGGTGCCGCGACGCACGCCGCCGGCAACCCGGCGCTGCTTGTCGGGCGTATCGCCTTCATAGGTGCCCGACACCTCGAACAGCGCCACATCGGCAAAGCCGCGATCGGCGTTGCGCTGGGCGGCTGCCAGCAGTCCCGGCAGCAGCGATGGCCGCATGTCGGACATGTCGGCGGCAATCGGGTTGGTCAGCTTCAGCGCCGTCGCGCCGCCGCCGAACAGTTCGGCATGTTTGGCCGGAATGAACGACCAAGTGACGGCTTCCATCATGCCGCGCACGGC
>JBEBXE010000292.1:0-4543 GCA_040391705.1 Aerobium aerolatum
ATTTCGACAAGAACATCAAGGACGTCACCGTCGCGGAAGCCGCGATGCTGGCCGGTCTGTTCAAGGCCCCCGGCAACTACGCCCCGCACATCAACCTGCCGGCGGCGCGCGGCCGCGCCAACGTCGTCCTGTCCAACATGGTCGAGGCCGGCTTCATGACCGAGGGACAGGTGCTGTCGGCGCGGCTGCATCCGGCCACCGCCGTCGATCGCGGCAACCGCGACAGCCCCGACTATTTCCTCGACTGGGCGTTCGAAGAGGTCAAGAAGATCGCGCCCAAGAACGGGCCGCATGCGCTGGTGGCGCGCACCACCATCGACCTCAACCTGCAAAAGGCCGCCGAAGAGTCGCTCGAGTTCCACGTCCGCCAGAACGGACAGGCCTATCACTTCTCCGAAGGCGCCATCGTCATGCTGGAAAACAACGGCGCGGTGCGCGCCATTGTCGGCGGCAACGATTATGGCCGCAGCCAGTTCAACCGCGCCACGCGGGCGATGCGCCAGACCGGCTCGTCGTTCAAGACCTATGTCTTCACCGCCGCGATGGAAGCCGGTTTCACGCCAGAGTCCGTCATCTCCGATGCGCCGATCACCTGGGCCGGCTGGTCGCCGCGCAACTATACCCGTGGCTATGCCGGGCGCGTGACGCTGGCATCGGCATTGATCCGCTCGCTCAACACCGTTCCGGTGCGCCTTGCCAAGGAGCACCTCGGCATTCCGGCCATCGTCGAGATGACGGCGAAAATGGGCGTCGAATCCGAACTCAACGGCCACCGCACCATGGTGCTCGGCACCTCCAGCATGACCACGATGGATCAGGCCACCGGCTACCTGACGCTGGCCGATGGCGGCTTCACCGGCATGCGTCACGGCATCAGCCAGTTGCTCACCCATTCCGGCACCGTGGTCTACGATTTCGGCCGCAATTCGCCCGGCCCCCAGCGCGCCGTGTCCGAACAGGCGGTGGCGTCGATGAACTCGATCCTGGTGCAGATCCCCGAATCCGGCACCGCGCGCCGCGCCGCCCTGCCCGGCATCCGTTCCGCCGGCAAGACCGGCACCACCCAGGCCTATCGCGACGCCTGGTATGTCGGCTTCACCGGCAATTACACCGCCGCCGTCTGGCTCGGCAACGACGACTATTCGCCGACCCGCAACATGACCGGCGGCTCCGTCCCTGCCATGGTGTGGCAGCGCCTGATGGCCTATGCCCACCAGAACATCGAACTGAAAGCGATCCCCGGCATCGAAAAACCATTCCTCGACAAGAAGCCCGACGCGGCCGTCGCCGCAGCCTCCGCCGCCGACAGCGGGGCCGGACCCGAGCAGGAGCGCCCGTCCGTGCTGTCGGCGCGCACCACGCGGCTGCTGAACGAGATGTCGCGCACCTTCGAGACGGCACCGGTGCTCACCGCGCCCGTGCGGTCCGAAACCCTGTCATCGCTGTAAGCTTGGCACCCTCATGCTGAAATCCCTCCTCCTGACCGTCACAACGCTCGCCATTGCGCTTGGCGGCGGCGCGGGCAGCGTCTGGCTGGCGCTCGATCGCGACTTCGAATTCGGCACCATCGCCATCGGCAACTGGAAGGCGTTTTCCACCCGTGGCACCGCAGGCGCCGACCCCTATTCCAAGGCGCGGTTTTCGCGCGAAGCCGATCTGGCGCTGGGCAGCGCCGAAGGGCTTACCTTCATTGCGCGCGACGACAACACCGGCGAGATGCTGCGGCTGCACTGCGCCTATCGCATCGAGGGTCCGCTGCCGCCTGCCCGGTTCTGGACGCTGCATGCCCGTGACAGCGCCGGCAAGGTGATTGTCCCGGCCGGCACGCGTGCGCCGGCGCTGCATTCCTATGCGCTGCTGCGCGAAGGCGACAACACCGTCACCACCACCGTGTCGCGCCATGCTGCCCCCGGCAACTGGCTGGCGGTGCGCGGCGACGGTGCATTCAGTCTGGTGCTGACCTTCTACGACACCGCCATGGCGTCGGGCGCGCGCATCACCGAGATCGACCTTCCGCACGTCACCCGGCTGGGTTGCGATGCATAGGCTGCTGCACGCCATCCTGCTCGGACTGGTCGGGGCCGGCATCGTCCACATCGTGGTGTTGCTGATGGTGCCCGCCTATTCGCAGCGCGACGCCTGGTCGGCGCTGTCGGAAGTCAGCAACTTCCACACCATCACCCGCCTCGACCCGCCCGGTGCTGCACCGTTGCTCGGCTCGATCGACCCGCTGTTCAACGCCGTTGGCTGCCGGTTCGATCTGTCGGAGGGCGTGGTGCGCCTCAACGGCGGCGGCAAGGTTCCGTACTGGTCGCTGTCGGTCTACGACCGCGCCGGGCAGAACGTCTTCAGCGTCAACGACAATTCGACGCCGAATCCGAACCTCGATTTCGTCGTCGCCACGCCGGTGCAGATGATCGAATTGCGCAACGCGCTACCGCCGGAATTCGATGGATCGGTGTTCATCGAAGCCGATATCGACGAGGGCATCGTAGTGGTGCGCGCATTCTCGCCCGACGACACGTGGGAAGACACCATCGCCACCTATCTGGCAGGACTGGCCTGCACGCTGCATCAATAAGACGTCAAGTTCAGTGCGTCCTTCGAGGCTCGCTCCGCTCGCACCTCAGGATGAGGAAAGTGGTTTGTTGAACCCACCACACAGCAGGTGCGTTTCACAACAGACCTCATCCTGAGGTGCGAGCCTTTTCGGCGAGCCTCGAAGGACGCACAGCATCAATGAAGGTCAACCGAGCCGCTCAGCGCGCTTTGCGTCGGGGTTTGCCGGTCTTGCGCGTGTCGCGCCCTGCCCCCGTGCAGTCCTGCTCCGGAGAGCTCTCGTCCGGAAACGCTTCATACCGTACGCCGGGAAAGAAGATGATCGTCGCTGGCGGGCCGGCTGCGCGCGGCAGTCCCTGCCCTCGATGACGGATGACGAAAGGAAGTATCGTGGACACCATGACTTCGCTCGCTTATCTGACCGATTGGAGCAGACGCTACGCCTCCGTCGGGAATAGCAACAGCATAGAGTTAACACGACGTTAAACGTGAATGTCTGCTTCCAATGCCCATGACTGCAGCAGTTAGGGCCAGCAGCTCGAAATCGTCTTCTCTTCCTGAACACTGTCTGAAACCCCCATTCAGAACAGGTTCAAGCCATGACTGCCATTGTCAGGGCGTCAACACACATTGGGAGAGAGAACTATGACATCCAGGATCTTCGCAAAGCTTGCCATCGTCGGCGCAGTGCTCATCGCACCGGTCGCCCAGGCCCATGCCTATTCCATCCATGTCGTCGATGGCGTCTACACCATCGAATGCGCCAACGGCGTCACCTCGCTCGGCAGCACCTTGCAGGTGTCCCACGCCGACGCCGCCTATTTCTGCAAGGTTCGCGGCAGCAGCATCACCACCGGCGACAATCCCAAGCCACCAAAGGCCAGCCAGCAAGGCGTTCTCCACACGAAATAGGCTGCATCTCAAACCCCGCTCCGGCGGGGTTTCCTTTCCGCATCCGGACAATCCCCCAACACATTGAGAAGATTGCGTTAAGCTTTCGTTGACCGGGGCTTAAAGTTAACACGACGCTAATAAATTCCAGCTAGTTTGAAAGACCTCCGGTTCGGTGGCGTTTCGGCGCTGGTCAAACCGCCGCGTTGTGTTTTCAGTGTGTTGGTACAGGCGTCCTCTCGTGTCTCAGACGGGCCTTCTCAAACTCAGTTCCCATCGTGCAGCCGGCAAGCCGGAGCGGCTGCTGCGCTCGGCTGTCACCGCGTTCTGCTCGATGGCGCGCCCGACGCGGCGCGAGACGGCGCAGCTTGACGATCTGGCGGTGCCGCTGCTGGCTTCGGTCAGCGAAGAGACCCTGCGCTTTGCCGCCGCCACCCTGTCCGATTCCCCCTATGCGCCGCCGACATTGGTGCGCCGCCTGTGCGACATGCCGGTCGAGATTTCAGCGCCGCTGCTGATGCGCTCGCCGATCCTCACCGGCATCGACCTCGTCGCCCTGATCGGCCGTCACGGCCTGCCGCATGCGCGGGCGATTGCCGCGCGACAGGGCCTCGATTCGCGCATCGTCCGCCTCATCGCCTCGCTCGGCGCCTTCGAGCAGGACCACACGCCGAGCAAGATCGACGAGACCCGCGACCGGCTCCTGACGATGATGCGCTCCGCCTCGGAGACGACCGCCCCCAAGCCGGACGCCAGCGTGCGGTTGCATTGGGATGAAACGCCGGATGGCTACCGCAGACTGCGCTCGACAGCACTGGCCGGCGTGCCGACGCTGTTTCACATCGCGCTTGCCGATGCGCTCGAGATCAGCCTCGACAAGGCGCGTTCCGTCTCCGACGGCCACGACGTCTCGACGCTGATCGTCGCGCTGCGCTCACTGGAACTGTCGGAAGAGCAGGCATTCCTGATCTATCAATGCGCCTGGCCGTCACGCACCGGCGACGCGCGCGCGGTGCGCAGCTTCGTCGACGCCTACCAGAGCGTCACCGAGCAGCAGGCGGAAGCCATCGTCGCCACGTGGCGCGGCCCGGCC
>JBEBXE010000293.1:0-4532 GCA_040391705.1 Aerobium aerolatum
CGGGTCAGCAGGCCCTCTTCCTTGTAGGTGTCGAGCGTGGCGATGGCCGCGGCCGACGCAATCGGATTGCCCGAATAGGTGTAGCCGTGGAAGAACTCGATCAGGTGCTCCGGACCGGTCATGAACGCGTCGTGGATTTCCTTCTTCACGAACACCGCGCCCATCGGGATCACGCCGTTGGAAACGCCCTTGGCGGTGACCATGATGTCGGGGATGACGCCGAAGTAGTCGGAGGCGAACGGCGTACCGAGACGACCGAAGCCGGTGATGACTTCATCGAAAATCAGCAGGATGCCGTGCTTGCTGCAGATGTTGCGCAGGCGCTGGAGATAGCCCTGCGGCGGGATCAGCACGCCGGTGGAGCCAGCGACCGGCTCGACGATGACCGCCGCGATGGTCGAGGCGTCGTGCAGCGTGACGATGCGCTCCAGCTCGTCGGCCAGATCGCCGCCATGCTCCGGCACACCGCGCGTAAAACTGTTCTGGGCCGGCAGGTGGGTGTGCGGCATGTGATCGACGCCGGTCAGCAGGGTGCCGAACATCTTGCGGTTGGTGACGATGCCGCCGACCGAGATGCCGCCGAAGTTGACGCCGTGATAGCCACGCTCGCGACCGATGAGACGGGTGCGGCTGCCCTCACCCTTCACGCGATGGTAGGCCAGCGCGATCTTGAGCGCGGTGTCGACCGATTCCGAGCCGGAATTGGTGAAGAAGACATGATCCATGCCTTCCGGTGCGATATCCACCAGCCGGTTCGCCAGCTCGAACGCCAGCGGATGCCCCATCTGGAACGCCGGTGCGTAGTCGAGCAATGCTGCCTGCTGCTGGATGGCTTCGGTGATCTTCGGGCGGCAGTGGCCCGCATTGACGCACCAGAGTCCGGCAGTGCCATCGAGCACCTGACGGCCATCGGCGGTGGTATAGTGCATGTCCTTTGCGGCAACCAGCATACGCGGTGCCTGCTTGAACTGACGATTGGATGTAAACGGCATCCAGAATGCACTGAGATCGTTTGGTGCGACGTTCAGCCTGTTGGACATAACCAAGCTTCCCCTTTGAGTTCCGATTCGATACGGCCAACGCTTGGTTCTTCGGGCGTAGATGTGCTACGCAATTTTTGACCAATTGGACAAACGTTAGCACCGCCACATGGGCGGTCAAGCGATTACTAGCGCAATTGACTGCCTCCCGGCGCGCTCCACAGGCCAAGGGAAAACTGGTCCAGACGGATTGGTCCAGAAACAGCAGACAACGAGCACGATGGGGAACGCGACATGGAGGCGGAAAAGCCGCGACGCAGAACGCGCATCCAGACGGAAAAGCGCGAGCTGATTCTGGAAGCAGCGCTCGACATGTTCTCGCAGCACGGCTTTCGCGGCGCGACGATCGACCAGATCGCCGAGGCCGCCGGGATGTCGAAACCCAACCTGCTGTATTATTTCCGTTCCAAGGAAGACATCCACATCAACCTGATGCAGCGGCTGCTGACGACGTGGCTGGCGCCGCTGCGCGAACTCGACGATGTCGGCGACCCGATTTCGGAACTGCGCAGCTATATCCGGCGCAAACTGGAGATGGCGCGCGACTTTCCGCGCGAAAGCCGGCTGTTTGCCAATGAAATCCTGCAAGGCGCGCCCCGGATCATGCCGATGATCGAGGGCGAGCTGAAAACGCTGGTCGATGAGAAGGCGCAGGTGATCCTAGGCTGGATGCGCGCCGGCAGGATCGTGCACACCGACGCCCACCACCTGATCTTCTCAATCTGGGCGACAACGCAGCATTATGCCGATTTCGACGTGCAGGTGCGTGCGGTGCTGGGGCCGGATCGCGGTGGCGAGCAACGCTTCGACGACGCCGCGCAGTTCCTCGAACAGATTTTTATCGACAGCCTGAAGCCGAAAACTGAACCGCTCAATCCGGCGCGTTAGCGCATCCTTAACCATAAAAATCTCACACTCCCCGCCAAAGCTTATGGTTTGGGGACGTATGGTGGGACGGTTTTCAACACCGGTCGCGGCGGCGGCCATTTTGGGTTTTTGGGCTGCCGCAGCACAGGCCCAGCAGGAAACCGTTCTGGATCACGGCGATGCGACGGTTTCAATCGGCGCGGGCTACAGCTTCCTGCGCGCCGATGAGCTGGTGTTCGAAAACGGCAACCGCATCAGCCATCTGATCTGGCACTCGGAAACACCAACGGTGACGGCGGAAGGCCGGGTCGACTTCGACTACGGCTGGTCGGTGCGCGCCAACGCCAAGATCGCAGCGTTCGGCGGCAGCCGCATGGCCGACTATGACTGGCTCCAGCCCTATCTCGTCGGCTACGATTTCGACGACTGGACCGATCGCTCCACCCACAGTGACGTGCTGCTGCACCACTATTTTTCCGGTGACGTCGCGCTCGGCAAGGATATCGCGCTTGGCGCAACGACGATCAACCTGTATGCCGGCGTCAAATACACCGACGTCAGCTGGCGCGCCAACGATGGCGGCTATGTCTACAGCTGGACCGGATATCGCGAAAATACCCGTGCCGAGGGTACGGGGAGCCCGTCGATCTCGTTTCAACAGAAGCTTCCGGGCGTCTTTGCCGGCGTCGACCTCATCACGACCACCGGGCGCTGGACTTTGGACGGGCAGTTTCGCGGCGGCGTGACCTTGGGGGCAACTGATAACGACCATCACTGGCGGCGCGACCTGCGTTTCGACGATCTCTACACCACGCAGCCGTTCATCACCGCGCGTGCCCGCGCCAGCTATCAGGTCTCGGCCGCGACATCGCTGTTTGTCGGCGCGGATTACGACCACTATTTCGAAACCCGCGGCATCAGTCACATGTCGGCAATCTCGACTGGAGAACCGTTGTCGGAATTCCCCGATGGTGTCGGCATGGCGCTGCGCACGCTCACCGTGTCGGCGGGTTTGAAGATCGCATTCTGATTTAGCCGAACTCGTATTCGCCGGTTGGCTCGACATCGACCCGGCGCAGTTCGAGCAGCGCGGCCTGGGTGCCGATGGAGATCGACGCGCCCGGCAGGGTGCTGACCGTCGGCTTGCGGCCACGACGCGGCATCGCGGGCTGGATTTCCTGCGGTGCGACCTCGACCTCGTCGGCAGACAGCTGCGACGCCAGCTTGCGCAGCGCCCTGACGTCGGTTTTGCCGGTAGCCTTGATGACGATCATGCCCGGCTCCCGCGCCTGCTGGTTTCACTCTCGTCTGAAGCTTGCCGATTTAGGTTAATGAAGCGTTGACGTCAGCGGTCTTTCGACAACGCCATCACCAGCAGCCCGAGCATGATCACCACCGCGCCGGCAAGAACGCCGAGGCTGGGCCAGCCATGGCCGAGCAGGCCTTCGTAGATGATGATGAAGCACGGCGACAGATAGGTGTAGGCCATCACCTTGGCCGCCGGCAGCCGCATCGCGCCATACTGGACCAGATAGGTGGTGCCGGCGCTGGTGAAGATCGCCAGATAGCCGATCGCCAGCCAGACCACCGGCGGCAGGCCGGCCCAATCGGTCTCCAGCACCTCCCGCGCCCCGTAGATGGCGATACACAGCCCCGTCCCCATCATGGTGTAGAGCGTGAACACGGCCAGCGGCTCGCGCCCGTCATTGAGCTTCTTGACCAGCGGCGAATAGAGCGCGTGGCAGATGACGCCAACGAAGAAGATCATCTCGCCGCGGCCGATATCGAAGGAGCGGATGGCGGCGACATCGCCGCCAAAAATCACCCAGATCGAGCCGAGCGCGGCGACGACAAGGCTGGCGACGACGATGGGGCGCGGGATCTGGCCGAGCAGGAAATAGCCGAAGATCGCCGACATGATCGGCATCAGCGTGAATACCGCGCCGGTGGAAACCGGATCGGTCAGCCCGAGCGCGATGAACATGGTGATGAAGAACACGGCCATCAGGCCGCCGAGCAGCAGATAGCGCCATGACGCGCTCGGTGCAGGCACGCGGCCGCGCAGCAGCAGCGCCACCGCCGCCGCCATGAAGCCGATGCCGACGGCAAAGCGCATCGCGTTGACCGCGCCGGGCGCAATGTGAGGTGCAGCCAGCGCGCCGAAGGAGTAGGAACCCGACACCAGCGCGGTGAACAGGATCATCGCCAGATGACCCCGAAGCGTCCCGCTATCCGGTGCGGACGCCTGCTTGGCTGAAGCTGGCACGGTCGTTGCAGTTGTTTGGCTCACGCTCGGCCCTCCCATTGTATACAGGGCTTAGCCGAGACCCTCGCGTCTGCAAAGAACAAAAGACAGGGCCAGATCGCCGGTTGGTGTGGAGACCGCGTCATCGCCGAAGAATAGGAGGCCGAACGAGGCTGCCCGATACGCAACATGGGCAACCTCGTCCGGCCGGGGAGGAACTATTCCGCCGCCTCGCGGGCCATCGGATTGTTCGGATGCGTGGTCCAGTTGGCGTAGACCGGTTCGACCACCTTGCCGGTGCGCTGGTCGAGCACGCCAACGGCGAGCGGTTCCAGCGTGATGCAGTTCTCGACCGGGCAGACGTTGACGCAGAGATTGCA
>JBEBXE010000294.1:0-4506 GCA_040391705.1 Aerobium aerolatum
CCCAGCGCCGACTTCAGCATGATCTTGGCCGACCGGGCCGGCCACAACCGTTCCGTCTCCACCGTTTCCAGCCCTTTCAAAAAGCAGCAGATATCCACCAGCACGCCAGCCAGTTCGGGGCCGACGGCGTCGATGGCTTTCTCGACCCGCGCGCGCGCGGCCAGCGCCGTGTCGGTCAGCCCGGCCATGCCGTTGACATCGCGCACCGTGTTGCCCGCTCCGCCGGCAGCGTCCCAGTTGACGCCCAGACGCGGCATGATCTGCGCGCGTGTGTAATCGCTGCGCAATCGCTCGCCGGCACTGAACTCGTCCGCGCTCAGAAACCTTGCCCCCGCTCTGTCCTTGTGTCGCCACAACGCGCCCAGCGGCGACTCGGCAACGTTCAGCGTCACCAGTTCGGGACCGGTCGGCGTCACCACCGTCTCCGTCACTGTCACCAGCGGACCCGGCGCATCGCCGACCGCCGTAATCATTCCATTGCGAACGACCACACGCTGCGTCCGCACCAGCCGTTGCAGCACCTGGGTGGAGACAGCGATCGTTCCGCGCTCGCCACCGTCGATCAGCGGCGTGTGCCTCGCACTCCTTTCCAGTCTGCCGCTGCCGCGCAGTAGAAAATGAATAACTCTCATCTCTTCTTTGTCTTGCTTCATCGCGACCTCAATTCTGGTCTTTTCGTCCAAAAGCTGCTGCAACGATCTTCTCCATCGTCGCGACGATGCCATCGAATTCCACATCGTCGCGCAGATCCTCGATCTGGTGACAGGCGTGCAGGACGGTGGTGCGGTCGCGGCCAAAGCCTTCGCCGACATCCTTCATGCTGATGCCCAGTTCGACATGGGTGACGTACATGGCGATCTGACGCACCCGGCTGATGCTCAGGACCGAGCGGCCCGGTTCACGCAACTCTTTTCCGCTGACGCCGAACAATGCCGACGCGATGTCGATCACCCCGTCGCATGCGACGGAAATTCGCTCCGCCCGCGGCAATCGCGCCAGATCCATTTCGATCGGGGGCGAACATTTTTCTGTTCGATCCGGTTCCCATTCCTTTTTGAGCAATGAAGATCGCACTTCCACCCCCGTGTTATAGGAATAATTACTTATACCCATATTGGAGGCGGGAGTGAACAAAAAGAGAACATCAATAGCGATGAATCTATCCATGCTCTTGTTTTTATGATGTTTTTATCTGTGGCCACGCAAATTCGATCCACGCCGGCGCTGCAGCCATGAGGATTCAACGCTCCGACAGCCAGTCATCAGGAGCGGACGTGACACCGACACTTCAGAATCAGATCAGCGCTTTCCGGCGCGACAAACTCGACCGGGCCCAACGCGCGCGCGAAATCGCGGCGCTGCAACTTCTCACCGGCATCGATCTGGAGCAGGCCCTGACTGCGGGGGTGCAGGGCCGGACACATCTGCTCCTCCGCCTGCATCGTCTGCTCGAGCGGGAACGCCAGCGCGGTATCCGCCAACACTGGAGCTACAATCTCGACCGGCACATTGCGCTGAAACAGGCATTGGATCGCTTGCGCGCCAGGCAACAGCACGCGATCCAAAACAAAAAAAGCAGCGCCTGAGCGCTGCTTTTTCTAATCTTTTAGGATTAGGCCTTGGTATTACTTTGCAACACGCTTGCGGCCAAGCCCCATTTGCTTAGCCAACTGCGAGCGGGCAGCGGCGTAACTTGGAGCAACCATTGGATAGTTGGGCTCCAAGCCCCATTTTTCACGGTACTGATCTGGCGTCAGCCCGTAATGCGTCATGAGGTGACGCTTCAAGGACTTGAATTTCTTACCATCTTCCAGACAGATGATGTAATCTTCAGTGACCGATTTTTTCGGATTTACTGCCGGCTTCTGCTTGTCGACAGGCACCTGTTCAGGAGCTCCACCCACACGGCCGAGTGCGGCATGCACGTCAGCGATGAGGTTTGGCAACTCGCCAACCGGAACCGGATTGTTGCTGACATAGGCCGCCACAACATCGGCGGTCAGTTCAATCAGCATATCGTCATTTCTTGATTGAGTCTCGTTAATGTCCATCATTTGGCCCCAGTAAGTTGAAAACACATCGTTTTCCCAAGCCTTGAGGCGTTGTGGAAATAGCACCCAGACGCTTGTTGCCGCGTCCTGCGATTCGTGCCACGGGTGCATACATGGGACCGTTGGTAAGACAAGTCAATTCAACATAACGAGTTTCCTGAAAAACCAAGTGAATAAGAAGTATAGACCTTACGCCTTTTCTTTTATTACCCGAAATTAATAGATCGACCCTCGGATCAACAGTGCGCTCGACAGCGATTCGCTAAGATTAGACACTTCTTATGGATCCGTGGATCCGCGATTTTTCGCCCCTTGCAATCGTCGCCAGACGACCTGATATCGCCTGCGACGCCACAGTATTCATGAACTCGGAAAGACCAGCCATGACCCGCCCAGTACGCTTCAAGCCGCTCCCCGCCCCGAGCGCTCTGCGCCGGCCGCTTGACGATGTGCGCCACGACATCCGGCGAACCGACGACTATGCTTGGCTTCGCGCCGACAACTGGCAGGAGATGTTCAAGGACCCGGCGACGCTGGACCCGGCCATCCGCAGCCATCTGGAAGCCGAGAACGCCTACCAGGCGGCGCAGATGGACGACACCGCCGACCTGCGCCAGGCGCTGTTTGCGGAAATGAAGGGCCGCATCAAGGAAGACGATTCCAGCGTGCCGATGAAGGATGGACCGTTTGCCTATGGCTCGTCCTACAAGCTCGGCGGCCAGTATCCGCGCTTCTTCCGTACCCCGCGCGATGGCGATGCCGAAACCATCCTGCTCGACGGCGACAAGGAAGCTGACGGCAAAGCCTATTTCTCGCTGGGCGGAATCGACCACTCCAGCGACCACCGCAAACTGATCTGGGGCTATGACGACAAGGGCTCGGAGTTCTACACCCTCAAGGTCCGGGACCTCGACGCCAGCACCGATCTTGACGACCTGATCGACAATACCGGCGGTTCCGGCGAATGGGACGCCAGCGATACCGGCTTCTTCTATACGAAACTGGACGACAATCACCGCCCGTCGCAGATTTTCTATCATCGCCTTGGCGATGCGACTGCAAACGACCGCCTCGTCTATGAGGAGACGGATCCCGGCTTCTTCATGGATGTCGGCGGCACCCGCCTGCGCGACTGGATCATGGTCTCGGTCAGCGATCACGAAACCAGCGAATATCGCCTGATGCCGGCCAACCAGCCGGATGCCGAACCGGTTGTGGTCAAGGCGCGCGAGACCGGGGTGCAGTACGATCTCGAAGAAGGCGGCGACGTCTTCTTCATCCTCACCAATTCCGGCGGGGCCAAGGATTTCCGGATCATGACCGCGCCGGTGTCCGATCCGCGCGAGGAAAACTGGACCGAACTGGTGCCGCATGAGCCGGGCCGCCTGATCCTGTCGGTGATCGGCTTCCGCAACTTCGTCGTCTGGCTCGAGCGCCGCGACGGCCTGCCGCGCATCGTCGTGCGCCAGCGCGACACCGGCGAGGAACACGTCGTCGCCTTCGAAGAGGAAGCCTATTCGCTGGGCCTGGCCGGTTCGTACGAATACGACACCGAAACCATCCGCTTCTCCTATTCGTCGATGACCACCCCGGCGCAGGTATTCGACTACGACATGCGCACGCGTCAGCGCGTCCTGCTCAAGACCCAGGAAGTGCCCTCGGGCCACAATGCCGGCGATTACGTCACGCGCCGGCTGATGGCGCCGGCGCCGGATGGCGAACTGGTTCCGGTCTCGCTGCTCTACCGCAAGGACACGAAGCTCGACGGCTCCGCGCCGTGCCTGCTTTATGGCTACGGCTCATACGGCATTTCGATTCCGGCCTCGTTCAATACCAACTGCCTGTCGCTGGTCGATCGCGGCTTCGTCTATGCCCTCGCCCATATCCGGGGCGGCAAGGACAAGGGCTATGGCTGGTACGACGACGGCAAGCGCGACAACAAGGCCAACACCTTCACCGACTTCATTGCGGTCGGACGCCATCTCGTTGCCGAGGGCTTTACCAGCCATGACCGCATCGTCGCCCAAGGCGGCTCGGCAGGCGGCATGCTGATGGGCGCGGTTGCCAATATGGCAGCGGACGACTTTGCCGGCATCATCGCCGAAGTGCCGTTCGTCGACGTGCTCAACACCATGCTGGACGCGACCCTGCCCCTCACCCCGCCGGAATGGCCCGAGTGGGGCAACCCGATCGAGTCGGAGGCCGACTACCGGACGATTGCGGCCTACTCGCCCTACGACAATGTCAGCGCGCAGGATTATCCGCCGGTCCTCGCGGTTGCCGGTCTCACCGATCCGCGCGTCACCTATTGGGAGCCAGCCAAGTGGGTGGCGAAACTGCGCGCCCACAAAACCGGCGATAGCCCGATCCTGTTCAAGATCAACATGGATGCCGGCCATGCCGGGGCATCGGGACGGTTCTCCCGGCTGGAAGAGATCGCCTACGGCTACGCCTT
>JBEBXE010000295.1:0-4501 GCA_040391705.1 Aerobium aerolatum
GCGGCAGTTCGTCGATCGAGGTCTTGCGAATGAACCGGCCGACACGGGTGACGCGCGGATCGTTCTTGGTGACGGCGTTCTTGGCTGTCGGATCGCACTGCTCGACATACATCGAGCGGAACTTGTAGACCTCGATCTGTTCGTTGTTGAAGCCGTGCCGCTTCTGTTTGAACAGCACCGGACCCTTGCTATCGAGTTTGATGGCGATGGCGGTGGCGAGCATGAAGGGCGAAAATGCCACGATGCCGAGCAGGCTGAAGACGATGTCGAAGGCGCGCTTGGCAACCGAGTCCCAGCCGTTGATCGGCTTGTCGAAGATGTCGAGCAGCGGCACCGAGCCGATGAACGAATAGGCGCGCGGGCGGAACCGCAGCTGGTTTGCGTGGGCGGATAGCCGGATATCGACCGGCAGCACCCACAATTTCTTGAGCAGCGACAGCACGCGGGTTTCGGCGGTCAACGGCAGCGACACGATCAGCATGTCGATGCGGGCGATGCGGGCGAATTCGATCAGTTCGCTGATGTTGCCGAGCTTTGGATACCCCGCCACGATGGGCGGAGAGCGGCGGTTGTCGCGGTCATCGAAGATGCCGCAGATGCGAATGTCGTTGTAGGGCTCCTGCTCGATCGCGCGAATGAGCTTTTCGGCGGCGTCGCCACCGCCGACAATCACGGCCCGTCGTTCCATCGCACCGTTGCGCGACCAGCGGCGGATCAGCCGCGCCATCACCAGACGCAAGCCGATAAGCAGGACGAGCCCGGTGATGAACCACGATCCCAGCCAGAAGCGGGAGAATTCGACGGAAATCTTCAGGAAGAAGCCGACCAGCGCCATCAGCGCTAGCACGCCGATCCAGACCGCTACCAGGGTGCCCACCGTGGTGATGGGCTGGCGCAGGCGTGGAATCTGGTAGGCGTTGGCGACTTCCAGCACCGTTACGGTTGCGCCGGCACCCACGATGATCAGTGCTGCATAGTAGAGCGGCGGTCCGCCATTGCCGCCCACATAGGCCATGAACAGCGCCAGGCCCGACAGGGCCAGCAGCGCGAACTCGACGACGCGCAGCACGCCGCTGACCATCACCGGCGACATCGTATCGCGCCGGTATTGCGTCGCGATCTTGCGTGCGTTTGCATTCAGCACTGCGGAAGCAGTGGCTGCGTTGTGGGCGTCGCCTTTGTCGTCGAAGGTTCGAACCGCCTCGACGGTGAACTTGTGGGAGGGTTGCTTCTTTGACATCGCAGAATCCAGATTTGTTTCTGCATATCAAAAAGCCGCTAAGGAAACCTTGACGGTTCAGTTGCAACCTTAGCGTTAGGTCAGTTTAGCGCTGTCAGATAGGCCTTTTCCACATCCCGAGCCATCGCACTGGCGCTGAAGCGGGCCTGCAGTTCCGCGTGTGGCAACATGTGGGCAGCAAACGCTGCTTCGTCGCGCAGGGCTTCAACCATCGTCGCGCCGACGCTTTCGGCATTCGGCTGGGCGAGGGCGGGCGAGTTTGGGCCGAACACTTCCGGAATACCGCCAACAGCGGTTGCGATCGTCGTCTTGCCGGCCGCCAGCGCCTCGAGCACGATGTAGGGCATGGCTTCGGCGCGCGAGGGAACGACCACCAGTCGTGCCAGCGCGAAGGCTTGCCGTGCCGGCATCGGCGGCAGAAATCGGATGACGTCCGCCAGACCGTGCGCGGCAGCCTGCGCGGTGTAGCGTGGCTGATCGTGACCATCCCCGACCATGACCGCCGTCACCGGCCGGCCCAGTTGCCGGGTGGCGATGGCGATTGCGTCGATGAAGATATCGGGACCTTTGAGATCGCGCATCGTGCCGATGAACAGAAAATCGGCGGCATCCGCGTTGGCGGCGACCGGAACGAACTCTGCCTCGGTGACGCCGTTATAGACCAGGCTGGTTCCGGTATGCGGTTCGCCGACCTTCGAGACGAAGGTGCGGCGCTCGTAGTCGGATACAAGCAGCAGCTGGTCGGTAAAGCGGGTGAGGAGGTTCTCGACCGCAAACAGGGCTTTTCCCTTGGCGGTGGCTGCATCGTAATGCAGGACACCGCCATGGGGCGAATAGAGGCGGGCGACGCGATACCTGGAAACCCGCAACAGTGAGCCGAACAACCGGGCAATAACGCCACCCTTGGCGCCGTGCCCATGCAGCACGTCCGGCTGCAATTCCTTGATAAGCTTGTAGGTTCGCCACCCGGTGGCAATGTCAGCCGGGCCGACGTGGCGATTGATGGCAATTCTGAAGACGCCCAACGCGAGCGAATCCCTGATCTCGTCGAAATACTCGTCTTCCAGCGCCCCGCCGGTGGTCGAATCGCAGATGATGCCGACCTGGTGCCCGGCCGCCGCTTGCGCCGCCACGAGATCGCGCACATGCCGGAAGACGCCGCCAACCGGTGATCTGAAACAATGAACGATGCGCAGGTCGGTGGTCACGGTTGCTGATGTCGCCGCTGAAAGCATGTCCCCCGAACGTGAAAACCGTGTCCGGGATCAGGACATGCGTGAAAACAGGAAGCTTTAGAAGAAACGCTCCCGGACATAGATGGTATCGCCGGGAAGCAACGGATCGGATGTCGGCACGGTGCCGGTGAGGACTTCTCCGTTGATCTGGCGCGTGACGTCGACGCTGGCCTGGCTGGCGCGTGGCGAAAACCCGCCGGCAGCCGCAATAGCCTTGTGGATGGTCATGCCGGGAACGTAGGAATACTGGCCCGCCGCCCCCACTTCGCCCATCACGAAGATCGGCCGGTAGCGGTCGACCTCGACCGAGACGTCGGGGTCGCGCAGGTAGCCGTTGCGCAATTTTTCCGCGACCTGCTTTTCGATCTGCTGCACGGTGTAGCCGCGTGCCGCGATCGCGCCGACCAGCGGGAAGGCGATATAGCCGGACTGGTCGACAGCGTAGACGTTGCTGAGTGTTTCCTGCTCGAACACGGTAACGCGAATCCGGTCGCCGGCATCCAGCACGTAAGGCTGGTTGATCGCCTCATGGAAGGCCTGCGGAGCTGGCCGATAGCTCGAGCACCCGGCAACCGCCAGGGAAGCGGACATGACCAGCAACGCTGCGAACTGTCTTGTCATGAGTAAGCATTTACCTCTGATGCACCTGCGCGCGAGCGATTGCGCCGGTCTGATGCCCTGTTATCGACCTGTTAAGGTTAATGGTCGGTAAAGCGACCGGGCACGCAGAAGATTTTCTGCGGTGTGTTTAACCCCCTGTTAGGGAAGAACAACGGGAGGTTACTAGGGGCTTAACCCCGTGGTTACCATGATGTTTTACCTTCGCCGCTTAGTGTATGGGGTAAAAGTTCATGTCTGGCGCACGTTCAGCGGTAAATGATGTCGATGTTGACCTCGGTCAGCTGTTCGGGGCGTTGCGGCGCAATTGGCTGCGCATCCTGATTTTCGCCGCGCTGGTGACGGGCGGGGCGTTCCTGATTTCGACCCTGGCGACGCCGCAATATCAAGCCGAGACGCGAATCCTGATCGAAGCGCGCGAATCTCCTTTCACACGTCCAACCAACGCGACAGCAGATTCCGACCGGCCGTTGCTGGATGAAGAAGCGATCACCAGCCAGGTGGAAGTGATCGGCTCGGCCGATATTTTGCGCGACGTCGCCCGCAAGCTCAATCTCGCCAATCGCGCCGAGTTCGGGGCAACTGCAAGCCGCTCGACGATCGGCAATCTGATGGTGCTGACAGGGTTGCGGCGCGACCCGTCGCAAGCCTCGCAGGAGGAGCGCGTGCTCAAGGCGATGCGCGAGCGGCTGACGGTGTTCCGTGTCGAGCGCTCGCGCGTCATCGTCATTCGCTTCGCCTCGGAAGATCCGCAGCTGGCCGCCGATGTTCCCAATGCGATCGCAGCCGCCTACCTCGCTGTTCAGGAACAGGCGAAGCTGACGTCGAACGTCGATGCAACCCAGTGGCTCGAGCCTGAAATCGCCGACCTGAGCCTGCGTGTCCGCGCTGCCGAGGAAAAGGTGGCCAATTATCGCGCGCAGGCAGACCTGTTCATGGGGCAGGGCACCGCTGGCCTGGCAACCCAGCAAATGTCGGAACTGTCGACCGAGTTGAGCCGCGTGCGCGTTGCGCGCTCGGCTGCCGAATCGCGCGCCGCTGCAATTCGCGACGCGTTGCGTTCCGGCGGGCAGGTCGAAACCATGCCCGAGGTTCTGAATGCACCGCTGGTACAGCGTTTTCGCGAGCGGCATACGCAGCTGTCGGCGGAACTGGCCGACTTGTCGACCTCGCTGCTGGGCAGCCATCCGCGCATCCGCGCGCTCAGCGCCCAGATCGCCGAAACCGGGCAGCAGATGCGAACCGAGATGCAGAAGGTCCTGCGCAGCCTCGAAGGCGAATCCAGTGCCGCCCAGGCGCAGGAGCAGCAGCTTATCGCGGACCTGAATTCGCTGAAGGCCGAAACCGCCCGCGCCGAAGGCGACGAGGTCGAACTGCGCGCGCTGGAACGCGAGGCGTCGGCCCAGCG
>JBEBXE010000296.1:0-4475 GCA_040391705.1 Aerobium aerolatum
CGCGTCGAGCCGCCTGCGCCATAGGTCACCGACACATAATGCGGCGAGACGGTTTCCAGCCGGGTGATGGTTTCCCACAGCCGGCTTTCCATCTCGTCGGATTTCGGCGGGAAGAACTCGAACGACACCTTGATGCGCTCGCCGAGATCGGCACGGCGGGAGAGTCTTGGCTCGGCCATCAGACGATTTCCTTGGACTGAACAGAGTTGATTTGGGAGGGCTCGGCGATCAGCAGACGACGATCGCGCGCGACCCAGAGTTTGACGGTGAGGCCCGACACATCGTTTTCGGGCGCGAAGCTGCGCTCGGCCTCAAGGTCGAGACCGGCATCTGCGAGCCATTCGGCGATCTGCCGGTCGGAGAAGCCAAGCCGCACATGGGCATGGTCCTCGCGCAGGAAGTCGTGCGCATGCGGCGCGAAATCGACGATCACCAGCCGTCCGGCAGGCCGCAGCAGACGCGCAGCCTCCGCAATCGCCACGCTGGGCTCGTCAAGATAATGCAGAACCTGGTGCATGGTGACGAGGTCGAACGCATCGCGCTCGACCGGCGGCGCGTAGAGATCGCCCTGGCGCACCTGCGCATGGGCAATGCCGGCCTTGTCGAGATTGGCGCGGGCGACCGCGAGCATCTCGCGCGACAGGTCGATGCCGACGCCGCGACGATAGAGCGGCGCAAACAGTTCGAGCAGACGGCCGGTGCCGGTGCCAAGGTCGAGCATCGCCTGGAACGGCCGGTCACCGATCAGCGCGCGCAACGCACTTTCCACCGCGCCATCGGGCACGTGGAGCGAACGGATTTCGTCCCAGCTGGCGGCATTGGCGCTGAAATAGTCGGCCGCCTTGCCCTGACGCTTGCGCTTGACCGCGCCGAGCCGCTCAAGATCGCGCTCGACCACCGGATCGGTCGGGTCGATGCGGGCGGTGATGCCGGACAGGAATTCGCGCACATGCTCGCCATCGGCAACGCGGAAGAACGCCCACGAGCCTTCCTGATAGCGGTCGATGAGGGCGGCTTCCATCAAGAGCTTGAGGTGGCGCGAGACGCGCGGCTGCGACTGGCCGAGGATTTCGGTCAGGTCGGTCACGGTCAGGTCGCCGCGCGACAACAGCAGCAGAATGCGGAAACGACTGGATTCAGCCGCCGCCTTCAGCGTATCAACCATCACGTTCAGACTTATCGAGGTGCGCGTCAGCATGGCAAATCCCAGAAACACATAAAGATATATTTATGTCATTTAGCGACGCTTGGCAAGCTGAATGTGGCGACGGGATCAATGCTGCAGTGGGAGGAACGAGCATGGGCGCAAAGCGTGACGGCGAGATCGAATTGACGTTCGACCCAGCACACACAGCCGACGACGCGCAACTGGTCTTCATCGGCCGCGTCCGGTCGCCGTGGCAGGATCGCGCCGCCTGCCCGAAGAACATGCGTGCGGCGCGCGAACTGAACCAGCCGGCCACGGTCGAACTCGACGCCGTCTGGCGCGACGGGCTCGCGGGGCTGGAAAATGTCAGCCATGTCATCGTGCTGACGTGGCTCGACCGCGCACCGCGCAACCTGATCGTGCAGAAGCCGCGACATGCCGAGCAGCCACGCGGCACCTTCGCGCTGCGCTCGCCTGCCCGGCCGAACCCGATTGGCCTGCATGTGGTGCGCCTGCTCGGCGTCGATCAGGCCAACGGCCTGCTCCACCTCGACGCCATCGACGTGCTCGACAACACGCCGGTGATCGACGTGAAGCCGTATTATGCCTCGAGCGATGCGATCGCCGACGCCGTGGTCGACCCATGATGCTGCGCAACACCAACCGCCAGCGCGCCATCGCCAAGGCGCTGACGGCGCTGCTGCCGATGGCGCCCTATGCCGATATCGAGAAAATCCGCGAGATGGCCAGCGCCCGCGACCGGCGCGAACTGCCGGCCTCGATTGCGGTGTGGATCGCCACGACGACCTATGTGCGCCATGAGCATTCCAGCTATGACGCGCTGTTGGCGGAAGGTTATGACCGCGACGCCGCCCGGTTCTTCGTCGTCGACGAGATCAACGAGACGTTGACGCGCTGGCGCGCCACACGGCTGCTGGATACCGACGACGCAGATTGACGCCTCAACGGTAGATCCACTGCTCCGGCACCCGCACCGACACCTCTTCACCGGCTGAAATCGTGCCGGGCTTCTCGACCCAGGCGACAAGGCCGCGCTGGCGTCGGGCGGTTTTCGGAAACAGCAGCGAGCCCGCCTCTTCGTCGGCCATGCCGGCGTGGCGTGCAATCGAGCGTCCGGCGACACGGCAGGGGATATTCTGGCCGTCGACCTTCAGCGTCACGCCGTTCTTGAAAAACAGCATGGTGCCGGCAGGCAGCATCGACAGACGCGCCACCCCGTCGAGAACCAGATTCGCGCCGATCCATTCCGGCTTGAGCTCGGCCAGTTCCATCTTGCGGGCAATGTCTGCCAGTTCGTCCGCCGCGACGATGGAGAGCTGGCGTTCGTTGCGGATTTCGGTGCCGCGCGGATACCACGGCTCGCGCCCGCCCGAGCGACGGGTGGTTCCGGTGTGGAAATCATTGGCGATGCCGGTGAAGTCGAGCGTCAGCGCGTCCGTCGCCGTGGTGACGAAATCGCCGTTGCCGGCAATGAACACGCCGGCAACCCGCGCCGGAATCTTCCTGCCGGAAATGATTTCGGGTTCGTCATCCCGTCGTTCGAAAAGCTCTGCCGTCACCGCACGTCTCCATCAACACTGCAGCGTTGATGCGCACAGAACCGTGCAACGTCCAGCGAAAAGCGTTGATCGTCCTATTCGTGCGCGTGATGGCTCACATCATCCGCAGCAGCGCGCCGCCGATCGAGTAGCCCGCGCCATAGGTGCACAACAGGCCGTAATCGTCAGCCTGCATGTCCTTGTGGTTCTGGTGCAGCGCCACGATGGCGCCGGCGGCAGCGGTGTTGCCCAGCTCCTCCAGCACCGTCGGCGCGATGTCGTGGCCGATCTCGCGCCCGAAGGCGAGCTTGAGGATCATCTGGTTCATGCGGGCATTGGCCTGATGCAGCCAGAAGCGGCGCACCGTCTCCGGCGTGCGGCCATGCTCGGCAAGGAAATCGACGATGAAACGGTGGCTGGCCACCGTCACATCCTTGAACACCCGGTTGCCCTGCTGCTTGATCAGATTGCCTTCCGTCTGGATGACGCTGATGTCGTCCTGCGCGGCGCGGTTGAGGTAGCTGAAGTTGGTGCGGATATTGTTGGAGAACTGCGTCCAGTTGCGCGTGTCGAGAATCTCGAAGCGGCCTGCAACCTGGACGTCGTCGTCCACCGCCTCCAGCAGCAGCGCCGTTGCGGCGTCGCCGAAGATGAAATGCGTCTGGCGGTCGCGGAAATTCAGATGGGCGGTGATGATCTCCGGCGTCACCACCAGCGCGCGGCGGTGTGCGCCGGCCCGCAGGAGGTTGAACGCGACATGAAGGCCGGATGCCGCCGACGAGCAGCCGAGGCTGAGGTCGAACGCGGCCCCCTTGGCGCCAATCGCCTGCTGGATTTCGATGCCGATCGACGGATACAGCCGTTGCAGATGCGACGAGGCGCAGATGACGAGATCGACCTCTTCGGCATCAATGCCGGCATCGTCGAGGGCAGCGCGCGCGGCGGCAGCGCCGAACTCGGCCATCACCGACACGTCGTCGTCGTCGCGCGCCGGAATGCGCGGCGTCATCCGGTCAATGTCGAGAATGCCATCGCGTGCATAGACATGGCGGCGCTTGATGCCCGACGCATGATAGATGAACTCGGCGCTGGATTTTTGCAGCGGCTCCTGCCCCTGCGCCTGCCGGGTGAGGTTCTCGCGGTCGACCCAGCTGTTGAAGCTTTCGACCAGTTCCTCGTTGGAGATCACGGCGTCGGGGATGCTGACGCCTGTACCGCTAATGATGACGCGCTTCATTACTCTTGTCCTGAACATGCAGCCACGAGACTACGGCGCGGCCATTTCCAGGTCACGTCCTATCAAATTATCGCCATCGCGTTTACGCAAGCTTAACCGCTGGCTCAAGCGCTGAATACCTTTTCACCAGGCACATATGCGTGTTCCGGTGGCGCTGTTGGCCCAACATGCGGGATCCGCGGCCTCACGGACATAGACGCCCGGAAGCGCAATGCTGCGCGCGCCGAAATCGATGTAGCCGGATGCAACGCCGGGTTGCTCGATCAGCAGCGTATGGCTGGGCACGCCTTTTGCCGAAATCTCGAAACTTCCATCGCGGTCCAGTCCCTGGAAATTGCAGGGAAAATGACCGTCGTCGGTGGTGAAGCAGCGCGCCGGCTTGGCCGAAGCGGAAAACGCCCCGGCAGTCAGGCTGACGGCCAGGGCGCTCAAAAACAAAAGCGGGTGGCGCATGGAGGGAACCTCGTTGAGAAGCTCCGACCTTAGCGCAAGTCGCCCGACGGTGTGAACCGGTATCGGGCGACTTTTCTGC
>JBEBXE010000297.1:0-4434 GCA_040391705.1 Aerobium aerolatum
CGTATTGTCGTGTGCGCCTAAAGCCTAATTTAAGCACTTCGTACTACAACCGTGCATCGTTGACAGGGGCAGGTCAGCTGGACAGGGGTGGGCTTTTTGACGCTTTCGGCCTTCAGGCACAACCGAGTGTTGACCGGCATTTTCCGAATGACGAGCATTCCGGTTCTGCTCGCCATCGTCGCCATCGCCATCGCATGGACGCTGGTCGAATCGCAGCAGAGAAACGTCTACACGCAGAACCAACGTGCCGAAGTGCTCGGCCATGTCAGCCTGATCCGGGCCAAGCTTGAAGGCAACATCAACAGCAACATCCAGCTGCTGCGCGGGCTCGTCGCCACCATCGCCACCGAACCCGACATGAACCAGGCGCGGTTCGCCGCGCTCTCCGCCAATCTGCTGCAGGAAAAGTCGCAGATCCTGCACATCGCCGGCGCGCCCGGTCTGGTCGTCAAACTGATCTATCCGATGGCGGGCAACGCCCAGGCGCTCGGTCTCGACTACCGCAGGCATGACGCCCAGCGAGGTGCAGCCCTGCGCGCCCGCGCAACCGGCGAAATGATCCTCGCCGGCCCGGTCGATCTGGTGCAGGGCGGACGCGCTTTCGTCGCCCGCTTCCCGGTGTTTGTCAGCGACGGAGAAGAACGCAACAGCTTCTGGGGCATCGTCTCGGCCGTCATCGATGTCGAACGGCTCTACGCCGAAAGCGGGCTGGTCGGCGCCGATGTTCCGGTGGAACTGGCCCTCAGCGGGCTGAACGCCACCGGCGGTCGCGGCGGGCAGTTTCTCGGCTCTACCGAACTGCTGGGCGACAACCCGGTCACCGCCAACGTCATGCTGCCGTCGGGCTCATGGCAAATCTCAGCGCGACCCAAGGGCGGCTGGGGCCAGACACCACCCGACATCTGGCGTCTGCGACTGCTGATGCTGGCTGCCGGGGCGCTGATCATGGTGCCGACATTGTTGTCGGCACGGCTGATCGAAGAGCGGCAACGCAACATTGCCCAGCTGCGCGACCGCGAGAAGCAGCTTGAGAAGCTGTCGCGCCGGCTGCGGCTGGCGCTCGACACCTCGAAAGTCGCCGTCTGGGAAGCCAATGTCGGCAACCCCGCCGAATACTGGGACGGCCGCATGAATGCGCTGTACGGCCTCCCCGATGATGGCGGTCCGCGCGACGTCACCCACTGGGAGCGTCGCGTCCATCCCGATGATATCGGCCGCGCCCGCGGCGAGTTCTTCCAACTGCTGGGGTCTCAGCGCAGTTATGCCTCGCAATACCGCGTCGTGCTGGACGACGGCCAGATCCGGCATATCCGCGCCACCGGCGTCGCCTATAAAGACGTCGGCGAACCCGAGCGGTTGGTCGGCGTCAACTGGGATGTCACCGCCGATGTGACGTTGCAGGAAGAACTGAAGCACGCCAAGGAGCTTGCCGAAGCCCGCAACGCAGAACTCGAAGCCGCCAAGGCGCGGATCGAGCATAACGCGCTGCACGATTCGCTCACCGGCCTGCCGAACCGTCGCCACCTCGACGAGTTGCTGACGCAACATGCCGAGCGCTTTGCGGAAACCGGCGAGACTGCGGCGCTGTTGCAGATCGATCTCGACCGGTTCAAGCAGATCAACGACACGCTCGGCCACATGGCTGGCGACGCCATGCTGATCCACGCCGCAGACGTGCTGCGCACCACCACCGAACACACCGATTTCATCGCCCGCATCGGCGGCGACGAATTCGTCGTCGTGCGCACCTGCCCGCCCAACATGCGCACGATCACGCATCAGAACCTGATCCGGTTGGCCGAACGCATCACCCAGCACATGCAGCTGCCGGTGACCTATCAGGGCCACGAATGCCGCGTCGGCGTGTCGATCGGCATCGCCACCGACATGGAGGTCGACGCCGACCCGACCCGCTTGCTGGTCAACGCCGACATTGCGCTTTACCGCGCCAAGGATCAGGGCCGAAACGGCTACCAGTTCTTCAACGCGGCGCTGCAGGCTGAAATCATCACCAGCAAGCGCGTCGCCGACGAATTGCTGACTGCGCTCGATAAGGGCCAGTTCGTCGCCCATTATCAGCCGCAGTTCGACGCCCAGACGCTGGACGTGATCGGCGTCGAGGCGCTGGCGCGCTGGCAGCACCCAACCGAGGGCCTGCTGGCTCCCCACGCCTTCATGAAGATCGCCGAAGACCTCAGCGTCGTCGCCCACATCGACCGCACCATTCTCGACCACACCCTGCGCGACTTCCAGATCTGGGAAGACAAGGGTCTGGATATTCCGAAAGTGTCAGTCAACGTCTCGGCCCGCCGCCTGCGCGACGACGAACTGATCAAGAACCTGCGCAAGCTGAACATCACGCCGGGAACGGTGGCGTTCGAACTGGTCGAATCCATCTTCCTCGACGACAATGACGAACTGACGATCTGGAACGTCGACCAGATCAAGGAACTCGGCATCGACATCGAGATCGACGATTTCGGCACCGGCTATGCGTCCATCGTCAGCCTGATGAAGCTGAAACCGAAGCGCCTGAAGATCGACCGCCAGTTCATCGCGCCCGTCACCCATTCGGCAGCCCAGCGACAGCTCGTCGGTTCGATCATCGACATCGGTCGTTCACTCGGCATAGAGGTGCTGGCCGAGGGCGTCGAGACTATGGAACACGCCCGCGTGCTGCGCGAGCTCGGCTGCAACGCGCTACAGGGCTACGCCTTCGCCCGTCCGCTCAGCTCCGAAGACCTGATGCGCTTCATCCGCGCGGAGACATGGCGCGAGGCCTATCAGCAGGATACGTCGCGCGCGGCTTCCAAGAGAAGGCTGAGAGCGTAGTCGGCAAACGACCGCCAGCATTCGACACGGAACGTGTCGTCTGCGGTGCGCCACAACACGATCTCGATCTTGCCCATCACCGTGCGCGAGCAGGCCCCCGTGGGAAACGCCGCCAACGACAGATCCTGCGGGCAACCGGCGTTGATCACATCCGCCGCCCCCGGCCCTGACACGACAATGCCGACATTGCGGTGCGATACGTCGACCGCCGAATGGAACGCCGTCACCTTGGCAAGCCCGGACAGCATGTCCTTGCCGTCCTGATCGAGCACCAGCCACTCATCCGGCCCCAGCCACAACGCGCTGCGTCCAGCCTTGCTGGTCGACGCCTTCGGTTGCACCGGCAGCGCTAGCCCCAGCGCCTTCGACACCGCCTCGACGCTGTCCGGCGGCGCGCGCAGCGCCACCCGCTGGCACGGCTCGGCCGGCACAATAGCGACGCTGGCGCGACTGGCCGCAAGGACCGGCTGGCGCAGGGCGGAATTCAGCTCAACCATGGAGACGTTCTCCCGTTTCATCGAAGAAGACCGTGCCGGTCACTTCCACCTCGATCGTGCCGTCCGCCATCGGCAGATACAGCGTTTCGCCCATCCGCGCCTGCCCATCGACCAACATGGCCAGCGCAATCGGGTGGCCGCAATTTTCCGACCAGTAGCTCGACGTCACATGGCCGATCATCGTCATCGGCACCTTCTGGTTGGGGTCGGCCACCAAATGCGCGCCCTCCTCCAGCACCGTCTTGCCATCCGGGCTTTTCAGACCGACCAGCTGCTTGCGCCCATCGGCGACCAGATCGGGCCGCGCCATGCCGCGCTTGCCGACGAAATCGGCCTTTTTCTTGCCGACGGCCCAGTCGAGCCCGACATCGCCGGCGGTCGCCGTGCCGTCGGTTTCCTGCCCGACGATGATGTAGCCCTTCTCGGCCCGCAACACGTGCATCGCCTCGGTGCCGTAAGCGCACGCGCCATGCTTTTCGGCCTCCGCCCACACGGCCTCCCAGACCGCCTGTCCGTAGTCCGCCGGCACGTTGATCTCGAAACCCCGCTCGCCGGTGAACGACATCCGGAACAGCCGTGTCGGCACGCCGCAAATGGTCCCTTCGCGCACCGACATATGCGGCATCGCTGCGTCCGAAAGGTCGATGCCCTCGACCAGTGGCGCGATGATGTCGCGGCTCTTCGGCCCCTGCACCGCAATCACCGCCCACTGCTCCGACACCGAGGTCAGATAGACTTTCAGATGCGGGAATTCGGTCTGGAGGTAGTCCTCCATGTGGTTGAGCACGCGCGCCGCGCCGCCGGTGGTGGTGGTGACATGGAAACGGTCCGCAGCAAGACGGCCGACGACGCCATCATCATAGATGAAGCCGTCCTCGCGCAGCATGATGCCATAGCGGCAGCGGCCCGGCTCCAGCTTCTGCCACGGATTGGTGTAGAGCAATTCCATGAACGCGGCGGCGTCCGGGCCAACCACCTCGATCTTGCCCAGCGTCGAGGCGTCGAACACCCCCGCAGCCTGCCGCACCGTGCGGCACTCGCGATTGACCGCCGCATGCATGTCCTCGCCGGCGTGCGGGAAGTACCGCGCCCGCTTCCACTGGCC
>JBEBXE010000298.1:0-4413 GCA_040391705.1 Aerobium aerolatum
GGCCGCCTTGTTGCGCCAGCGGACCCGCTCCAGCCAGTCGCGGCTTTGCATCTCGGTCAGGCGCGACGCGGTGCGGGTGAATTCGAATGCCTCGGTGCCGACGGTGCCCTGATACAGCTGCTCCGGCGCCACCGCCGCACTCGCCACCAGACGCATCTGCTGGTCGTACATGGTGTCGACGAGCAGGATGAAGCGCTTGGCCTCGTTGCGGCGCTCCTGGCCCATCACCGGGATGTGGTCGACGAACAGCGTGTCGAAACGGCTGGCGATCGCCAGATAGTCGCGCGCGCCCAGCGGCTTTTCGCACAGATCGGCGAAGCTGAAGCGCGCCGCAGCGCCATTGGCGCGCGGCACCGCGATCTCGCGGCCCTTCAGCGCCACCGTTGCCGGGTGCTCGGCATGGCCGTCAATCACCAGCCGCCATGCCTGATCCATCCTGTGGTCGGTGTCCGGCCCCAGCGGGCTCAGATAGACCGGGATCTGGTCGAGCTTTTCGCGGCGGTAATCCGTCGGCCCGTCGAGGGTCATCACCTTGACGTTACGTTCGAGCGTGTCGATGAACGGCAGGAACAGCTGGCGGTTGAGGCCGTCGCGATAGAGGTTCTTCGGCGCGACATTGGAGGTGGCGATCAGCACGACGCCTTCGGCAAACAGCGCCGAAAACAGCCGCGACAGCACCATCGCATCGGCAATGTCGGTGACGGTGAACTCGTCGAAGCACAGCACCCACGCCTCTTGCGCCAATGCTCGGGCGACCGGCGGAATCGGGTCGTTCTCCTTGGTCTCGCCCAGCTTCACCGCCTCGCGGTGGCGCTGGATGCGATCGTGCACATCGGCCATGAAGTCGTTGAAATGGGCGCGGCGCTTGCGCTTCACCGGCAGGCGCGCAAAGAAGATGTCCATCAGCATGGTCTTGCCGCGACCGACGCTGCCGTAGAGGTAGATGCCCTTGACCGGTTCGTGGGTCGCGCGGCGCTTGCCGAACAGCCAGCCCAACGCGCTCGATTTGGTTGCCAGCCGCTTGGTCGAAATCTCGCCGAGCAGCGCATCGAGCGCATCGACGATGGCGCGTTGCGCCGCATCGGCGCGCAGCGCGCCGGTCGATTCCAGATGGTCGTATTCCTCACGAACGGTGCGGAATGGCATCATGCCGTCAAGCGATGACATAGGTATTTTTCCGATTTCGTCTCAATCCGTCCGCGCTGCCCCAGGCAGGGGCAGCGGTCGGCGTTATGCTCTATCGGGCATACGCCATCGTCGGGAGCGGATTCAAGCGCGCTCTAGCGCGACAGCGACACCTGCTGGCCGCTGCTGGTCTGGCCGTCGAAGCGTTCGCCGCCCGTCGAAGAGAGCCGCGCCAGGATCTCGCCATTGTCGTTGTAGAGCGCCAGCTGGCTGCCGCTGACGTTCCACGACTTCACGCCATCGAGCGGTGCCGGGCAACGCAAGGGGCCGGCGCGAAAACCCTGGCCGAAGCGGGTCTGCGGCGTGGCGATGCGGCAGCTCTGGCCGCCGACACTGGCGTTCCACACGCCGGCCACGCTGCCGGTGGTGATCGCAGGACCGGACGGGGCGGCCGCCGCCACCTGGGTCGAAGCCTGCGACGCATTGGGGTCAACGCCCGGCGCGACCGGAAACTGCGACGGATCCGTCGTGCCCGGCTGCACCGGCGGTGGCAACTGGCCCGCCGTTACAGAGCCCGCAGGCGCGGCCTGCAACGGGGCTGGTGAAGGCCCGCGCGTGTCGACCCGCGAGAACCGCTCGCTTTGGCAGCCTGCCAATGCGAGGGCGAGTATTGCTGTGGCCAGAACGCCAGTTGTTTTGAAAGCCATAAAATCCCTCCGTCGAGCCGTAACCGGTCTCGTACGTCCGTACGCAATTCTCTTGATCACCCCAATTAGGGCGATCCTATGGAGTTTCCAACGCATATGGTTAAGTTTGAGTTCCCTTCCACGTCGTTTCCGTTCGATTGCGCCCGGCGCTGCTTGTGAATCGGCGCGCAACATCTATCTTCCGGGCATGAACAGACGAACCCTGATGACATGGCTGGGGCTTGGCAGCGTCGCAACGGTCGGCGGCGGCGTCGCAGTGACCAAGGCCACCGCCGGCAACCCCTATTACCACGGCCCGGCCAGCGATCATTTCGACGGCACGGTGTTCTTCAACCCGGAGGGAAAGGTCCCGCTGGGCTTCACCGACCTCGTCCGCTGGCAGTTTGGCGGCGGACGCAACAAATGGCCGGCGCAGTGGCCGAGCCCGTTTGCGCAGGCCAAACCGGAGCCCCGCGTCGACGGCGACCGCCTCGTCGTCACCATGGTCGGCCACGCCACCCTGCTGATCCAGACCGCCGGACTGAACATCCTCACCGATCCGGTGTGGTCGCAACGTGCCTCGCCGTTCTCGTTTGCCGGCCCGTCGCGCGTCAACGCCCCCGGCATCGCCTTTGCCGACCTGCCGCCGATCGACCTCGTGCTGCTGAGCCACAACCATTACGATCATCTCGACATCGCGACGCTGGCGCGGTTGCAGGCCGCGCACGATCCGCAGGTGATCACGCCGCTGGGCAATGACGCAATCGTGCGCAAGGCGGTGCCGAATATCCGCATCTCGGCGCATGACTGGGGCGAGACCATCGCGTTCCAGGCGCTGCGCCTCCACATCGAGCCGGCGCATCACTGGTCGGCGCGCGGCGCAAATGACAGGCGCATGGCGCTGTGGGCCGGGTTCACCGTCGAGGCGCCGTCGGGCAAGATCTACGTCATCGGCGACACCGGCTTTCATGGCGGCATCAATTATCGCGCCGCAGCAGCAAAACATGGCGGTTTCCGCCTCGCGATCCTGCCGATCGGCGCTTACGAACCGCGCTGGTTCATGGAAGCGCAGCACCAGAATCCGCAGGAGGCGGTCGACGGCATGCTGCTCGCCAACGCAGCCTTTGCCGCCGGTCACCATTGGGGCACGTTCCAGCTGACCAACGAGCCGATCGACGAGCCCCGCGCGCACCTGCACGCAGCCCTCGATGCCGCCGGGGTGGCGCGCGATCGCTTCCACGCCATGCAGCCCGGCGAGGTGTGGGAGGTTCCGGCGGTTTCCGCGCCGGCCTGACGCTGCTCGACACTGGTAATTGGCGGTCTTTTCCGCCATATAGCGCCTCATGAGCACCCACGTCCCCTTCGCCCGGATGAATGGCATCGGCAACGCAATTCTCGTTGTCGATCTGCGCGGACGCGCGGGCCGCGTGACGCCGGCCGCCGCGCTGGCGCTGGATGCCGACCCGGCGACCAAGTTCGACCAGATCATGGCGATCCACGATCCGCGCACGCCCGGCACGCACAATTACATCGAGATCGTCAATTCCGACGGCAGTCGGGCGCAGGCCTGCGGCAACGGCACCCGCTGCGTTGTCGCCGCCCTTGCCGCCGAAACCGGCCAGAAGCAGTTCACCTTCGAGACGGTTGCCGGCATCCTCAACGCGCAGGAACACGACAACGGCGAAATCTCCGTCGATCTCGGCCTGCCGCGCTTTGGCTGGCAGGATATTCCGCTTGCCGAAGAGTTTCGCGACACCCGCATGATCGAGTTGCAGATCGGCCCCATCGACGCCCCGGCGCTGCATTCGCCGTCCGTCGTCTCGATGGGCAATCCGCATGCGATCTTCTGGGTCGACGACGACGTCTGGTCCTACGCGCTCGACCGGTTCGGGCCGCTGCTCGAAAACCACCCGATCTTTCCCGAGCGCGCCAACATCACCATCGCGCAGGTTACCTCGCGCAGTTCGATCACCATCCGCACCTGGGAGCGCGGCGCGGGGCTGACGCTGGCCTGCGGCTCGGCTGCCTGTGCCGCCGCCGTTTCGGCCGCGCGCACCAACCGCACCGGCCGCACCGTCGAGATCACCGCCCCCAGCGGCGGCAAGCTGCAAATCGAATGGCGCGCCGACGACCACGTCATCATGACCGGCCCGACCGAATGGGAATTTTCCGGCACGCTCGATCCGGTCACCGGCGCATGGCAGCGCGACGTCGAGGACGTGGCATGAGCGAGACCAAAGGCATCGACATCGTCACCTTCGGCTGCCGGCTCAACGCCTATGAGTCCGAAGTGATGCGCCGCGAGGCCACCGCTGCCGGGCTTGGCGAGCTGGACGGCGGGGCGATCATCGTCAACACCTGCGCCGTCACCGGCGAGGCGGTGCGTCAGGCACGACAGGCGATCCGCAAGGCGCGCCGCGACAATCCGGACGCGCGCATCATCGTCACCGGCTGCGCCGCGCAGACCGACCCGGATTCGTTTGCCGCCATGGGCGAGGTCGATCTCGTGCTCGGCAACGAGGAAAAGCTGAAAAGCCACAATTATCGCGCGCTGCCCGATTTCGGCGTCAACGATTTCGAGAAGGCGCGCGTCAACGACATC
>JBEBXE010000299.1:0-4409 GCA_040391705.1 Aerobium aerolatum
GGGCGAGGCGGTTGACGCATCGGAGGAACTGCGCAAACCTGTGGGCGTCCTGCAGGCGTCGGTGCGGTTGCTGTTGTCGGTGGGATGGGGCTCTGGATGCATCGTCTGCCGGGCGCGCAGATGAAATCAGCATTCAGCGTGGAAATCATAGAAAAGCCACCGAAAATTCTTACGTTTACGTAAGACAATATTGATCTAAACGGTTGAAAACGTTCGGTCTGGAATAATCGGTTGAGTTTTTTTCGGGATACGTCTATGTCGGGCGCGAATTTGGACGGCCTCCCGTGTCCGGATAATAAGTCTCGGCAACGCTTTCTTCACGCCGGCGCGGCAAACACCGGCGCAGACCAACAGGGAAACAATCACCATGGCACGTAACAAGATTGCTCTCATCGGCTCCGGCATGATCGGCGGAACCCTCGCCCACATGATCGGCCTCAAGGAACTCGGCGACGTCGTTCTGTTCGATATTTCGGAAGGCACGCCGCAGGGCAAAGGCCTCGACATCGCACAGTCGGCTCCGGTCGACGGCTTTGACGCCAACTTCGTCGGCGCCAACGACTACTCCGCCATCGAAGGCGCCGATGTCTGCATCGTCACCGCCGGCGTCCCGCGCAAGCCGGGCATGAGCCGCGACGACCTTCTCGGCATCAACCTCAAGGTGATGGAGCAGGTTGGCGCAGGCATCAAGAAATATGCCCCCAACGCGTTCGTGATCTGCATCACCAACCCGCTCGACGCCATGGTGTGGGCGCTGCAGAAGTTTTCGGGCCTGCCGAAGTCGCACGTGGTCGGCATGGCCGGCGTGCTCGACTCCGCCCGCTTCCGTCATTTCCTCGCTGACGAATTCAAGGTCTCCGTCGAAGACGTCACCGCCTTCGTGCTCGGCGGCCACGGCGACACCATGGTGCCGCTGATCCGCTACTCGACGGTTGCCGGCATTCCGCTGCCGGACCTGATCAAGATGGGCTGGACCTCCAAGGAGAAGCTCGACCAGATCGTGCAGCGCACCCGCGACGGTGGCGCCGAGATCGTCGGCCTGCTCAAGACCGGCTCGGCCTATTACGCTCCGGCGTCGTCGGCGATCCAGATGGCCGAAGCCTACCTCAAGGACAAGAAGCGCGTGCTGCCATGCGCCGCCCACCTGTCCGGCCAGTATGGCCTCAAGGACATCTATGTCGGCGTGCCGGTCGTGATCGGTGCCGGTGGCGTCGAGCGCGTCATCGAGATCGAACTGAACAAGGCAGAACAGAAGATGTTCGAAAAGTCGGTCGAGTCCGTCCAGGGCCTCTGCGAGGCTTGCATCGGCATCGCCCCGAACCTCGGCAAGTAAGGATCCACGCATGAACATTCACGAATATCAGGCCAAGCAGCTGCTCAAGGGTTTCGGCGCTCCGGTTGCCGAAGGCGTTGCAATTTTCAACGCGGACGAAGCTGAGGCGGCTGCAAAGTCGCTGCCAGGCCCGCTGTATGTGGTCAAGAGCCAGATCCACGCCGGTGGCCGCGGCAAGGGCAAGTTCAAGGAACTCGGCCCGGACGCCAAGGGCGGCGTTCGCCTCGCCTTCTCGATCGACGAAGCCAAGTCGCACGCCAAGGAAATGTTCGGCAACACGCTGGTGACCGCGCAGACCGGCGACGCCGGCAAGCAGGTCAACCGCCTCTACATCGAGGATGGCGCCGACATCGCCCGTGAGCTGTATTGCTCGCTGCTGGTCGACCGTTCCGTTGGCCGCGTCGCGTTCGTGGTTTCCACCGAAGGCGGCATGGACATCGAGACCGTGGCGCATGACACGCCCGAGAAGATCCACACCATCGCCATCGACCCGGACACCGGTGTCACCGCTGCCGACATCGAGGCCATCTCGAAGGCGCTCGAGCTGTCGGGTGCGGCTGCCGACGACGCCAAGTCGCTGTTCCCGATCCTCTACAAGGCCTTCACCGAGAAGGACATGGCGCTGCTCGAGATCAACCCGCTGATCGTCATGAAGAATGACCGTCTGCGCGTTCTCGACGCCAAGATGTCGTTCGACGGCAACGCGCTGTTCCGCCACGACGACGTGCGCGCCCTGCGCGACGAGTCGGAAGAAGACGCCAAGGAAATCGAAGCCTCCAAGTGGGACCT
Source organism: Aerobium aerolatum (assembly GCA_040391705.1). Classification (GTDB taxonomy): domain Bacteria; phylum Pseudomonadota; class Alphaproteobacteria; order Rhizobiales; family Rhizobiaceae; genus Aerobium; species Aerobium aerolatum_A. The sequence goes on from JBEBXE010000299.1 coordinate 2,123, forward strand.
CGCTTACGTGGCGCTCGATGGCAACATCGGCTGCATGGTCAACGGCGCGGGCCTGGCCATGGCGACGATGGACATCATCAAGCTCTACGGCAAGGAGCCGGCAAACTTCTGTGACGTCGGCGGTGGCGCCGGCAAGGAGAAGGTCGCGGCTGCGTTCAAGATCATCACGGCCGACCCCAAGGTCGAGGGCATCCTCGTCAACATCTTCGGCGGCATCATGAAATGTGACGTCATCGCCGAAGGCGTCGTCGCGGCTGTGCAGGAAGTGGGCCTCAAGGTTCCGCTGGTCGTTCGCCTCGAAGGCACCAATGTCGAGCTCGGCAAGAAGATTCTCAACGAATCCGGCCTCGCCATCACCGCTGCCGACGACCTTGACGACGCCGCCAAGAAGATCGTCGCTGCGATCGCCGGCTAACGGATTTTGAAGGACCAGAAGTAATGTCGATCCTTATCAACAATGACACGAAAGTCCTCGTCCAGGGCCTCACCGGCAAGACGGGCACCTTCCACACCGAACAGGCGCTGGCCTACCACGGCACCAAGATGGTCGGCGGTATCCACCCCAAGAAGGGTGGCGAGAACTGGACCGGCTCCAAGGGCGAAACCCTGCCGATCTTCTCGTCGGTTGCCGAAGGCAAGGACCGCACCGGCGCGACCGCTTCGGTCGTCTACGTGCCGCCGGCAGGTGCAGCCGCAGCGATCATCGAGGCCATCGAGGCCGAGATGGAGCTGATCGTCTGCATCACCGAAGGCATCCCGGTGATGGACATGGTCAAGGTCAAGGCGCTGCTCGAGAAGTCGAAGTCGCGCCTGATCGGGCCGAACTGCCCCGGCCTCGTCACACCAGACGCCTGCAAGATCGGCATCATGCCGGGCTCGATCTTCCGCAAGGGTTCGGTCGGTGTTGTTTCGCGCTCCGGAACCCTTACCTATGAGGCAGTGTTCCAGACGACGAACGAAGGCCTTGGCCAGACGACGGCTGTCGGTATCGGCGGCGACCCGGTCAAGGGGACCGAGTTCATCGATATCCTCGAAATGTTCCTCGCCGACGACGAGACCAAGTCGATCATCATGATCGGCGAGATCGGCGGCTCGGCCGAGGAAGAAGCGGCGCAGTTCCTCAAGGACGAAGCCAAGCGCGGCCGCAAGAAGCCAATGGCTGGCTTCATCGCCGGTCGTACCGCTCCGGAAGGCCGCACGATGGGTCACGCCGGTGCGGTGATCTCCGGCGGCAAGGGCGGCGCGGAAGACAAGATCGCTGCGATGGAAGAGGCCGGCATTCTGGTCTCGCCGTCGCCGGCACGCCTCGGCAAGACGCTTGTCGAAGCCATCAAGGGCTAAAAAATGTGCCGGGCGGTCACCTGCCCGGCACATTTCAACGCGATAGAACGGGCCGCACAGGCCCGCACAACGAGCCGGGTGTGATTGTGACCCGAACGCGGCCCTGGCCGCATGTGATGAAGGAGACGGAGCGCAAGCTCCGAAGGATCAAGATGGCGCGGCAAGATCAGGCCAATGACCAGTTTTCGCTCACCTCGTTCCTGTATGGCGGCAATGCCGACTACATCGAGACCCTGTATGCGTCCTGGCAGGAAAATCCGACATCGGTGGATGCGGAATGGCAGGAATTCTTCGGCGCGTTGAAAGACGACGCCGGCGATGTGCTCAAGAATGCCCAGGGCGCTTCGTGGGAATCGCCAACCTGGCCGCTGAATGCCAGCGGCGAGCTGGTGTCCGCGCTCGACGGCGACTGGGGCAAGGTCGAAAAGCACCTCGACAAGAAAGTGCGCGACAGCGCTGCCGCCAAGGGCGGTGTGTCCGAGGCCGAAGTGTTGCGGGCAACCCGCGATTCCGTGCGCGCCATCATGATGATCCGCGCCTATCGCATGCGCGGCCACTTGCACGCCAATCTCGACCCGCTCGGCATCGCCACGCAGGAAGACTACAACGAGCTGTCGCCGGAAGCCTATGGCTTCACCGAGGCCGACTACGACCGCACGATCTTCATCGATCACGTGCTCGGGCTGGAATACGCCACCGTGCGCCAGATGCTCGACATCCTCAAGCGCACCTATTGCTCGACGCTCGGCGTCGAATTCATGCACATCTCCAACCCGGAGGAAAAGGCGTGGATTCAGGAACGCATCGAGGGACCGGGCAAGGGCATCGAGTTCACCGCCAACGGCAAGAAGGCGATCCTGTCCAAGCTGATCGAGGCTGAAGGCTTCGAGCAGTTCATCGACGTCAAGTACAAGGGCACCAAGCGTTTCGGCCTCGACGGCGGCGA
>JBEBXE010000300.1:0-4407 GCA_040391705.1 Aerobium aerolatum
AGCGCACCATGATGTCCTGCAGCGTGTTGTTGAGCGCGTGGCCCATATGCAGCGAACCGGTGACGTTCGGCGGCGGGATGACGATGGTGAACGCTTCGGCGCCCGGCTTCGAGCCCGCGCCGGCTGCAAATGCGTCTACTTCTTCCCACGACTTTGCGATCCTGGGTTCGACGGCTTTGGAGTCATAGGTCTTGTCGAGCATGAATAAGGGTCCGCAAGTTCGGGAAAGGGGATTGTGCGGTGTAAACCGGATGGGCCGGTCCAAGTCAACTGTGCGCCGTATCGTTGGTTCCGCGCAACGAAAAACGCCGCCCTTGCAGGCGGCGTCCGGTCTGTGCGCGCAAGAGCGACGGGTTCAGCCGCCGCGGGCGACGCGTTCGATCTCTTCGCGCACCAGTTTTTCAACCAGCGTCGGCAGGTTGTTGTCGAGCCACTCCTGCAGCATCGGGCGCAGCATTTCTTCGGCCATCTCGTCGAAGGAACGCCGGCGGCTGGCGGCAAAGGCTTCCGACAATTCGCCGAAGGCGGCGGCAACCTGACGGGCAGGCTGTTCGGAAATCAGCGACGTGCGGGCATCCTCGCCGGCTGGAACCATTGCAGCCATGGACGGCGCGGCCGGCTCCTGCGTCGGCATCTGCTCCTCGACCTCGGCCGGCGCGGCTTGCGCTACCGGTTCGTCCTGGTTGTGCAGCGGATGAATGTCGGCCATTGGCGCTGACGGCTGGTAATCCGCCATCGTATCGCGCGCGGCAAACGGCGCGTCGACAGTCGGCACCGTGTGTTCCGGGGACGCGTCGTCGAGCTCGAGGCGGAACGCTTCGACCTCGCCGGCGGTGTCGGGCTGGGTGTTTGCGGCCGAGATCTCAAGATCGAGATGCTGCTCGAGCTCGTCATCCGGCGAGCGCACCGCGTCACTATCCTCGATGATCCTTCGAATCGAAGCCAGAATCTCTTCCATCGAAGGTTCGCGCTGCGCGCTGCCAGTCTGTGCCATGTTTTACTTCGCCGCTTATCTTGATCCGACTACGGCCCCGCCCGTTGCCCTGAACAGTCACCGAATCACATCTTAGGGTAAACGACGGAAGCCGTTGGGAGAAACCCCTGACGCGCGACGGCGCGGCTTTCACACAGATTTGACGTTTTGGGCATTCATGTCGGTGTCCCGAAACCGGTTCCCACCTTCGGGCGAAATGCTCTGGAATCAAAAAACCCGGCCGGAGCCGGGTTTTTCAGAATTCAGCGACCGTCGGGGGTCTTGGTGCCGTACCACTTGTCCTTCACCGCGTCGTAATGTTCGCGCGGATTGTAGACGGCGACGTTGAGACCGAGCCGGTCGGGCGACAGGCGGCCGACGGCGGACAGGATGGCGTAGCTGGCGGCAACCAGATCACGCTCGGCTATCGCCAGGTTGATCTGCGCCGAAATCACGTCGGCCTGTGCGTTGAGCACGTCGAGCGTGGTGCGCTGACCGACGTTGCGCTCTTCGATGACACCGTTGAGCGCCAGCTGGGCGGCGGACACGAGTTCGCGCTGCGCGGCAATGACCTGCTGGGTGGAAATGTAGCTGGTCCACGCCGAGGTGACGGCCTGACGAACCTGATCCCGCGTCACGTCGACCTGAATGCGCGACTGCGCCAGCGATTCCTTCGACTGGCGCACCAGCGCCGAGGTGCGGCCGCCCTGATAGATCGGCACCGTCAGGTTGAGCCCGACCTGCGCCGAGTCGGTGCGGCTGTAACCGCCGGTGACACCCGGCAGGTTCGAATCACGGAAGCCGGTGCTGATTCCCGCCTGTGCGTTGATCTGTGGCAGCATCGCGCCTTCGGCAACCTTGACCGAGAAGTCGGACGCATCGACCAGATGCTTGGTCGCCTTGATCGCCGGATGCTCCTGGAGCGCGATTGCCGTGGCCTGCTCGACCCCGCTGGGCAGAATCTTGGCGACCGGCGACGGTGCTTCAAGACGGCCCGGACGGTCGCCGATATAGGCGAGGTAGGCAGCTTCGCTGGCCAGTGCCTGCGCCCGTGCGGCGCTCAACTGCGCCTGGGCGGCAGCCTGGTTTGCCTGGGTCTGCGCGACGTCGGTGCGGGTGCCCTCACCCACTTCAAAGCGCGACTTTGCCGCGCGAACCTGTTCGCTCAGAAATTCGAGGTTACGTTCGCGGAACGTGGCGATGCGACGATCACGAATCACATCGACGAAGGCGGCCGCTGCGTTGAACAGAATGTCCTGCTCGGTATTGACCAGGGTTTCGTTCGAGGCGCGAACCCGCGCCTGTGCTGCGGCAACGTTGTTTTCGGTCTGGAAGCCGTCGAACAGCGACTGCTGAATCTGAATTCCGAACGAACCGGTGGCGATGTCGACGTTGCCGAACTGGCGGGAACCGCCGACGCTGCCGGTGGCGCCGATAACCGGACGCCAGCCAGACTTGGCGATGGCGACGCCTTCATCGGTCACCCGAACGCCGGCGCGCGAATAATTCAGGCTCGAATTGTTTTGGTAGGCTTTTGCAAGCGCGTTGTTGATCGTTTCAGCCCCTGCCGGCGCCGCTATCGAAAGCACGCCAGAGAGCAAAACCGCGGCAAAGTAACCCCTGCGGACACCAGACACCAACCACCTCTTATCTTCGGCCGGCCACACGAGATGCGCACCGAGCGAACCCTCAAAGCCGTCACCCAGCGGCGAGCGGCAAGACTCTTTCGCGCAAGACCGCATCACGGCCTCACTGAATTTGTGCAGAGCCTATACCAAAACGACCACAAAGGGCGTTACAGATTAGTAACAATTCAGGGTTTTTTTTAGGTACTGTGCCGCGCACCCGGCAAGGCGCCAACGCCATGCGCCAAGCACCTGAAAGTGCTTGGGAATTTTACGATGTACAGCGTCTGATGTCCGCTTAGGCGACAGAAAAATCAGAACTGGAAGCCCGGAACGCGACGAAATTCGTCGAGCGGACGCACGGCGGCGTTGAACGCCTGACGCGCCGAAACCAGGCCGTTCTCCTTGACGTGCAGCAGCGCGCGCGCTGCATTGCCGGAACCGACCACCGCCACCAGGCGGCCGCCATCACGCAACTGGTCGAAAAGTGCGGTTGGCACCTCGTCGACCGCGCCATTGATGAAAATGACGTCATAGGGGGCGCTGGCGGCATGGCCAGCGGCAAGCCCGCCTTCGACCACGGTGACGTTGGCGCAGCCCAGCCCGGCAAGCGCATCGCGCGCCTGTGAAGCCAGTTCCGCGTCGCTTTCCAGCGCGACGACGGTTGCGGCCAGCTTCGACAGCACGGCGCTGGAATAACCGGTGCCACAGCCGATATCGAGAACAGAATCACCGGCGCGAATTTCCGCCAGCTGGGTCAGCCGGGCAAAAGGCGACGGCTCCATCAGATAACGTGGACCACGGCCCTCGCGAGCCGGCGCAATGCGGGTATCTTCGTCAATATAGGCCAGCGCTTCGCGCCCGGCCGGCACGAATTTTTCGCGCGGCAACGTCAGCATCGCCGACAGGACGCCAAGATCGGTGACATCGGTGGTCCTGATCTGACCATCGACCATCTTTACGCGCAATTCGTGGAAATCGATCGTCATACCTACACCCGTCCAGCGTGCCGCACTTCAAAAGAACAGCCGCTAGTACAGCAAGTATAAGTGCTTATCTGCCAAGGTGTGGAAGATTGGAGGCCTCGCCCGGAATCGAACCGGGGTGCAAGGATTTGCAGTCCTCTGCGTAACCACTCCGCCACGAGGCCTCGCCGCACTTAGGGCGTTCTGGCGCTTCAATAGGTTGCGCGGATTCGCCCGTCAAGCGGGCAACTGCCTTTCTGGACAAATTCCTCACCGGGCGTGCGAATAAACCTAACAAAGGATGCGAGCGGCCCCCCCCGCACGCACAGCCCCTCTACTTACGCTTGGAGCGACGGCGTCCTCTTCGTTCGGCCCACCACACTTCCATACGGCGACGCCACCGCCGCACCGTGGCAAATTCGTAGGACAGCACGACCAGGCCAAGGGGAATCATCCAGAAGCCGAGAATCGGCAAAAAGCCGAGACAGCCGCCAATCACCAGCACCGAGCCGATGGCGATGCGGGCGGCGCGCGACCGTGGCATCGGAAACTCCCGCCCGAGCACATTGATGCGCCGTGGGGCGTTTCCGCTGTCTTCTGGTTCAAAACCCATGCGTTTCATCCGCTTCTGCTCTGCTAGCTGCGTCAATTCCCCCGGAACCCGCATCATATGAGACGGCAAAATGCCCCGCGCCAGAAGGAGATATGTGAAAAACATCGAAAAAAAACAAAAGGCTCTTTGCAAACCTGAAAACTGTTTGCTATAGGCAGCCTCGTTCACACGAGCAGCTGTTCCCCGGTAGCTCAGTGGTAGAGCAACCGGCTGTTAACCGGTTGGTCGCTG
>JBEBXE010000301.1:0-4375 GCA_040391705.1 Aerobium aerolatum
AGCGCGATGAACATGTAGCCGCCGAGATAGTCGTAAAGGTGGTTGGAAATCGCGGTCATCACGAAGCCTGCGCACTGTCTTGAGCGGTGGATTCCGGCGGCAATTGCACCATGCCGAGGCGCGACAGCGCTTCGAGGCGCAGCGCCTTGGGGCCGAAGAGATAGACGAGAAGGCGGAGCAGCGTCGCAAACAGCGAGGCGAACAGAAGCCCGGTTCCGATCAGCAGGAACGACTTGATGACCCAGCGATGCGGAATGCCGGTCAGCGCGGCCGAGCCTTCACCCTGCACATAGGCCTTCATGACGAAGAACCACGACTGATAGACGAGCACGCCACAATAGGGCAGCGCGAACACCAGCAGCGCCAGAAGCTCGACCCAACCGCGGGTCCGTTCCGTCTGCTGCTCGCGCCAGATGTCGACCCGCACATGCGCGCCGTTGAGATAGGCGAAGGCGTAGGCGAGCAGGAAGATCATGGCGTGCAGATGCCATTCCATTTCCTGCAGCTTGGTCGGCGAGATGAAACTGTAGAGCCAGCTGTTCATCACCATCTGCTGGATGAACACGATCTTGCGCGTGACCACGTCATAGACGATCACGAGGATCAGCGGGATGATCAGCCATGATCCAAGGCGCGCGGCAAACCCGCTGACCTTTGCCAACATGTCTGAAAAGGTAAGCAGTAGGCGCATGGGAACGCTCCGCGGGTGGGGATGGGAAGCAGCCGAAGGGTGGAAGCAGCGGCGTTGCCGACGCTGCTTCCGGTATTGCTGATTACTTCAGGTAGGCGCGCTCGCCCCAGACCTTGTAGTCCTCGCGGAACGCCACGAGGCTGTCCCAGACGCGGGCGGAGTCAGCATTCTGCTCGGCTTCCTGCTTGAGAACCTTGTCCCAGGCGGTGCTGAATGCAGCGAGCATTTCTTCCGGCCACATCTTGATCGCGACGCCATCGGCCTCGTTCTGCTTCATGATGTCGTACTGGCCAGCTTCGCCGTCAGCGAACTGCGTTACCAGCGCACGGTCGCACGACAGTTCGATCATCGCCTTCTGCGCGTCGCCCAGCTTGTTCCAGCTGTCGAGATTGATCAGCAGCTCCTGAACGGTCGACTGCTGGTGCCAGCCGGGGAAGTAGTTGAACTTGGCGATCTGGTAGAAGCCGAGGCCACGGTCGATGGCGGGAACCGACTGCTCCGCACCGTCCAGCGTGCCGAGTTCGAGCGCCTGATAGATTTCGCCCGGAGCCAGAAGCTGGGTCGAAACGCCGAACTCTTCCATCACCTTCGCGCCGAGGCCAAGGAAGCGCATCTTGATGCCGCGCAGGTCCTCAAGCGTGTTGATTTCCTTGCGGAACCAGCCACCGCTCTCCGGCGGGAGAATGCCGCACGGGATCATGTGGATGTTGTCGCGCGCATAAAATTCCTGCGCCAGTTCGAGGCCGCCACCATGGCGCAGCCAGGCCAGCATCTCGCCGGCACCAGGACCGAACGGCACGGCAGCAAAGAAAGCGTAGGCGGAGTTCTTGCCGACGTTGAAGCCCGGCGAACCGTAGGCCGCATCCATCGCGCCTTCCGAAACCGCATCGTAATACTGCGTGCCGGCGACCAGCGCGCCCGGCTCGAAGACGCGGATGTCAAAACTGCCGCCGGACAACAGCTTGATGTCCTCGCCGATGTTGAACGCGGTCGCGCCGGCCACCGGCATCGCGTGGGCATAGGCCGAGTGCATGCGCCAGCGTACGCGCTCCTGTGCGTCGGCAACCGTGGACACACCTACGGTCAGGGCGAGCGCGAGGCCGCCAATCGCTGCAAATGACTTCATTTCCAAACTCCTCTCCTGGTTTCTTCCGGCGCGCCCGTCAGGCCTGGCCGAACTCCTTTTCGAAATCATGGAAACGGCCATAGCCGACCATTTCCATGAATTCGTCATACGTTGCCATCCCGCCAGCTGCGGCGATGGTCGTGCCATCCTGCTTGAGCGTGTCGAGAATCGTTCGGGCCGCCTTGGCAGCCGCAAGAAGGGTCGTCAGCGCGTAGAACACGATGTCGAAGCCCATTTCCTCGATCTGCCGCGCCGTCAACTTCTGGGTCTCGTTGCCATCAACGATGCTCAGCACCTTGCGGCCCGGCACATGGCGCGCCACCGCTTCGGCGTGGGCAATGGTGCGCACGCCATCGACGAACACGAGATCTGCCCCGGTCTGTGCATACATGTTGGCGCGGCGCACTGCCTCGTCGACGCCGAGCACGCCGATCGCATCGGTGCGTGCGATCACCAGCATGTCGGATTTTCCGCGCGCATGGACGGCGGCCTTCAGCGTGCGCACCTGCGCATCCGCATCGACCAGCTGGATGCCGGCAAGCTGCCCGCAGCGCTTCGGAAGCATCTGGTCTTCGAGATGGATCGCGGCGACGCCGACCTGCGCGTAATCCTCGACGGTACGCAGCAGATTGTTGATACCGCCATAGCCGGTGTCGGCGTCGGCGATCACCGGCAGCGTCGTTGCACGCACCATGCGCCGGGCATGATCGATCATCTCGCTCTGGGTCATCAGACCGAGGTCCGGCATGCCCAGCGTCGTCGCCGTAGCGCCGAACCCGGTCATGTAGACGGCTGGAAACCCGGCCTGCTCGATGATGCGCGCGGTCAGCACGTCGGGTGCGCCAGGGGCCTGCACCAGCTTTCCTGCCGCCAGAAGTTCTTTCAATGTTGTCATCGGAATTTCCTGCTGGCCCTATCTGCCACCGGCAACGTCAAGCACGCTGGCGGTGATGTATGAGGAGGCGGGCGAAAGCAGCCAGACGGCGGCCTCTGCCACCTCGGACGGAGCACCCAGCCTACGCAGCGGGATGATGTCGGCCAGCGCGGCAACCGCCTGCGGATCGCCGAGCGAATCGAGCTGGATTTCGGTGTCGATAATGCCGGGAGCCAGCGCGTTGACGCGGACATGCGGCGCGAGTTCCTTGGAAAACGACTGGATCAGCGTCGCGATCGCGCCCTTGGTCGCGGCATAGACCATGTTGCCGACCATGCCGCCGGTGCGCGCCGCGATGGAGGCCATCGACACCACCGTGCGGTCGGTGAACGTCCCGCCGCGCGACGAGAACGCAGCGGTGGCATAGAACACGCTCTTGAGATTGATCGACAGCACGCGGTCGAGTTCGTCGACATCGAGATCGGCCAGCGTCATGCGCCGCCCGATGATGCCGGCATTGTTGACGAGATGGGCGATCCCGCCCCAGCGCGCCACCACGGCATCCGCCGCAGCGTCGACCTGCGCCTTGTCGCTGACATCGACCGTCTGGCAAAAAATCCTGTCGCCATGCAGTGCGGCGAGTTCGTCGAGGCGTTCCTGGCGAATGTCCCACACCGCCACCAGCGCACCCGCAGCGAGCAATTGCTCGGCGATGGCGCGCCCGATGCCGGATGCGCCGCCGGTGACGACCGCAACCCGCCCTTCAAATGCCGAACGTTCGAGTTCGAGCGGCATGGACTCCTCCCCCAGAGGCTACAAACTTCTGCGCTTTTAGCATATCAGAACTAGTATGCAATCCGTTTGGCTTTTTTCGCTGGCGCTCTGTCTGGGGATACAGCACAAGTGAGGAAATGATTCAGGTGGGCCAATGACTGGTCGCAGCAAAACCAACCCGACAATAGCCGTTCCGGGACAGTTTCCCGGCAAGTCCTCGATGTCCGCGACGGTGGCCGATCGGCTGCGGCAAGCTATCGTCAACGCGGATTTCGACTTCGGCGAAGCCTTGTCGGAGGAAAACCTCGCCGCCGCCTTCGATGTCAGCCGCACCCCGGTTCGCGAAGCTTTGTATGTGCTGCAGCTCGAAGGCCTGGTCAGCATCGTGCCGAAGTCCGGCACCTATGTGTTCACGCCGACGCCGGACGACATCGTCGAGATGTGCGAATACCGGGCCGGTCTCGAACTGCACGCCGCCGAACTGGCGACGACGCGCGACCCGGAAGCGCTGGCGAACGCGCTCGAAGCGATCAGCCATGAAATGCTGGCGGTGCTGGAACAAGGCGACATCCGTCGCTACGGCCAGCTCGACACGCTGTATCACCTCGAATTCCTGGAGAAGAGCGGCAACCGCTATCTGATGCAGGGCTATCGGATGATCATGGGCCGGGTTGCGACGCTGCGCACGCAGCTGGCGCTCAACGCCAAGAACGAGCCGAAGCGGTCGATGAAAGACCACGAGCTGATGATCCGGCTGGTTCGGGAGCAGAATATTTCACGCCTCAAGACAGTGCTGCGCGCGCATGTGCTGCGCACCACCGACAATTTCATGCAGGCGTTTCAGGCCAATACGATGCGCGCGCTGACGCAGAAGGAAGTCGTGCGGCGCAAGCTCAACAGATCGTGACGC
>JBEBXE010000302.1:0-4373 GCA_040391705.1 Aerobium aerolatum
CAGCGAGCCCAGCACCATCAGCCAGCCCGTCGCCGCGGCCATGCCGAAATCGCCGTAGCGGAAGCCGTGCTGGTAGAGATAGACCGCAAGCACCTCAGACAGGCGCGCTGGCCCGCCCTTGGTCAGCAGCCAGACCTCGGAGAACATGCGGAAGGCGAAGATCAGCCGGAATATCAGCGTGATCAGAAGCGTCGGGATGAGAAGCGGCAGGGTGATGCGCAGGAAACGCTGCCAGCGTGATGCGCCGTCGATGCGCGCTGCCTCGTAGAGCGAGCCGTCGATTGCGAGCAGCCCGGCATAGATCATCAGGAAGGTGAAGGGCAGGTGCGTCCATATGTTGATGACGCCGACCAGCACGAGGCCGGTGGTGGGCGACGCGCTCCAGTTGACGCGGCCAAGGCCCATCTCCTCGATGGTGCGGGCGATCGCGCCGATATTCGGGTCCATCATCATCTTCCAGACAAGAACCGCCACGACCTCGGAGATCGCATAGGGCATCAGGATGCAGGCGAACATCAGCCCGCGAAACGGCACGCCGGACATGAACAGCGCGGCGAGCGCCAGGCCGAACAGAAGCTCGACATAGACGACGCCGTTGACGACCAGAAAGGTGTTGAGCGCAGCCCGCCAGAAATAGGGATCGTCGAAGACGGCCCGGTAGTTTTCCAGACCCACCCATGTGAGGCCGGTTCCGTAGCTGGATTCGTTCAGGCTCAGCCAGAAGACATAAAGGGACGGCACCGTCAGCATGGTCAGCAGCAAAAGGTGCAGGGGAGAAAGGTAGAGCCAGGTGGTCAGGCGAAGCCGACTGCGCATGTCATTTCCAGTTCGTCGTTTTTCGGACGGGCGGACTTCGTGTGCTCTCAAAGGCCGACAAGCAGATATTGCGGCTCGCAATAATCGAGGATGCCGGCATGCCCGCCCTCACGTCCGAGGCCGGACTGCTTGACGCCACCGATAGGAGCCATTTCGAGCCCGAGATGGATCGCGTTGATGCCGACCATACCCAGATCGAGAGATTCGGCGGTTTTCAGTACGGTTGAAATGTCGCGTCCGAAAACATAGCCGGCAAGCCCGTATTGCGAGGCATTCACCGATCCCCTGACGTCGTCCACCTCGGTGAACTTCGTCAGCGCCGCGACGGGGCCGAACGTTTCTTCACAGGATACGAGCATGTCCGGGCTGACATTTTCCAGAACCGTCGCCTCATACCATGTACGCCCGGCGGCGGCCCGCCGACCACCGCGCGTGAGCTTGGCACCTCTGGCGACGGCGTCGGCGACATGGCGCTCGACCTTGGCGAGCGCCGGCTCGTCGATCAGGGGCGCGAGCGTGCTCGCCGCATCGCGACCGTCGCCGGGAACAAGGCGGTCCACTTCGCGAAGAAAGCGGGTGAGGAAGTCGTCGTAGACGGCTTCATGGACGAAGAAGCGGTTGGGGCACACGCAGGTCTGGCCGGCGTTGCGGAACTTTGCGGCAACCGCCAGCGTGGCGGCCTTGTCGAGATCCGCGTCGGGCAGGACGATGAATGGCGCGTGGCCGCCCAGTTCCAGACCCAGTTTCTTGATGGTGGACGCGCACTGGCCATAGAGGAGCCTCCCGGTCGCGGTCGAGCCGGTGAAGCTGAGGAAGGCGACGCGTGGATCCTGCGTGAGCACCGGACCGATCGTTGCCGCATCTCCCGTGACGACATGGAGAACGCCGTCCGGCAGGCCGGCCATGCGGCACAGCGCTGCGAGGCCAAGCGCGCTGAGCGGCGTCTGCGGCGCGGGTTTCAGCACCACGGTGCAGCCGGCCGCAAGGGCGGGGGCCAGCTTCCGCGCCACCATGGAGACGGGAAAATTCCAGGGCGTGATCGCCGCCACCACGCCGACAGGCTTGTGCATTACGAGGATGCGGCTGTCGGTGCGTGGCGAGGCGATGATCTCGCCGTTCACCCGGCGCGCCTCTTCGGCAAAGAAGTCGAAATAGCCGGCCGCCGAGGCGACCTCGGCGCGCGCTTCGGCAAGCGGCTTGCCCTGTTCCGCCGTCAGCAGCGTGGCCAGATCTTCGGAGTTCTCTGAAATGAGCCCTGCCAGCCGGCGCAGGATCGCACCGCGCGCCTGTGGCGCCTGCCCGGACCAGTCCGCAAACGCGGCATGGGCCGCTGCAACGGCCTTCCCTGCATCCTGTGCCGAACACATGCGCACATAGCCGACAGTCTCGCCATTGGCCGGATCGTCAACCGGCGCCCATCCGCCATCTCCCCGCGTCGCTGCCGCGCCGGCAAGGGTGAGCTTGCCCCACTCCATCCCGCTCCTCCTCTGCATATTTCGAACTGCATATTGCATCATGGATCCAATATTGCAATAACCACTTTCGAAAACACGAGACAGGGAGATCGATTGTGAAGAGTCAGGATTACGACGTGGTCGTGCTGGGAGGCGGCAGCGCGGGCATCGCGGCGGCGGTCGCTGCGGCCAGAAACGGCGCTCGCACCGCTCTGGTGGAGGCAGGTCCGATGCTGGGTGGAGAGCTGCTGACGGGCATGACCGTCGATGGCGCCATCAACGGACGCGGAGAGGATACGGTCGGCGGCGTGCTGAACGATCTTCTCCAGCTTTGCCGCGACATGGGCGGCTTCGTCGCCAAGCTGAATGACTGGCGGCTGATCCGGTATGTCGCCTACGATCCGGAGATCATGAAGATCGCGATCCCGCAATTCGTTTTCGGGGCCGGCGTCACCGTTTATCTCCAGACTTTCGCCGAGGAGGTTGCGCAGGACGGCGGCAGGATTTCTGGTCTTGTGGTGCGCAACAAGGGCGGCCGGCAATTGCTGACGGCGCGCGCTTTCGTCGATGCTTCAGGGGATGGCGACCTGTGCGCCATGGCCGGGGCGGAGATGCTGAGCGTGGGCGGCGATGAAAAGCCCCAGCCGATGTCGATGATGTTCCGCATGGCGAATGTCGATTCGGCCGGCCTGCTCTCCTATGTGCGCGAGCATCCCGAATGTGTCGCGGTCGGCGAGAGCGACGCGATCCGTGGTGGCCGGACCGACCGCGAGATAACCGAAGAGATCTACCGGCAGGGCCAGCCTTGCGTCTTCTTCAAGGGCGATGGCCCGCTGCTCGGCGGCGCGATCGCGCGCAGCGAGATGTTCCCCACGGCGCTGGTGATGATCCAGCCCACGTCCGATGCCCGCCGCGAGGTCTGCATCAATGCGACGCGGATCACCGTCGACGAGCCGACAAGGCCCGACAACGTGGCGACCGCACTGCGCGTTCTCACCGCGCAGGTGTTTCAGTGCGCCGAATTTCTGCGCAAATCCGTGCCGGGCTTCGACGAGGCGAGCATTTCCGGCATGTCGCCGCGAATCGGCATTCGCGAAACGCGTCGTGTGGTCGGCGACTACATCCTCACCGGAGAGGATGTGCTTGAGGCAAGGAAGCGTGAGGACGGCGTGGCGAAAGGCTGTCATCACGTCGATATCCATCAGGATGGAACCGGGCAGATCCGCATTCCGGTCGCCGATGGCGGATCATACGACATTCCGCTCGGCAGCCTGCTGCCGAAGGGGCTGGAAAACGTGGTGATCGCGGGCCGCTGCCTGTCGGCGAGCCGCGAGGCGCAGGGCTCGGCGCGCGTCATGGGCAGCTGCATGGCGATGGGTCAGGCGGCCGGAAGCCTTACGGCGATGGCCGCGACCCAGAGCAACCACGCCAGTCTGCGCGATATTCCCGTCGCCCGGCTCCGCCAGACCCTGAAGGATCAGGGCGCGGTTCTCGAAGGGACACGGTGATGCACGGGCATTGGGCCCGGCATCCCGAGATCCGCCGGGGGAGGGGATCAGGCCTCGGAGGCCGCCATTTCCGGGGCGGAGAGAATGGCGCACACCTGTTCCTGCGTGCCGCGGTTATGCGCTTTGAGCCGTTGGCTCAGAAGCTCCAGATCGCGCGCGCGCAACGCTTCCATCATCGCGGTATGCTCGTCACGCGATCTGGACTGGCGCTGCGCCGAATTCAGGGCCGTGCGCTGGTAGCGTTCCGACAAGTCGAACAGTGTCGTGATGGTGCGCAGCAGATGCCGGTTGCCGCAATCACCGTAGAAGGCGAGGTGAAAGGCGCGGTTCTCCCGCATGTAGCCCTCAATGTCGGCTTCCGAATCCTGCGCTGCGAGGCGGGCGTGGATCGCCTCCATTTCCGCAATGCCGCCGCTCGAAAGGCTCGGCCAGCTTGCGCGCAGCGCCATATCCTCCAGGCTTTCGCGCAGCGAATAAAGCTCGACGAGATCGCTGATCGAATGGGCGGTGACGACCGCGCTGCGATGCGGGCTGAGGAGGACGAAGCCGCGCTCGGCCAGCCGTTCGATCGCCTGCCGGACGGGATGGCGGCTGA
>JBEBXE010000303.1:0-4372 GCA_040391705.1 Aerobium aerolatum
CCCCAGATGCCAAGCAGGATGCCGCCCGGCACGCCGAAGCGCTGCTCGATCGACCCGAGCGCTGATTTCAACTGCCCGGCGCGGCTACGGCCGCCAGCGGTAACGCCGCCGACGGTCTTTTCAGCAAAATAGTTCGCCGGTGCGCCGAATTCCGCTTGATGCTGAACGCGCGGCGGTTCCGATGTCTGGCCCGGCAGCACCAGATCCGGCAGGTCGAGCATCGGCGTGATCCCGCCCAGTGCTGCGTCGAACGTATCGGACGAAATCCCGCGGGCGCGGGCGGCTGGCCACAGATCGTTGCGCAGCCAGGTCTGGAACTGCTGGTTGACGGTCTGGGCGGCGGCAGGCAGCGGCGCGAGCGCAGCGATGAGGCTGATGCAGAGGGCGTAGGCGAGATGTCTCATGGCGTCCTCTCGTTGAACGGTAGTGGCGTCAGAAGATAGTGCGCGACCGCAATGCGGCGGCCAGGGTTCCATCGTCGAGATAGTCGAGTTCGCCACCGACCGGCACGCCGTGGGCGAGGCGGGTGATCTTCACCGCCATGCCTTCCAGCTGGTCGGTGATGTAGTGGGCGGTCGTCTGCCCCTCGACCGTCGCGTTGACCGCGAGGATGATCTCGGTCACGCCGCCATTGGCCACACGCGACACTAGGGAGGCGATGTTGAGGTCTTCCGGGCGGATGCCGTCGAGCGGCGACAGGGTGCCGCCCAGCACGTGGTAGCGGGCGTTGATGGCGGTGGCGCGCTCCAGCGCCCACAAATCCGCCACGTCTTCGACCACGATGATCGTCGCGTCGTCGCGTCGCGGGTCGGTACAGATCATGCAGGGATCGCAGGTGTCGACATTGCCGCAGGTCGAGCACACCCGCACTTTGTCGACGGCTTCGCCCATCGCCAGCGCCAGCGGCGCCAGCAACTGCTCCTTCTTCTTGATCAGGTGCAGGGCTGCCCGGCGCGCAGAGCGCGGCCCGAGCCCAGGGACCTTGGCCAGAAGCTGGATCAGGCGTTCGATTTCAGGACCGACGATTCGTTTGGACATGTCGCCGGTTTATCCGGGAAAGGCGCGGTTGGGTAGCATGCGCGTGCCGCATCCGCTGCCAATCCTGACAGCGGCGTCGGCTGCGCGTGCATTACCTCGCGTCGGGACGGCTCTGGTTAGCCAGCATCGCGCCGATGGCGTCGGCGGCCTGCGGCTGGACGTCATAGGCCATGACGGGGGCAGCGGGCGCGGCGGCGATCTCGGCGACGGCGGTTTCCGCCACAGGTTCCACCTTGGCGGCGGCAAGCGTTGCCTGCGACCGTGGCTTCTTGCCGTCTTGGCGCAATTCGGCAAGCTGGCTGCGGTTCAGCCGTTCGTAGAACGAGTTGCCGCCGGCAGTCAGCACATAGTGCATGTTGTTGTAGGGGAATTTCAGCCCGGCCTGGTGGAAGTGCTGGGCGTTGCGCACGGAGGGATGGCGCTCGCCTTTCAGCACCGAATCGGCAGCGGCCATCACGTCGGGCAGTGCCTTGGAATTCATCTTCCGCGACAGCACGCCCGGCGCAAACTGGTTCTTCTGGCCGACGACGGCGCAGATGCTGTCGGGATATTTTTCGGATGCGACGCGGTTCATCACTACGGTTCCGACGGCGACGAGGCCATCGCGGCTGGACCGGTGCGATTCGAAGAACATGGCGCGTGCAAGGCACTCGCGTTCTTTCATGGAGCCGGAATAGGCGGCGGCCGTGGTTTTGCTGGAGCCGATCGACGAGGTCTTGATACCGTCAAGCACGTCCATGCTTTGGGTGCATCCGCCTAAAAAAACGGTCAGCACAACGGCGCTCAACGGCAAGCGCCGCATCATACGGAAGTTCTGGTACACTCTACTAACCCTCTCCGAATGGTCCCCGCCACGTCGGATGGGGCCTAGAAAAGGGATTTTTGGGGCGAAAACATGACCGCGCCTCATGTCAGCGCGGTCAGGTCTGATTCAGCTCCCTAAAAAGGCAGCTTGAAGCCGGGAGGAATTGGCAGGCCGGCGGTCAGATCCTTGGTCTTTTCCTGCACCGCAGCGTCGATCCTGGTCTTGGCGTCGTTGTGGGCGGCGAGGATCAAATCTTCCAGCACTTCGACGTCGTCTTCTTTAAAAAGCGACGGATCGATCTTCAGCGCGCGCATCTCGCCCTTGCCGGCAAGCGTGACCTGCACGAGGCCGCCACCGGCTTGTCCGGTGACTTCCGTCGCCGCGATTTCATCCTGCAGGGCCTGCATCTTGCCCTGCATTTCCTTCACTTTCCCCATCATGCCGAGGATGTCTTTCATGGTCGTCTCCGAGGTATGTCAGATGTCGTCGTCATCATCGTCGTCGATGCCGGGATCGGGGAGCAGGTCGGTCAGCTCTTCCGTGTCCTCGACGGCAGGCGCGTCCGGAATGCGGATGTCGATGATCTTGGATCCGGGAAAGCGCGACAGGATCGCGGCGACCGCAGGGTCCGCCTTCGCATCCATCAGCGCGGTCTCGCGCTTGACGGCTTCCAGCTCGGCCAGCGTCGCTCCGCCTTCTTCGCGTGACACCGAGATCACCCAGCGTCGTCCGGTCCAGGTTTGCATCCGGGTCGTCAATTCGGGCAGTAGCGTCTTGGGAGCGTCGCCGGTCAGCGCCACCTCCAGCTTGCCGTCCTCGATGCGCACCGGGCGCACATATTGCTTCAGCATCACCTTCATCGCCATGTCGCGATGGGTAGTCGCCAGCGCGACGATATCGGCGATGGTGTTGACGCGTACTGTTGTCTCAGGCTCAGGCTCTGCGACCGGCGCCTGCATGACGGGCGTGGGTTCCAGCTGCGGCGCGGCCTGCGACGACACCAGCCGCATCGCCTGTCCGCCACCACCACCGGATGGCACATAGGAGGAACTGACGGCACTTGCGCCGGGGCCGGATGGTGCAGCCGGGCCGCCACCGTTGGGCCGTGGAGCGCCGCCGCCCGAAGGGGCGGGGCCGCCGCTGTCGAGCATCCGCAGCGCTTCGTCGAGCGTTGGCAGCGAGGCTGCATGCGCCAGCCGGATCAGCACCATCTCGCCGGCATTCACCGGACGGTTGGCGGTCTGCGTCTCCGAGATGCCCTTGAGCAGCATCTGCCAGGTGCGCGACAGCACCCGCACCGACAGGGTCTCGGAAAATTCGAGGCCACGGGTGCGTTCGTCCTGCGACAGCGACGGATCGTCGGCTGCCGTCGGCACAAAGCGCATCCGGGTCACCAGATGGTTGAAGTCGGCCAGTTCGGTGAGCACGGTTGCCGGGTCGGCACCGGCGTCATACTGGGCGCGGAATTCGTCGAGCGCGGCGGCGACATCGCCCTTCATCAGCATCGCGAACAGGTCGATGATGCGGGCGCGGTCGGCCAGCCCCAGCATGTCGCGCACGGTTTGTGCCGTCACATCGCCGGACGAATGCGCGATGGCCTGGTCGAAGATCGACTGCGCGTCGCGCATCGAGCCTTCGGCGGCGCGGGCGATCATCGCCAGCGCGTCGTCTTCCGCCTCGACACCTTCAAGCCTCCCGATATGCGCCAGATGCTGCTTGATCAGCGCGGCGTCGATGCGGCGCAGGTCGAAGCGCTGGCAGCGCGACAGGATGGTGATCGGAACTTTGCGGATTTCCGTGGTAGCGAAGATGAACTTCACATGCGGCGGCGGTTCCTCAAGCGTCTTCAGCAGGCCGTTGAAGGCCTGATTCGACAGCATGTGAACTTCGTCGATGATGTAGACCTTGTAGCGGGCCGACACCGGCGCATAGCGCACCTGCTCGATGATCTCGCGGATGTCGTCGATGCCGGTATGCGAGGCGGCGTCCATCTCGATCACGTCGACATGGCGGCCTTCCATGATCGCTTCGCAATGCATGCCGGGCACGGCGAGGTCGACGGAAGGCTGGTTTGCGGTCTCGGTCTGGTAATTGAGCGCGCGCGCCAGAATGCGCGCTGTCGTCGTCTTGCCGACGCCGCGAACGCCGGTCAGCATCCACGCTTGCGCGATGCGTCCGGTCGAAAAGGCATTGGTGAGGGTACGGACCATCGGCTCCTGGCCGATCAGTCCCGAGAAATCGCGCGGGCGGTATTTGCGAGCCAGCACGCGGTAGGCGGCGGGTCTGCCCGTCTCGTCTTTTCCGCTGGTGTCCATTTCGCTTGAACCGGCTCCCTGCTGCGGCACTGTGTCTGGGCTCGAGCGTCGAGTTTCGCTTCCGCGAGCCGGTGGCGTCAATTGCCGCGTGTTACTGGCGCCGCGTGTGGTTGGCGTCCGTGTCGCGGTGCGCCATGCGGCGCCCGGTGCGCCGGAAAGGGTGGGAGGCTGGCACGATGACCCGTGCCGGGGCTCGTTAGGGCTGCTTCCTTCC
>JBEBXE010000304.1:0-4366 GCA_040391705.1 Aerobium aerolatum
TGACCTGCTGGAGGAAAGCTTCCTCATTCTTGCGCACGCCAAGGCCCCAATATTCTTCGGCCACAGCCTCGTCAACGAAGCGGAAGCTCTCGCCGGTCTGGGCGATGAACTTTTCAGCGTTGATTTCCGACAGGATCATGGCATCGACCTTCGACTGAGCCAGCGCGAGGAACGCAGATGGCGGGTCCTGGAAGGTGAGAAGCGAAGCTTGCGGCAACACTTCACGAACGTAACGTTCCGAGCTGGAGCCCTTGGGCGCGCTGATGCGGCTTTCGCCCAGGCTGTCGATGGTATCGAAGCTGGAGCCTTCCTTCACGAGCAGCTTCTGAAGGCTGACGAAGTAGGAGGTGGTGTAGTCGATCTGCTGCGCGCGCTCGGGGGTGTAGCCGAGATTGCCGGCAACGATGTCGATGCGGCCCTGCACCAGTTCTGGAATCCGGGCTTCGACGGAAATCGGCTTGGCCTCCATCTTGACGCCGAGGTCATCGGCAATCGCCTGACACAGATCCATGTCGTAGCCGACGATTTCGCGCGTCTGCGAATCTGCGAAGCTGAACGGCTCGGCGGTGCCGAGCGTGCCGCAGATCAGCGTTCCGCGGGACTTGATGTCCTCCAGCTGGTCGGCAAACGCCGCGCCGGTGGAGGCAATTGCGGCTGCGACCGCGAGTGAAAGCAATTTGGTCTTCATGAGTTCTCCTCTCTGTTACTCTGTGTGGCTGTCACGCCTTGCAGCGCGTTGTCAGGGCTATGCGTAGGCCCCGACATAGGTTCCTTCGGCGATCTGCCGAAGCATCTCTTCTTCCATCCGTTCATGCGCCCGAACGGCCTCCAGCAGCGCGTCAGCGCCTGCTACAGGGAATGCGACCACGCCATCATGATCACCCACGACGATGTCGCCGGGGTTCACCACCATGCCGCCAACGCAGACAGGAACATTGATCGCGCCCGGCCCATGCTTGTAGGGGCCGCGATGAATGGCAGCGCGCGCGAAAACCGGGAAATCACCAGCGCCGATCGCGCCGCTGTCGCGGATCGCACCATCGATGATGAAGCCGGCCACCTTGCGGCTGCGGGCAATCGCCACCATGATCTCGCCAATCAGCGCACGCGACGTTTCACCGCCGCCATCCACGACGATCACCTGCCCCGGCTCCACCACATCAAGCGCCTTGTGGATGAGCTTGTTGTCTCCGGCAGCAACCTGGACCGTCAGCGCGCGGCCAACCATTGTCGTTTCAATCCTGTGGAACGCCCGCAGCCCGACTGCGCCCGGCAGCCGTTGCAGATTGTCACTGATCACCGCCGTTGCCGCGCTGCGGTACTCAAGCAGCAGTTTCTCCAGCGCAGCGTCAGTTGCCACGATATTTCCCATGATAATGCCTCTAACCCGACTTTTCGGCGTGAGAGCCGCGGCGGTCTCCGACGACCGCAATCTCCGCTGCTCACCGATTGTTTCCTGGACGCCCTTGTGTCCGCCAGACGCTGTCGCCTGACGGGCAAATGCGCTTAAGCGAGCGCCTCACACGCTTTGCGGATGGCATGACAGCCAGCTTCGATGTCCGCCATGGCACCGCCAAACGACATGCGCAGATAAGGCGACATGCCATAGGCCCCACCGTCGAGCACGGCGACATGGGCGGCTTCCAGCAGATAGAGCGAGACGTCGAGATCGCTTTTCAACACCACGCCGCCGGGCGTCGTTTTGCCAATCAGACCTGCTACCGACGGATAGAAGTAGAACGCCCCGTCCGGCTTTCTGACGGTGAGACCGGGCGTGCCGTCGAGAATCTCGAACATCCGGTCGCGCCGCTGGCGGAAGATTTCCGTGGCAGCCACGACACAAGCCTGGTCTGCCGACAACGCTTCAGCAGCCGCCGCCTGGCTCACAGAACTGGCGCAGGACGTGCTCTGACCGATCAGCTTGCCCATCGCGCCGATGAGTTCAGCGGGTCCCGCCGCATAGCCGATCCGCCAGCCAGTCATGGCATAGGCCTTGCTCACGCCGTTGACGATGAGGATCCTGTCCTTGAGATCCGGAGCCGCCTCGGCAAGGCTCATCGCCGTCACGCCGTCATAGGTCAGGTGTTCGTAAATCTCATCCGTCATCACCCAGACGTGCGGAGCCTTGCGCAACACCTCGGCCAAGGCATCCAGATCGGCGCGCGAATACACTGCGCCGGTCGGGTTGTTCGGGGAGTTCAGCACCAGCCACTTCGTGCGTTCGGTGATGGCAGATGCGAGCGCGCCTGCCGTGAGCCTGAAGCCATCTTCCTCGGCGCAATCAACGATAACCGGAGTGCCTGCGTGAATCGACGCAATATCCGGATAGCTCACCCAATAGGGCGCCGGAACGATCACTTCGTCACCCTCGTCAAGCGTCGCCGCAAATGCCTCATAAATCAGCTGCTTGGCGCCAACACCAACGATGACCTCGTTGAGAGCGTAGTCTAGGCCGTTGTCGCGCTGGAGCTTGGCGATGATCGCCTTGCGCAGCGCCGTCGTGCCCAGAGGAACGGTGTAGTGCGTGTCACCAGCCTTCATCGCGGACATCGCTGCGTCCATGATGTGGGCCGGCGTGTCCAGATCGGGCTCACCGATCGTCAGGTCAATGATGGTCTCGCCGGCAGCCTGCAACTCAAGCACACGCTGCCTGGCGACGATGCTTGCGGACGGCTTCAGCTGCACTACCCGTTCCGCGAGTTTCATTGCCATCTTCGATAGTCCCCCGAGGTTGATCCTTGAAGAGACCATAATCGTTGACCCACGATCGAATAAAGAGATATTAAGTCGCCTAATTCCATTCCTTTAAGGAATATAAGATGTTGTCTCTCCGCCAGATTGAGGCCCTCGTCTGGATCGCTCAACTCGGTACATTTGAGCGCGCCGCTTCCCGTCTCGGGACGTCTCAGTCCGCGATCTCAAAACGCATTAACGAGATGGAGGAGACGATCGGGTTTCCCCTTTTCGAACGCTCTCAGCGCGGCTCCAGGCTGACGCCGCGTGGCGAGGAAGTGCTGGAAATCGCGCGTAAAATGCTGCTTCTTCAAGACGATATTGCAACGATCAAGGTTGGCAGCAGGACAAACATCCAAAAGCGCATCCGTCTTGGCATCACCGAGCTCACAGCGATGACCTGGCTGCCGCGACTGATGTCCGAACTTCGCAAACTCCACCCTGGCCTGGTGCTCGAACTGGAGGTCGGCAGCGGTCGCACGCTCTATGAAAGCCTGCAAAGTGGCCTTCTGGACCTGATCGTGTGCCCTGAATTCGTCAGGGACACAAACCTGTCGATCGTCCATCTGGCAGACGTCGATTTCAGCTGGATGGAGCAGCCGGGCCTGACCGGGTTGAACAACACCGTGCCACTGCAAGAGCTCGTATCCTACCCGCTTCTGTTGCAGGGAGGCCGTTCCGGAGCTGGGTCGCACCTGTCAAAATGGCTATTGTCGGAGCGGCTTGTGTTCGAGCGGGTGCGGATTGCAGACAGCCTGATGGCCACGGTTGGCATGACAGTGGCCGGGTTGGGCATCAGCCATCTTCCTCGCCGGCCATTCACGCATCTTCTCGACAATGGCAAGCTCCGCATCATCGAAACCAAACCACTCCTGCCCGATATTCCGTACGTGGCCATCTTCCGGCAAGATCACCCGTCGTCCTTCGTGCTGACCCTCGCCAACATGATGCAGGAACTCTGTGATTTTTCGGAAGTGGTGTAGATCTGGCAACCCGCATCTAAGCTCCGAACAAGGGACCGATCACATTTGATGCTGAACGGACGCAATAGCGCATGTGGTGTGGAACATCACCCGGCTGTCTACGTTCGAGAGGGGTATTCTAATGGAGATCAACTATGAAGGAACGCCAACACGACAATCCCGCAACACCGGATGAAGTCGCCGATAGGGTGTGGGAACTGGCCACCAAAATCGACATCTGCATGTTGACGACCTGGAATGGCGAACAGCAGCGCAGCCGGCCGATGTCGGCACGTCCGCAGCGCGACCAGAACGCCTTCTACTTCCTGACCGACGTCAGTGGAGAGAAAAACGCCGAGCTGGAGGCGTTCCCGACCGTATCCCTGGCCTGGGCGGACACAGGCAGCTACCGCTTCGCGGTGGTATCTGGCCGGGGCCAAGTCACCGATGACCGCGCCAAGATTGCCGAGCTGTGGTCGGAAATGGACAAGATGTGGTGGGAGGGCAAGGACGATCCCACCATCCGGCTCCTGACGGTTACGCCCGAACGCGGCGAGATCTGGGACAGCCCCGGTGCTTTGGTGTCAGGTGCAAAGATGCTCATGGCCGCAGTCACCGGCGGCGCCCCGGAACTCGGGGATAACGCAGCGGTGAAGATGTAGCCTTCCGGC
>JBEBXE010000305.1:0-4356 GCA_040391705.1 Aerobium aerolatum
GCGCCCAATCGCCGATGATGACGACGAGCATCCACGCCCCTGCCATCGTCATCCCTGCGCTTGACCCGGGGACTCATGCCTGACCATTGCGCCGCCCCCACCCTCGACGCTTTCGCTTGCACCCACCCCACTCGCACCGTACGAAACCACAGCTGCAACGAGGGCTTTTCCGTGGATGTGATCTCCGGCATTGACGCCGCACTGGCCGCTCACGGTCTTGCCATCCGTGGCCTACTCAATTTTGCGCCTGACGAGACTCCGCCAGCGGGCCGATCCGGCACGCCGGCCAAATCCGTGCTTCTCATCGGCCATGCCGGCGCAAACTACTGGACCCACTTCTCGCACTGGCGCGCCACCCAGCCGGACGATCTGCCCAACCCGCTCGACACCTGGGCACGCACGCTCCTCGAAGCCATAGCGCCCGAGGTCGGAGCGCGGGTGTTGATGCCCAACGACCGGCCGTTTGCGCCGTTCCAGCAATGGGCAATGCGCGCGGAGGGCTTGCGCCCGTCGCCGCTCGGCCTGCTCATCCATCCCGTCTACGGCCTCTGGCACGCCTTTCGCGGCGCTCTGCTGCTCGATGTTGAGGTGTCGAGTCAGCACGCTGGCAAACTGAGTCATGCCTGCGACGCATGTGTCGGAAAACCTTGCCTGAATGCCTGTCCGGTCGACGCGTTTTCAGCTGCCGAATTCGCCTATGAACGCTGCCTCGCCCACGTCCGTGGCCCCAACGGCAGCCCCTGCCGCAGCTCCGGCTGCCTTGCCCGCAACGCCTGTCCGGTCGGCGTGGCGTATCGCTATCCCGCATCCGTACAAGCGTTCCACCAGAAAGCGTTCGCGAGCCTGTAGCGACGACCCGGCCGTGCTCAACGATCGCCGGACCAATGGGTCCCGGGTCAAGCCCGGGATGACGGAGGCGTTCCGGTCAATCGTGAAGGCGGCGATTAACTTCCGACCATCTGCAACGCGTCATCCCGGGCTTGACCCGGGACCCATTGGCGGTTGCATCGTCAAGCACCACCCGTCCTCATCGACAGCGACAGCCTGGTTGCAGCCTTTGCCGGGATAGGTGCGTCGCTGCGTGTCGCGCGTCTGGCGCGCTGACCGTTCGTTCGTTCTAGCTTCTGCTGCGGCGGCGTTCGCGCCGTGCGCCCGGTTCGGTGGAATTGCTGCCGCTGTCTTTCGCCTGCTTGTTGCGCAATGGCCCGATCCGGGTGGTGATGTCGTCGACGGACGGCCGCTCGCCCCTGACATGGTCGTCCAGAGCTGCCCGCATCGCCGCCAGATGGTCGCAGGAGGTGCCGCAGCAGCCGCCGATGATTTTTGCGCCGCTGTCGACCGCCAGCCGCACATAATCGGCCATCAGGTCCGGGGTGCCGGAATAGCGGATTTCGGTGCCGTGAAATTGCGGAATGCCGCAATTGCCTTTGACGATCAGCGTCGCGTCCGGATTGGCCGCGCTCATGTCGAGCAGCGAGGCGAGGATGTCGGAGGCGCCGACGCCGCAATTGGCGCCAAGTCCGGTCGGCAGCTGCGCCAGCCCGTCGGCGACGCCGTGGATGTCGCCCGGCGCCAGTCCCATCATCGTGCGTCCCGCCGTGTCGAACGACGCGGTGAAAATATAGGGCAGGCCGACCCGGATTGCTGCTTCTGCGGCGGCGCGAATTTCCTGCGGGGCCGACATGGTTTCGATCCACGCCACCTCGGCGCCCCCGGCCTTCAGTCCTTCGATCTGCTCGACGAACGCCTCGATCGCCTCTTCATAGGTGAGCGCGCCCAACGGTTGCAGCAGTTCGCCGGTCGGCCCGACGGAGCCCGCGACGATCACCTGCCGTCCGGCCGCGTCTGCGACGCTATGGGCAATTTCTGCCGCGAGCTTGTTGAGTTCGAAGACGCGATCCTGCGCGTGGTGCAGTTTGAGCCGGTGGCGGGTGCCGCCGAACGAATTGGTCAGGATGATATCGGCCCCGGCGTCGACAAATCCCTGATGCAGGGTTGCGATCCGGTCGGGGTGGGACTCGTTCCACAGCTCCGGGGCTTCGCCCGACTCCAAGCCCATCGCAAACAGCGTCGTGCCGGTCGCGCCATCGGCGAGAAGAACACCCTTTTCTGCAAGCAGCGACTCGATCGGGTTTGCCATCATCAACGGGCTTTCGTCAGCTTCGGTTTGGAAGAGATATGCGCCTTGTCGCACCTGCGCAAATGCTGCGTGGTGCATTTGCTGGTCTATGTCGCCGGCAACCGCGGTGTTGGTTCAAAAACGACATCGAAAGTTCAGCAGACCCGGCTTGTGGATAAATTCCTGCTCCAAATCCGGCAATTTCAGGCAAGACGTTGTTTTCATGTGGCATCCGGGGGACGCGCGGAAAATTTTGTCCACCGGCGGGCGCGTTGTGAATTGACATTTCCGGAACCCACGATTTGTCGGGTTGTCACAGATTCGTCAATTAATCCTGATACTTAAGCGATGGAACCAATCCGGCCTCCGCGGGTTATGGCCCCGCAAGAACATGGAGATTGGCATTGAAGAAACTATCGGTTGCAACGTTCGCCGAACAGGCGATCGCCAGAGCCGAAACCCGTTTGATTTCGGTTCCGGCTCTGGTTTCCGAAATCAGGGCGGCGGTTCCGGAGTGCGAACACACCGACGACGAGCTTGCGCATCTGATCTCGGTGATCGCCGTCAGTCGGGGCCTGAACCTGTCTTTCGTGCGGCCTGTCGGCTTTGAGGTGACCGGGTAGAGCCCGGTCGAAACGGTGCGGCACGGGATGACGCCCGTGCCGCAATTTCCTGGGAAATCAGCCAGCCTTGGCGGCGTGCCAGACGCCGCCCATGCCTTCGCCGGTCATGTCGCCAGCCTTCTTGTCGCCTTCATAGGTGTACAGCGGCTTGCCGTCATAGGCCCACATCATCGAGCCGTCGGTGCGCTTGACCACGCTCCACTCGCCCTCTGCCTTGGCGTCGGCAGCGGCCTTCAGTGGTGGCCATTTCACAGCGCAGTCGCCGTCGCAATTCGACTTGCCGGCGGCGTCCTTGTCGAAGGTGTAAAGCGTCAAGCCATTGGAATCAGTGTAGACTTTACCGTCTTGACTGACCTTGACCCCTTCCGGTTCGGCAGCATAAGCCGCCGTCCCGAGCAGCAGCAGGGCGGTGAATGCACTTGCAACAATCTTCATGAGAACAGCTCCTCCTCCGGAGCGCGGCCGCTGGTTGTACTCGGCCGGGAGGTAAACGCCGGACCTCTGCGGATGTTCCATGCGACGCCTGCTTGTCGGCAACCCATGCGCCGCGTTACACTGTCGCCATGGCAATGCAACGCGTCCATCAACGGAATGAAGCGATGACCCCGTCACCGCGGACTCGGCATTCCGAGCTGCTGCGCCTGTGCGCGCGCATCGGTTATTCTCCGCCGGCACGCGCCTGAATTCGTCCCGGCCTTGTTGCCGGATCGATTCATCTGGAGATCGTAACCCCATGACTTATCAGAATTATTCGCTGAAGCAGCTTCAGGATATCGACGCTGCCCATCACCTTCATCCGTTCACCGACCACAAGGAATTGCGCGCCTCCGGCAGCCGCATGATCACGCGCGCCGACGGTGCGTTCATCTACGATTCGGAAGGCAACGAGCTTCTCGACGCCATGGCCGGGCTGTGGTGCGTCAATGTCGGCTACGGCCGCAACGAGCTTGCCGAAGCCGCCTACACCCAGATGAAGGAGTTGCCCTACTACAATTCCTTCTTCCGCTGCACGACACCGACGCCGGTGCTGCTGTCGCAGAAACTGGCCCAGATCGCGCCGAAGGGTTTCAACCAGGTCTTCTACGGCTCGTCCGGGTCGGAATCCAACGACACCGCCCTGCGGCTGGTTCGCCACTACTGGGCG
The DNA here is from genome assembly GCA_040391705.1 of Aerobium aerolatum. Classification (GTDB taxonomy): domain Bacteria; phylum Pseudomonadota; class Alphaproteobacteria; order Rhizobiales; family Rhizobiaceae; genus Aerobium; species Aerobium aerolatum_A. The sequence goes on from JBEBXE010000305.1 coordinate 3,887, forward strand.
CTGGAAGGCAAGCCACGGAAAAACATCATCATTTCGCGCCACAACGCCTATCACGGCTCGACCGTGGCCGGCACCTCGCTCGGCGGTATGGCGGCGATGCACAGCCAGCTTGGCGGTGCGGTTCCCAATATCGTGCATGTGATGATGCCGTATGCGTTCGAACTGGCGCTGCCGGGCGAAAGCGAGCCGGAGTTCGGCCTGCGCGCCGCCAAGGCGGTTGAGGACGCGATCCTCGAAGCCGGTCCGGACAACGTCGCCGCCTTCATCGGCGAGCCGATCATGGGCGCTGGCGGTGTGAAAATTCCGCCGGAAAGCTATTGGCCGGAAGTCCAGCGCATCTGCCGCAAATACGATGTTTTGCTGATGCTCGACGAGGTCATCACCGGCTACGGCCGCACCGGCGCGTGGTTTGCCTCGCAGTCGATGGGCATCGAGCCCGACACGATCACCACGGCCAAGGCGCTGACCTC
>JBEBXE010000306.1:0-4348 GCA_040391705.1 Aerobium aerolatum
GCGACAAGACGCTGAAGGTGAAGGACCTCGCCACCTACGATTTTTCCGACACCGATATCTGCCTGATGTCGGCCGGCGGCAACATCTCCAAGGAATGGTCGCCGAAGATCGGCAAGATGGGCTGCGTCGTCATCGATAATTCGTCGGCGTTCCGTTACGACATGGACGTGCCGCTGATCGTGCCGGAAGTGAACCCCGACGCCATCGACGGGTTCACCAAGAAGAACATCATCGCCAACCCGAATTGCTCCACCGCCCAGCTCGTCGTCGCGCTCAAGCCGCTGCACGACAAGGCGACGATCAAGCGCGTCGTCGTCTCGACCTACCAGTCGGTTTCCGGCGCGGGCAAGGAAGGCATGGACGAGCTGTTCACCCAGACGCGCGCCGTCTTCGTCGCCGATCCGGTGGAAGCCAAGAAGTTCACCAAGCGCATCGCCTTCAACGTCATTCCGCACATCGACGAGTTCATGGAAGACGGCCAGACCAAGGAAGAGTGGAAGGTCACGGCTGAAACCAAGAAGATGCTTGATCCGAAGATCAAGGTCACCTGCACCGCCGTGCGCGTGCCGGTGTTCATCGGCCATTCCGAAGCCGTCAACATCGAGTTCGAGAACCCGATCACCGCTGACGAGGCGCGCGACATCCTGCGCGAGGCACCGGGCTGCCTGGTCGTCGACAAGCGTGAGGACGGTGGCTACATCACGCCGATCGACTGCGCCGGCGAGGACGCGACCTACATCTCGCGCATCCGCGAGGATCCGACCCTCGATAACGGCCTCAACATGTGGGTTGTCTCCGACAATCTGCGCAAGGGTGCTGCCCTCAACACGGTGCAGATCGCCGAGCTGCTGATCGCGCGCGGCCTGATCAAGCCAAAGAAGCAGGCTGCCTGATCCAATACTCTGTTCAGGCGCGTGTGAAACCAGACGCGCCTGAACGGACCCTCCCGGAACTTTTTTTGCGATTGTGCGTTAAGTTTCACCTTCCGTTGCGAAGGAAAGAGGGAGACTAAAATGAACGAAACTGGCATTGGCTGGATTGCAGCCATCATCATCGGCGGCCTCGCCGGCTGGATCGCTTCGAATTTCATGAAAAGCGATACCGGCATCTTCATGAACATCATTCTTGGTATTATCGGCGCTGCGCTGGCGAGTTTTGTATTTGGTATGCTCGGCGTCTCGTTCGGTGGCTGGCTGGGCTATCTGATTGCCGGCTTCGTTGGCGCCTGTATCCTGCTCGCACTCGGAAGAGCTGTTCGATCCTAGAGCGTTGCTTGTCCTTTCGGGACCACGAAAGCGACACGACGACTTGCCTGAGCATCGGAATATATTCCCGATCGCCGTGCGTCTGTTCAGGCGCACGGCGTTTTTTTACTCACCGCAGAAGCCACGAAATCCTTCGACGGTGTTGTCGAAACCCTTTTCCTTCGCCAGTTCCCACGACCGCTCGCACTGCGCGGTCGCGGCGCACCATTGATAGCCGGCCGAGGCGCGGCAGCCATGTTCGTCGGCATCGCCACCGACCACTGGCGGCGTATCCGACACCGCCTCAACGGTGTAGCCGGCCTGGCGCAGCAGCGACACCAGCCCTTGCTCGCCGGGCAGATGCAGCGCGCCGACGGCAACGAAAGCGCCGCCCTTGGCGAGGATCGGGATAGCGCGTTGCGCCATGGTCTGGTTGCGCGCCACCACCATGGTTTCCTCGAACGCGGCATAGCCGCCGTCGCCATCGTCTTCCGACGGCAGCACGGCGCGGAAGAACGGCCAGAACATGCCGGTGTCGCCCTCAAGGTAGAGCACGATCATGGTCTCGATGACGTCGTCGATGCGATCGCCGAGCTTGAGCGTATCGACCAGCCCGCGCATGTGAAACTCCATCGGCAGCGACGCCATCGCGCCGAGCTGATCCTGCACGGTTTCCAATCCGACGAGCTCCTTGCCCTCGGCCTGCGCGCGTTGCGCCAGCTCGACATCGAGCACCGGCGCGCCGGCCGCCTTGCGCGCCAGTTCGCAGGCCGGCATCGACACCATCGAGGCGATCATCCACGGTTTCATCTTCAGCACGCTGCTCGGCGGAATGCCGCGCGTGCGCAGCGCGTCTTCGACCACCTGGCGATCGTCATCCGACAGCAGCGAGAACAAGGTCGTGTTGTCGGTGAACATCATCAGTTCTGGCTGGGCCAGCAACGACGCCATCATCTGCGCCGGATCGAGGATTTCGGTGGTCTCGATCACCACCGTCGACGCGGCGTCGAACGCGCGCTGCGCCGGTTCGGGCAGGCGGATGACGCGCGGGTCGGACATGTGCAGCGTGCCGAACAGGTAGGAATCGGCGATGCCGTCCCTGGCGACGCGCCACAGCAGGCTATCGCTGTTCGGCGTCTTCGCCGCCTCGGCCCGGATATTTGCCAGCAGCGTCGGATCGTCGCGCTCCATCCCGGCCAGCAGGTTTGTCCCGGTGCAGGCGGGCGCATCTTCGGCTTGCGCCTGCGACACGGCAAACAGCAGCGCGCAGTAGAACGCGATCGCAAACAGGATGTTGAGCCTGCCAAGCCACCTCAGCGAGAGGTCGGCGGCGCGGTCGGCGAGGGCTGAGCGTGGGGTCTGGGTCATGCCGGCACCGTCGCAGATAAAAGCGGCCAAACGGTAAACGGAGCGCACGGATTTGCGACGGACGCGTTCGCGCGCTGCCACGCCCCGTTTCGGTCTGGCTGTTGTCAAAGAGCGCCCACAATGGCGTGGGAAGACGGGCGGCCGCAGGGTCGCGCATCATTGGGTAAAAAGGTGCAACCTTGCGGCTGCCCGTCCGGCGATTTCTGTCCGCGCCCGTTCCGCTGCACTGCATGCCATGATTTTGGCGTTGCAGCTTGTGTGCTCGCTCCAGCACGCCCGGCTCGTAGTGACCGGGGAGGAACCTCTGGACGCAGCCTCTCCGGGTCGTTCGCTACGTTGGCGAGCCACCGGAAGCGCCGCCCCTTTCCGCGCAACCACCGTCATGACCGGCGTTCCCGTGAAAGAGGTGATGGCAGGATAGGCGCGCGTGGCGGCGACGTGGACAAAAAACTTCACCGGACGCTAACCATGCGTGCGGCAGGATCGCACGATGGACGAATTTCTGATCTCGGCACAACCCGACCTGCAGGCGGCACGGATCGACTGGCTCGCCTCGCTGGCGGGCGAACGGCGGCTGGCCGCGCTGACGGTCGAGGCCTATGAGCGCGACACGCGGCAGTTTCTGCAATTCATGACCGGCCATTGCGGCGGCGCGCCCGCTATTGCCGACATCGCTGCGTTGCGGCCGATGGACCTGCGCTCGTTTCTCGCCCATCGCCGCAATGACGGCGCAGGCGCGCGGTCGCTGGCGCGCGGGCTTGCCGGTGTGCGCTCCTTGCTGCGGTTTCTGGAAAAGCGCGGACTGGCCAACGCCGCCGGCGCGGCCGCGATGCGCGCGCCGAAACAGCCGAAATCGCTGCCGAAACCATTGACGGTAGTCGATGCCAAGCGGGTGGTGTCGGCGGTTGAGCAGTTGGCGGAAGAGCCGTGGATTGCGGCCCGCAACGCCGCCGTGCTGACGCTGCTCTACGGCTGCGGACTGCGCATTTCCGAAGCGCTGGGGTTGGCCGGCGACGAACTGGCGACGCCCGATGACACGCTGCTGCGTATCAACGGCAAGGGCGGCAAGATGCGCATCGTCCCGGTGCTGCCGCTGGCGCTGCAGGCAGTGGCCGATTACCGTCGGTTGTGCCCGTGGCACCTCGGCGCCGACGGACCGCTGTTTCGCGGCGCGCGCGGCGGACAGTTGCAACCTGCAATCCTGCAGCGCGAGATGCAGAAAATGCGCGCGGCGCTCAACCTGCCGGATACCGCAACCCCGCACGCGCTGCGCCACTCGTTTGCCACGCATCTGCTTGCCGGCGGCGGCGATCTGCGCACGATCCAGGAACTGCTCGGCCACGCCAGCCTGTCGACGACGCAGATCTACACCGGCGTCGACATGGCTCGCCTCCTCGACGTCTACGACGCCGCGCATCCCCGCGCGTAGAGGGCGACGAGGACCGGCTGCGCTCGCTGAATAGGTCCCGGATAGCCTGCGGCTTCGGGGATGACGCGCGTTTGTACACTCCACCTCCGTCATCCCGGCCAAGGGAGCGGAGCGACTGCAGAGTCGGGACCCATTGGTGGGTGGATCGTCGAGCGCGGCCGGGTGGCGGTGTCGCGTGTCGCGAGGACTGGCTGCGCTCGCTGAATGGGTCCCGAATAGCCTGCGGCTTCCGGGATGACGGAGGTGGTGCATGCCAAAGCGTGCGAGACAATTGAAACGTGGCGCGTCTGGGACTACAGACACGCGA
>JBEBXE010000307.1:0-4340 GCA_040391705.1 Aerobium aerolatum
CTCCAGCTTCCGGGATGACGCGAAGGGGGAGTTGTCACCACCAAACACCACCCCCGTCCGTCATCCCGGCCAAGGGAGCGTGCTCCCGCCGAGCCGGGACCCATTGGCGGGTCCTCATCTTGAGCTGCGGGCGAAGCGGTTCACAGCAGTCCTCATCCTGCAAAGCGAGCCTTTCCCAACCTTCCTCATCCTGAGGTGCGAGCCCTTTCGGCGAGCCTCGAAGGACGCACGACATCCATGCCCGCCCGCCGGTCCCCCCGCCCGCTGCGACGAAATTTCAAAGCCCCTTCAACAATTGACGTTTACGCAAACGTCAATTGTTGGTAATATGCGCGCATCCTTGAAAAACTGGCGGTATGATCTGCCTGCCGACTTTATTGCCCGATATCTGGAGGACTTTTCATGCCGATCTACAAGGCGCCTGTCACCGATACACTTTTCGTGCTCAACGACGTTCTCGGTTACGAGCGTTATGCCAATTTGCCGGGGTTTGCCGATGCCGGCCCGGATATGCTGGAGGCCATTCTCGGCGAGGCCGCCAAGGTGGCGGAAAACGTCATGCACCCGCTCAACCGCATCGGCGACGAGCAGGGCTGCACCCGTCACGACGACGGTTCGGTGACGACGCCCACGGGCTTCAAGGACGGCTACGACCAGTACCGCGAAGGCGGCTGGATGAGCCTCGCCATCCCGGCTGAATTCGGCGGGCAGGGGCTGCCCTACACGGTCCACTCCGCCGTCGGCGAATACATGTCGTCCGCCAACATGGCGTTGATGATGTATCCGGGCCTCACCCAGGGCGCGATCGCCGCGATCCTCGAACACGGTTCCGACGAGCAGAAGCAGACCTACGTGCCCAAGATGGCCGAAGGCGTGTGGACCGGCACCATGAACCTGACCGAGCCGCATTGCGGCACCGATCTCGGCCTGCTGCGCTCCAAGGCGGTTCCGACCGGCACCGGCTCCTACAAGATTTCCGGCCAGAAGATCTTCATCTCGGCCGGCGACCACGACATGGCCGAAAACATCATCCATCTGGTGCTCGCCCGCATCGAGGGTGCGCCGGAAGGCACCAAGGGCATTTCGCTGTTCATCGTGCCCAAGTTCAAGCTCGATGCCGACGGCAATCCGGGCGAGGCGAACAGCGTTTCCTGCGGCTCCATCGAAGAGAAGATGGGCATCCACGGCAACGCCACCTGCGTCATGAACTATGACGACGCCGAAGGCTTCCTCATCGGCGCGGAAAATGGTGGCCTGCGGGCGATGTTCGTGATGATGAACGAAGCCCGTCTCGGCGTCGGCATGCAGGGCCTGTCGATCAGCGAGATCGCCTACCAGAACGCCGTCGCCTACGCCAAGGAGCGCATTCAGGGCCGCTCGCTGTCCGGCCCGAAAGCGCCCGACAAGAAGGCCGATCCGATCATCGTTCACCCCGACATCCGTCGCAATCTGATGAACATGAAGGCGATCAACGAAGCCGGTCGCGCCCTCGTTTTGTGGACCGCGTTGCAGGCCGACGTCACCCGCAGCTCCGACGACGAAACCGCCACCCAGGCAGCCGAAGACCACATGGGCCTGATGACGCCGATCATCAAAGGCGTGCTCACCGACAAGGGCTTTGACCACGCCGTGATGGCGCAGCAGGTGTTCGGCGGCCACGGCTACATCGAAGAGCACGGCATGAGCCAGTTCGTGCGCGATGCCCGCATCGCCATGATCTACGAGGGCGCCAACGGCATCCAGGCGCTCGACCTCGTCGGCCGCAAGCTGGCGATGAATGGCGGCCGCGCGGTGCAGGCGTTCTTCAAGGAGGTCGGCGATTTCTGCGAGGAAAACCGCGCCAACGAACAGATGGCGCCCTACACCAAGGGTCTCAAGAAGGGCCTCAACGACCTGCAGGCGGCCACCATGTGGTTGATGCAGAACGCCATGGCCAAGCCCGACAATGCCGGTGCCGCCTCGACCGACTATCTCCACCTCTTCGGCCTTGTTGCGCTCGGCTACATGTGGGCCCGCATGGTCAAGGTGTCGCAGGACAAGATCGCCGAAGGTGCCACCGCGCCGATCTATCAGGGCAAGCTGGTCACCGGCCGCTACTTCATGGACCGCATCATGCCCGAGACCTCCGCCCACCTCGCCCGCATCTCGTCCGGCGCGGACTCGATGATGGCGCTTGCAGAGGATGCGTTCTAGGGTTTAATCCGCTTCGGGGTCTGTTCAGGTTTGAACAGACTTCCCATATCTCTGGCCGAAAGGAATTCCTTGTGACGACATCACCGGCAACCATCCTCAACCTTCCTGCGCCTGCGTGGGCGGATGAGGAAGTCGGCATGCTCTACGACATGGCGACCCGTTTTCTCGAAGCCGAGATCGCGCCGCGTTACGAGGAATTCGAAAAGGCCGAGATCTTCGACCACGCCAGCTGGAAGAAGGCCGGTGAAAACGGCCTTCTCTGCGCCTCGATGCCCGAGGAATATGGCGGCTCCGGCGGCACGTTTGCGCATGAAAGCGCGATCATCGAGGCGATCAGCCATGTCGGCGTCGACGGCTTCGGCATCGCGCTGCACAACTCCATCGTCGCGCCCTACATCCTTCATTATGGCTCGGAAGAGCAGAAGAAGAAGTGGCTGCCGAAGATGGCCACCGGCGAACTGATCGGCGCCATCGCCATGACCGAGCCGGGCGCGGGCTCCGACCTTCAGGGCGTCAAGACGCGCGCTGAAAAGGACGGCAACCACTACCGTCTCAACGGTTCCAAGACCTTCATCACCAACGGCCAGCTCGCCAATCTCATCATCGTCGTCGCCAAGACCGATCCGTCGGCCGGCGCCAAAGGCACCTCGCTGATCGTGGTCGAGACCGACGAGGTCGAGGGCTTCGAGCGCGGCCGCAACCTCGACAAGATCGGCCTCAAATCCAACGACACGTCGGAACTGTTCTTCAACGACGTGCGCGTGCCGACCGCCAACCTGCTCGGCTCCGAGGAAGGCCAGGGCTTCATCCAGCTGATGCAGCAGCTGCCGCAGGAACGGCTCCAGATCGGCACCACGGCGATTGCCGCCTGCGAAAAGGCGCTGGCGCTGACCATCGACTATGTCAAGGACCGCAAGGCGTTCGGCAAGTCGATCCTCGAATTCCAGAACACCCAGTTCAAGCTCGCCGAGCTGAAGACCGAGGCCACCATCGGCCGCGTCTTCTACAACGACTGCGTCGCCCGCCACATCAATGGCGGTCTTGATCCTGTCACCGCTTCCATGGCCAAATACTGGCTGTCCGATCTGCAGGGCAAGATCATGGACGAATGCCTGCAACTGCATGGCGGCTATGGCTACATGAACGAATACCCGATCGCGCGCATGTGGCGCGACGCCCGGGTGCAGCGCATCTATGGTGGCACCAACGAGATCATGAAGCTTCTGATCGCCAGAAGTCTCTAGGAGCAATCGATGTCGATACATGTCGTGGACGTGATCTGGCAGGCGCGGGACGGGGACGAGTTCCTCGCCGGCCGCTATTCGCGCGCCCATACGCTGCGCTTCGATGGCGGTGCTGTCGTGGCCGGCTCGCCTTCGCCAAGCGTCGTTCCCGCGCCGTGGTCAGATGCTGCGGCGGTCGACCCCGAAGAGATGTTCGTGGCAGCTTTGTCGTCCTGCCACATGCTGTGGTTTCTCGATTTCGCGCGCCGCGCCAAGGTCGAGATCCGCAGCTACCGCGACCGCGCCGAAGGCGTGATGGCGAAGAATGACGAGGGCCGCATCGCCATTACCCGCGTTGCATTGAGGCCCCGCATCGACAGCGACGCCGATAGGGCGACGCTCGAAGACCTACATCACAAGGCGCACGCGGCCTGTTTCATCGCCAATTCGGTGAAATGCGAGATCGTCGTGGAGCCACAAACCGAGTCTGAAGGGAAGGAAGCAGATCATGTCTGATGCTTATGTCTACGACGCCGTGCGCACGCCGCGCGGCCGCGGCAAGAAAGATGGCTCGCTGCATGAAGTGCCGGCGGTGCGTCTGGCCGCAAAGGTTCTGGAAGCCGTGCGCGACCGCAACGGTCTCGACACGGCCCAAGTCGACGACATCATTTTCGGTTGCGTCGATCCGGTCGGCGAAGCCGGCTCGGTGATCCCGCGCTCGGCCACCTTCGAGGCCGGCTACGACACCAAGGCCCCCGGCATCCAGCTGTCGCGCTTCTGCGCTTCGGGCCTTGATGCCATCAACCTTGGCGCAGCCAAGATCGCCGGCGGCTCGGACGAGATCGTCATCGCCGGTGGCGTTGAATCGATGTCGCGCGTCGGCATGGGTGCGTCGGGCGGTGCGTGGTTCATGGACCCGTCGGT
>JBEBXE010000308.1:0-4336 GCA_040391705.1 Aerobium aerolatum
TAGCTATGCCCGACCAGGATGGCGTTTTCGATCTCGTTGAACCGCAAGGTCGCGGCCACGTCATCAATATGCGTTGCCAGTCCGACCGACGGAGCCAGCAGATGGGCGCGCTCCCCCTGCCCCGTCAGGGTCGGCGTCAACACCTCCGCCCCACCCTCGCGCAACAGCGGCACGACGCGCGACCAGCACCATCCTCCATGCCATGACCCATGGACGAGAACGAATGTATGCTTTGCCATATCCCAGCAGCCCTTTACCAAAACCAGAAGGAAGCAGGCACCACACGACCAATGCGGATGGTGCCTGCGCCATGACTATTCGTTCAGCTTGGCCAGGTTCAGCGCTGGTGCATCGAGCATGTCGTCACCGATGCCCCACTTGGTCATGATCTCGGCATAAACACCGCTGTCGAAGAGGTGCTGCCAGGCTGCGATGATGACCTTGGTGGTTTCGGAATCCTTGCGCGTCGCCGATGCCTGATACAGTTCAGCCAGCAGGTTCTTGCCGGACGGGACAACCGCGAAGGCATTGTCGTTGACCGAATTCTGATAGGCCAGTGCCACCGTCTCGGAGAAGACCGCCTGAATGCGCTTGGACTTCAGACCGAGGAGCAGCGTTGCCTGATCGTTGAGGATCTGGACCACGACCGGTGCCTTGCCGGCTTCCGTGCAGAGCTCGCTCTGCTTCTGGATGATCGGCTCGACAAAGCTTGCCTTCTGAATGCCGACGGTCAGGCCGCAGGCGTCATCGATGCTGCTCATGGCGACGCCGTCTTCAGGATTGATCAGGAACCCGGTGCCCTGACGCTTCCAGTCGATCATGTCGACAACGTTCTGACGCTCTGGCGTATCGGCGATGACACCGAGGATGAAATCAAAGCGGTTGCTGGTGAGGCCGGTAACCAGCGAAGCGACCGATTCAGCGATCTCGTTGCGGACTGGAACGCCCAGAACCTTTCCCATCGCTTCGCCAAGCTCGATCGACAGGCCCTGAAGGGTCTCGCCATCTTCCTTCATGAAATTGAACGGTGGGTAACGTCCGGTCGTCGCCGAAACGATGTAACCTTTTTCGCGGATTTCAGCCGGCAGCTGATCATAGAGCGGCGCAGCCGGATCGGGCGCAGTCAACCCCTCCGCTACAGCCTGCCCCGTCAGGCACAGTCCGAAAAACCCGATTGCGAGTAGATGCCTCATGGTCCAATGTCCTCCGTTGGATGTGATGATAACGTTTACATTGAACGGTTTTGCTGTCAACACCGCTTAACGGATGAAATGAAAACGTTGTCATTAAAAATTGTGCTACAAGGCGGAGATCGACGTCGGCGCATCGCGATGCCGACAAATGAAGCGGGACCATGGGCTTCTCGTGCCCGTGTCTCCCAACTCCAGCCAATGTGTTTGAGAGCCAGATGGTAAGCGTTGTTGACGTTGCACGATATGCGGGGGTGTCGCAGGCCACGGTTTCCCGTGTCCTGAGTGGCAAGACTTTTGTGACCGAAGCCACCCGGACCCGCGTCATGGAAGCCATCGAGATCCTCGGCTATCAGCCCAGTTCGATCGGCAAGGCGCTTCGATCCGGCCAGATCGATTCAGTCGCGTTCCTCGTCAGCGATATCGAACAGGGCTGGTATTCCACACTGGCCAAGCAATTGCATACGGCCCTGGGAGAGATCGGTCTGGACATGCTGCTGTTCGATCTTGAGCACAGCCAGAAGCGGCTTCTGCAAGTGTTGCGGCATTGCCAGTCGCTGCATGTCCGCGCGCTGATCCTGTCTTCGTCGGACCCGTTCAATTTCGCCGACATGCGTTCGGAAATCGCAAATCTGCAGCAGCGCAATATCCGGCTCATCTCCACCGGACAGGATCTGACGGAAGCCGGCTTTGTCTCAATCATTCACGACGAACAGCAAGCCGGCCATCAGGCCATCGCGCATCTGCTTGCGCGTGGGTGTCGCAAGATCGCCTATCTCAACCGCGTCAGCCATTCGATTGCCGGCCAGAAGCGCTTCCAGGCTTATCGCAGCGCCCTCGCCGCCTACGGGCTTGAGTATGACGACGCGCTGGTGTGGTCCGAGCCGGCGTTTCGGTTTGAAGGCGGGTATCGCAGTGCCTCCGATGCGCTGGCCAAGGGCATCAAGTTTGATGCAATCCTTGCCGGCACAGATGAGTTGGCTACGGGCGCGCTGGCGGCGCTGACTGATGCCGGGCTCCGAGTTCCTGACGACGTCGCCCTGATCGGCTTTGGCGATCTCAGTCTCAGTTCGTACATCCGCCCTGCCCTGTCGACGTTGAGCGGCGAAGCTCCTGAAGTCTGCCGGCATGTGGTTGAGTGCCTGGGCCATTCCGAGATCGACGTGCGCCCGATTTCCCGGCGCCTCATCTTGCGCACATCTGCTTGAGGCCGGACGTGGACCAATGACACGTGCCGGGCATTTCGCTATGGAATACGAGCATGGCACAGAATATCTACGACAACCCCGAATTTTTCGCCGGCTATAGCCAGTTGCCACGGCAGGTTCACGGGCTCGATGGTGCCCCTGAATGGCCAGCTGTTCGGGCCATGCTGCCTGACATGACCGGCAAGCGGGTTGCTGATCTGGGGTGTGGCTTTGGCTGGGTGTCGCGCTGGATGCGCGAACAAGGCGCGGCTTCGGTGCTTGGATTTGACGTGTCGCGCACCATGATTGCCCGCGCCAAAACTGACACGAATGATCCTGCCGTTAAGTATCGCCTTGTCGATCTCGAAACGCTTGAGTTGGGCCCGGCCGAGTTTGACGTGATCTTCAGCTCACTGACGTTCCACTATATCCGCGATTTCGGGCGCCTGACCCGGAATATCCGCCAGGCGCTGAAGGTCGGAGGAGATTTGGTCTTTACCATTGAACATCCGATTTTCATGGCGGCGGCGCATCCGCATTGGACGCTGGACGAGGATGGTCGCAAGACCTGGCCTGTGAATGGCTATTCTATCGAAGGCGAGCGTCGAACCGACTGGTTTGCCAAGGGTGTCCTGAAATATCACCGAACGCTTGCGACAACGCTCAACACGCTGATCGAGAGTGGCTTTGCGCTCAGCCGCGTTGCCGAATTTGCGCCGACACAAGAGCAGATCGAGCAGATGCCTGCGTTGGCCGAAGAGTTGGAGCGCCCGATGCTGCTGCTGGTTTCAGCGCACAGCACCTGATCGCTTCAGAGCGGACGCTGCCGAATGACCTGCCACAACACGCTGGCGATGAGGACGTTGAGCGTCGCCAACGCGGCTACGATGTGCAGCAGAGAATTGTATCCCAACTTGGAGATGATTACCGCCCCAAGCAGGGGTGCAGCGGCTTGAGCGATGAGGCTCGGGCGGGCAAGACGCCCCATGATGGGCGCATATCTGGCAGGGCCGAACAGACTGAGCGGCAGCGCACCGCGGGCGATCGAGAAGATGCCGTTGCCGGCGCCATAAAGGATCAGTGCTGCCGCAAGCACCCGTGATCCTGCCGCCAGCATGATGAGCCCGACCGCACACAACACGACCGCTGCAATCAGCGTCCAGCGCGGATGATGGCGGCCTCGTCCGAGCATCTCGAGGACACGCCCGCCAACCTGGGCCGGACCGATAAGAGCGCCAATTGTCACCGCTTCGGCCAAGGATATGCCTCTGGCCTGCAACAGCGTCAGCAGGTGCACCGACACGATGGTGGCAAACAGGCCAGCGATCACTTGTAGCGCGGCGAACAACCAAAACATCGTCTTTTCCCGCGGTGAGAGCGTGGGCTTGCTGTTGAGTGCCATGTTCGAGCTTTTCGGTTGCCCCGGAGCTTGCGGCACAATGGCGAGGATCAGGGGCAAACAGATGCCGACGAGAATAGCCGCATAAGCAAGACAGGCACCGCGCCAGCCGACGGTCTCCACCAATGCGGCGGAAAGCGGCCAGCAAACCGTACTGGCGAAGCCGCCCCACAGGGTCAGCGTTGTGATCGAGGCGCGCGCTTTTTCACCGTGGATGCCACCGAGGGTCGAGAACGCGGCGTCGTAGAGCCCAGCGGCCATGCCGATCCCGAGAATGGCCCATCCCGTCATGAAGATCGCGAGACTGGGTGCTGCCGCGATCAGCACGAGCGCCAACGCAATGATAATGCAGCCGAAGGCGAGGACAGGCCGTCCGCCGCGCTGCGCGATCGCGTCTCCAATGTTTGGCGCGGCAAGGCCCGCAGTCAGCAGGCCGATCGAAAACGAGCCGACGACCCATTCGAGCGGCCAGCCGGTGTCCGCCACGATCGGGGCGGCAAGTACGGCGATCAGGTAGTAGGTGCTGCCCCAGGTGAAGATCATCACCACGCCGAGGGCGT
>JBEBXE010000309.1:0-4334 GCA_040391705.1 Aerobium aerolatum
GGTCCGATGCGCATCCAAACCCGAAAAAGTCGCCTTTTGAGCCTGTTTGGGTACGGATTCAGGTTGCATTTCGGGGCAAGGGAGGGCTTATCGAGCCCGTTAACGGGCGAGTCCGACAACCAGCCTTCCTCACCCTGAATTGAGGAAAGCGGTTCTTCGAATCCGCCAGCGGACAGGTTCGATCAGCCCACCTCCGGCATCGTGAGGTGTGAGCGCAGCGAGCCTCGACGAACGCACGGATTGCGGCGCGAGCCGATCATGCAAGTTGTAACGCTTCCGAAAGGACGAATGCAGTGCTGAAACGCCTGGCCGGATGGGTTCTCTCCACCCCGGCAACAGTGCTCGTGGTGATCTTCCTGGTGCTGCCGGTAGCGGCTACCATCACCGCGACCTTCATCGAGCCCGCGGGGCTGATCGCGCCCTACAAAGCCTTCTTCGCCAGCGGCTTCCGCCGCACGGTGCTGTGGCGCACGCTGGAAATCTCGCTGATCACCACCGTCGTGTCGGTGTTTGTCGGTTTTCTCACCGCCTATGTGGTGGCGCGCGCGCCGGGGCGGTTGAAAAGCCTGCTGATCATCGCCGCCGTGTTCCCGCTGCTCACCGGCGTCGTGGTGCGTTCGTTCGCCTGGCTGATCATTCTCGGCAAGAACGGCATCCTCAACAATTTCCTCGTCGGCATCGGCATCACCGATGAGCCGTTCTCGATGCTCTACACCCAGTGGTCGGTGATCATCGCGATGGTCTATCTGTTCGTGCCGCTGATGATCCTGACGCTGGTCGGCGTGCTGGAAAACATTCCCGACGACCTGATCCAGGCCTCGGCCTCGCTCGGCGCGACGCCGTCGGCGACGTTCCGCCAGGTGATCTTCCCGCTCGCCGTGCCCGGCCTGATCGTCGGCGCGGTGCTGGTGTTCACCGGCTCGTTCACGGCTTACGCCACGCCGCAGCTTGTCGGCGGCGAAAGCCAGATGGTGATGGGCACGCTGATGTACCAGCGCGCGATGGTGGCGTTCGACTGGGTCGGCGCCTCGACTATCGCCGCGATCATGGTCGTCGTGACCGTGGCCGTCGTTCTGCTCATGACGCGGATTGCCCGCCGTCTCAACCCGATGGCGACCTGACATGACGACCCGTCTCAATCCCGCCCTCATCCTGCTGACGGTGCTGGTCTACATCTTCCTGATGGGACCGTTGATCATCGTGCTCGGCGCTTCGGTGTCCGACACCAGCTACCTGACCTTCCCGCCGCAGGGCTTCACCCTGCACTGGTTCGAGCGCATCTTCGAGATCGGCGCGTTCCGTCGCACCATCATCACCAGCCTGCAGATCGCGTTTCTGGCAACCGGGCTGGCGCTGCTGATCGGCATCCCCGCCGCCTATGCGCTCAACCGCTACCGCATCCAGTTGCCGGCATGGCTGTCGACGTTGTTCGTGCTGCCGATCCTGGTGCCGGAAGTGGTGCTCGGCTTCTCGCTGCTGCGCTCGGTCGCCGTCGATTACCAGACGCCGATCTTCGCCACGCTGCTGATCGGTCACACGCTGATCGTGCTGCCCTATTGCGTGCGGGTGATTTCGGCCAGCCTTGCCTCGTTCGACTTCTCGATCGAGGAAGCCGCGATCAGCCTTGGCAGCCGGCCGCTGAAAACCTTCTTCACCATCGTGTTGCCAAACGTCCGCTCGGGCGTGATTGCGGCGTTCATCCTCGCCTTCATCACCTCGATCAACGACGTCTCGGTGTCGCTGTTCCTCACCGGGCCGGGCATTTCCACCCTGCCGATCCAGATCCTCGCCCATGTCGAGCAGTTCTTCGATCCGGTGATCGCCTCCGTCTCCGTGCTGCTCATGCTGCTCACCGTCGCCGTCATGGCGATCGTCGAGCGCACGCTCGGCCTGACCTTCCTCGCCAAGTAGAAAGCGAGCCATGACCCATCCGTTGACTGTCGAACATCTCACCGCCCATTACGGCTCGACCAAGGTTCTGGACGACCTGACGCTGAATGTCGGCGAAGGCGAACTCGTCTCGCTGCTCGGCGCGTCCGGCTGCGGCAAGACCACGACGCTGCGCCTGATCGCCGGCTTCCTCGATCCGACCTCGGGCACCATCCGCCTCGGCGACACCGACCTGACCAAGCTGCCGGCCTACAAGCGCAGCATCGGTCTGGTGTTCCAGAACTATGCGCTGTTCCCGCATCTGAGCGTGCTCGACAACGTCGCCTTCGGTTTGAAGCAGCGCGGCGTCACCGGCACCGACCGCACCAAGCGCGCCCGCGCCATGCTGGAACGCGTCGGCCTCGACCAGTTGGCCGACCGTCTGCCGGGCGCGTTGTCCGGCGGCCAGAAGCAGCGTGTCGCGCTGGCGCGCGCGCTCGTCATCGAGCCGCCGCTGCTGATGTTCGATGAGCCGCTGTCCAACCTCGACGCCAAGCTGCGCGTCGACATGCGGGTGGAAATCCGCAAGCTGCAGCAGGCCAACAACACCACCGCCGTCTACGTCACCCACGACCAGGAGGAGGCGTTCTCGATCTCCGACCGCGTTGCGATCATGCATCAGGGCCGCATCATGCAGTTCGACACGCCGGAAGTGCTGTATCAGCGCCCGGCCAATGCGTTTGTCGCCCGCTTCGTCGGCTTCGAAAACCTGATCCCGATGAAGGTGACGGCGCGTGAAGGCGAGATCGTCAAGGCGCAGGCGCCCGGCGGCGTCGAGCTGGCGCTGCCGCTGTCGCGCTTCGGTGAAATCCCCGACACGTTCCTGCTGGCGACCCGCGCCGACGGCCTGTCGGTGACAGCCGATCCGGACGCTGTCGGCATTCCGACGACGCTCGGCCTGCGTACCTATCTCGGCCGCGCCTATCAGTATCAGTGCGACACCGCCGCCGGACCGCTGTTGGCCAACGGTCCGCTGTCGTCGCCGCTGGAGCCGGGCTCGACCGCCAGACTGGTGCCGATGCTCGACCAGTGCAGCATCCTCAAGCCGGAATGACCACGCTTCTCGTCAACGCCACCCTTTTGCCGTGCACGTCCGACATGCCGGTGATCGAGGGTGGCTACGTCCATGTCGAAGGCGAACGCATCGTCGCGGCAGGGGCGGGGCCCGCACCTGTCATCCCCGGCGCTGACATCATCGACGTCGGCGGCGACGTCGTCATGCCCGGCATGGTCAATCCGCATTGCCACATGGCGATGACGCTGTTTCGCGGCCTCGGCGAAGACGTCGACGACCGGCTCTATCGCTACATCCTGCCGTTGGAACGCACCTTCGTTACGCCGCAGATGGTGCGCGCCGGCACGGCGCTGGCCGCCTATGAGCTGATCGAGGGCGGCGTCACCACCGTCGCCGACATGTATTATTTCGAAACCGAAGTCGCGGGAATCGTCGATCAGTCCGGCCTGCGCGGCGTCATCGGCCAGACCATCGCCGACTTCGACCCGCCGGACCACAAGAATGCCGACGAAGGTTTCGCCCGCATGGACGAACTCTACGCCGCGTTCGCCGGTCATCCGCGCATCACGCCGTCGCTCGCGCCGCACGCGCCGTATTCGACCGGCGTCGAGGTGATGAGCCGCGTTGCGCGCTGGGTCGACGATCACCCCGGCACGCCGGTGCAGATGCACCTGTCGGAAACCGGCCCGGAAATGGAATGGGCGTCGAAAAACTACGGCATGACCCCGGTCGAAGTCGTGGCGAAAGCCGGCCTGCTGCGCGAAGGCCTGATCTGCGCCCACTGCATGTATGTCAGCGACAGCGACATCGCGCTGATGGCGGAAGCCGGCGTCACCGTCGCCCACAACGCCCGCTCCAACGGCAAGGCCGGACGCGGCATCGCGCCGATCACCAAGCTGCGCGCGGCGGGCATCCCGGTCGGCATCGCCACCGACGGCGCGATGAGCGGCAACACGCTCGACCTGTTTGCGCAGTTCGCCCCGGTGACGATGTTCCAGAAAATCCTCGGCGGCAGCCGCGCGCTGATGCCCGCGGTCGACGTGATCCGCATGGCCACCATCGAAGGCGCGAAAGTGCTCGGCATGGACGGCCGCATCGGTTCGCTCGAACCCGGCAAACAGGCCGACCTGATCCGCATCGACCTGTCGGCCGCCCGCCTGCAGCCGATCTACGATCACTATTCGATGCTGGTCTTCGCCGCGATGGCAACCGACGTCCGCGACGTCATGGTCGCCGGCAACTGGCTGATGCGCGACCGCGTCGTGACAACACTGGAGCGCAAAAAAGTCCTCCGCGACGCCCTCCAGATCGCCACCGAGTTCAAAGCCGAAATGGCGCGGCTCGACGCGATACACTAGGCAGAAGCGCGTCCTGCGAGGCGCGCGAAGTC
>JBEBXE010000310.1:0-4321 GCA_040391705.1 Aerobium aerolatum
TGCCGGAAGATGGCATCGTCTGCCTCGACAACGGCATGTACAAGATCTGGTTCGCTCGCAACTATCGCACCCATGTCGCCAATACGCTTCTTCTCGACAATGCGCTCGCCACGATGGGAGCCGGTTTACCCACAGCTATTAGGGCCGCGTTGATCTATCCCCAGCGCCGGATCATGGCGGTCTGCGGCGATGGTGGCTTCATGATGAACTCGCAGGAAATGGAAACGGCGGTGCGCCTGAAACTGAACCTCGTCGTGGTCATCTTGAACGACAGCGCCTATGGCATGATCCGCTGGAAACAGGCGGTCGATGGTTTTCCAGATTTCGGTATGAGCTTTGGCAACCCCGACTTCGTGCGTTATGCCGAGGCCTATGGCGCGAAAGGTTCACGGGTAAGCGCGGTCGAAGATCTCGCGCCGACGCTTGAAGCCGCGTTCACCGGCGGTGGCGTTCATCTGGTCGAGGTGCCGATAGACTATTCGGAGAATATCCGCGTACTCGTCGACGAGTTGCGTAACCGCACGCCCGATGTGGATTGTAAGTAGAAGGAAATTGACGATGCTAGAGGTCGTTCAGGCTTTCGATCGCGTTCCGTTCGCTGAGATTGAGACCGATGATGCCGCAGCGCTGGAACGCAAGTTGCAGGCGGCCGAACGTGTTTTCAAAGACCGCGATGGCTGGCTCAAACCTCATCAACGCATTGAAATTCTCCGCAAACTGGCTGCGCTCATGGAACTCAAGCGCGATCATTTTGCCATGCAGATCGCGCGGGAAGGTGGCAAGCCGCTGGCTGACGCCATTATCGAGACCAGTCGCGCTATCGACGGCGTTCAAAATGCTGCTGACGAACTGCGAAATTTCGCCGGACGCGAAATCCCGATGGGGCTTTCGGCGGCTACCGAAAACCGCTGGGCCTTCACGACAAAGGAGCCTATCGGTATTGTTGCTGCGATCTCGGCTTTCAATCATCCGCTGAACCTGATCGTCCATCAGGTGGCACCCGCCATCGCGGTCGGCTGTCCCGTCATTATCAAGCCGGCAAGGATCACGCCGCTCTCATGTTTGGACTTTGTGGCACTGGTTCGTGAGGCTGGCTTGCCCGAGCCGTGGTGTCAGACCTTCGTCGTCACGGACAATCAGCTGGCCGAAAAGCTGGCGACGGACAGGCGCGTGGCGTTCCTCAGCTTTATCGGCTCGGCACGGGTTGGTTGGTCCCTGCATGCGAAGCTCACACCGGGCGCGCGCTCGGCACTGGAACATGGCGGCGTTGCGCCTGCGATCGTCGACCGCAGCGCGGATCTCGGCAAGGTTATCGAGCCGATCGTCAAGGGCGGGTTCTACCATGCGGGCCAGGTCTGCGTTTCGACGCAGCGCATCTATGTTCACAGAGATATCGCGGACGACTTCACGCATAAGATCATTGCCCGCGTCGAAAAACTGCGGACTGCCGACCCCACGCTCAAAGATGCTGAGGTTGGGCCGCTGATCCTCCCGCGAGAGGCTGACCGGGTCGCCGAATGGATCGAGGAGGCCGTAAGGGGCGGGGCCACTCTTGCGACCGGCGGCAAACGTCTCTCCAGAACGACCGTGCAGCCGGCGGTGCTGCTTGATCCCACCGCTGATGCGAAAATATCGAGACAGGAGATATTCGGCCCAGTGGTCGCGGTTTACCGTTATGGTGATCTCGATGAGGCGATCGCGCTGGCCAATTCGCTCCCCACTGCCTTCCAGGCCAGCATCTTCGCACAGGATATCGACGTCGCAATGCGCGCGGCCGATCGTCTCGAAGCCTCGGCGGTAATGATCAATGATCCCACCGCCTTTCGGACAGACTGGATGCCCTTTGCTGGCCGCAAGGAATCCGGATACGGCACTGGCGGCATCCCCTACACAATGCGCGACATGACACAGGACAAGATGATTCTGATGCGCAGGAGCTGAGCTGCCGACACACATGTCTCCTGCCACAACGATCAGGATCGTCTGCGTTCATTTTTAAAGCCAAAGCACGGAAGGCGACCGCAAGATTGGCAACTCCCTGGCAGCTTCCGCGCCACCCATCGTAAAAGTGTCGGCTATGTCGTTAAGGGCAGCATTTTTGTCGGCGGGACCATTTTCGCCTCAGGGCAGATGATGGTGTTGCGCTCTGACGACTGGATCAGCCAGACCGCTGGCGAAGGTGGCGCGCGGCTTATGGTGCAGGGCGGCGAAACGATAAACGGGCCACGCTACGTCTCCTTAAATTTAGTTGCATCGTCGCAAGAGAAGAACGACTCCGCACCAGAGGCCTGACGCAGCGAGACTGGGTGCATGGCCGCTTCCGCCTGCCTCCCGGTGACGATGCGGAATTCGTTCCTCTGCCTGCAGAGGTCAAATCATCAGGGCGCAGGTCGAGCAGACTCTCGGTGATGCCCGTGTTCCCCATCGCGTGACGCCAGTGCGGACATCGCTGCCGAACAGCATTCGTCGACATACAAAACCACAACCATGAAGAGAGAACGTGAAATGACCAAACGCCAAGCAATTATTCCAGCAAACAGACACGCTCTTTACGAAAAGCATGGCTATTCCGCGGCGATCCGCTCGGGCGATCTGCTTTTTATCTCGGGGCAAGTCGGCAGCCGTGACGATGGATCGCCCGAACCCGATTTCGAACGTCAGGTCCAGCTGGCTTTCGATCACCTCGAGGCTACACTCGACGCTGCTGGTTGCACGTTCGACGATATTGTGGACGTCACCACCTTCCACACCGACCCAGAAACCCAGTTCGCAACTGTCGCGGCAGTCAGGCAAAAGAATTTCACCCAAGCGCCTTACGCAAACTGGACGGCGGTAGGGGTGAGCTGGCTTTCCGGTTTCCATTTCGAGATCAAGGTCATCGCACGCATACCTGAGAGCAAGTAGTTCCTGAGGCTCTCGTTCATCCGATTGTCAAATCGGCCTTCCCCGCGAACCTTCTCTCGAGAAGTTCGCGGGCGATTGCATCGATCTTGGTCTATTGCGCGGTTTTCTTTGTAGTAGGATGCAGGCTTCCTTCCGACAGGCGGCAGGCGAGGTGGGTAGGAAGGGCCGTCCCATCGGCGTATTGCGCAGGATGGAAACGATCAGGGTTTCGAACTGTTCGTGCGCAGCCCACCGGCTCAAGGTGAACTGCTTGAATCGGCGCGAAAGCTGAAGATCGCCGCGGATGGCCTCCCGCGCCTCGTTGACGCCGAAGCAGACCAGCGACATGTGTAGACGATTGCTGAGGTAGCGCCACGTGTTCATGGCAGTAGGCTGCTCGCAATTTGGAGTATGTTATACGCTTCGTCGATCACTAGCACCTGCACGCCGATCGCTTCCATGTTCCGCAATGCCGCCTGCTCCATCAGGTCAGTTTCGCCGCGACGATGCTGCTCGGTCGCGATTATGCCAGCAGGCGCATGGATCATATTCGCGGTCACGCACCGGATCTGGCCGGGGTCAGAGAACGAACCGGGTCGCGAACTGCTCGGCGGTAGTCGGTCGGGGTCATGCGCTGATGTTTGGTGAAGATTCGCGCGAGCACCTGGTTTGACGAGTACCCGACCTCCAGGGCGATCTCCGTGACCGGAAGATCCGTTCGTTCGAGGAGCTCGCAGGCTCTCTCCATTCTCAGTTGCGTCAGGTAGACCCGCGGCGGGACGCCGAGGCTCTGTTTGAACATGCGCGCGAAATGAAACGACGAGAGCCGTGCCTCGGCTGCCAGTTCGTCGAGGCTGATGTCTTCCGAAAGCCGAGCCCGCATAAGCTCCAGAGACCGCCGTTGTGCCCACGGGGCAAGGCCGCCCTTTGCAGGCGTGAACGGTGCCCCGCCCAGCCGGTACAGTTCGGCGAGAATTTCGCAACCTGCGGCCTGCGCCAGCAGCCGCGACGGCGCACCCTCTTCGTCACACAGAGCCCAGAGGTTCCGGAGCGCTGATCGAACGGCCGGTGAAGCGAACGTCCCGCCGTGGATCCCCAGACGGTCGAACGAGAAGTGGCCGTCGGTGGCTTTATCGAGCACGCTCTGCCACTGATCCATAGGAAACGACAAGCTGCGAAGCTGATGGCTTGCGTCGACCATGACCGTGTTGGCGAAATTCGGCGCAGCGAGAAAGAAGCCGCCTTTTTCGCTCGTCACATCGAAATGTCCCGCTCCCAGGTCGCCACTAACATGGCTACCGCCGATCAGATCCTGATACAGGATAAGATCCGGCACGGCTGGGTCGGACATGTCCCCAGCGGGCTGCGTTGCCTCAAGCAGATTGAGGAACCCACCGGGGGATTTCATCGTGCGTACATAGGACGCGAGGCGGCCCTC
>JBEBXE010000311.1:0-4295 GCA_040391705.1 Aerobium aerolatum
TAAAGACGCTCGAGGAGCCACCGCCGCGCACCTTGTTCCTGCTGGTCTCGCACGCGCTGGGCAGCCTGCTGCCGACGATCCGCTCGCGCTGCCAGACGATCAAGTTCAAGCCACTGGCGCCCGATGACGTGCTGCAGGTGCTGTCGGGATTGAACGCGGCGCTGCCCGGCGATGCGGCCGGTCGCACGGCGCTGGCAGACCGGGCAGGGGGCAGCGTGCGCGAGGCGCTGCTGCTGACGCAGTTCGGCGGTCTCGACATTGCCGACGCCATTGCCAGTACGTTGGCCGCGCAGGAGTTCAACGTTGGCGCAGCGCTGAAGGTGGCGGAAGCAATGAGCGGCCGCGACAGCACCGTGCAGTTCGCGATCTTCAACCAGACCGCCCTTGACGTCATTGCCGGATGGGCGAAAACTGCCGCACTTGAGCATGACATCAATGCGGCGGCCCGCTTCTCGGAGCTGTGGCAGGAAAGCGGGCGGATCATGGCCGAAACCGAGGCCTATAATCTCGACAAGAAGCAGCATGTGAACGGCATGCTGCGCCGAATGTGGCAGGCAGCACACGCCTGATCCACGTGGCAGGTAGCCATACGTTTTGCGATGCGCTATCTCACCCGCAAGCTAGATAACTGCCGGAAGAGCTCACCTCCCATGTCACGCGACCGTTTTTACATCACCACAGCCATTTCCTATCCCAACGGCAAGCCGCATATCGGCCATGCCTACGAGCTGATTGCGACGGACGCGCTTGCCCGCTTCCAGCGCCTCGACGGCAAGGATGTGATGTTCCTGACCGGCACCGACGAGCATGGCATCAAGATGCTGCAGACGGCACGCAAGGAAGGCATCACGCCGCGCGAGCTGGCCGACCGCAACTCTGACCAGTTCAAGCGCATGGCGCAGGTGCTGAACGCCTCGAATGACGAGTTCATTCGCACCAGCGAAGAGCGCCATTACAAGGCGTCACAGGCGATCTGGAAGGCCATGGAGGCGAACGGCGACATCTACAAGGGTGGTTACGCCGGCTGGTACTCGGTGCGCGACGAAGCCTATTATGGCGAAGAAGAAACCGAAGTCCGCGAGGATGGCGTCCGCTACGGCCCGCAGGGTTCGCCGGTCGAATGGGTCGAAGAAGAGAGCTACTTCTTCCGCCTGTCCGCCTATGGCGACCGCCTTCTGGCGCTCTATGAAGAGCAGCCCGGTTTCGTCGGCCCGGTCGAGCGTCGCAACGAGGTCGTCAGCTTCATCAAGTCCGGCCTGAAGGATTTGTCGGTATCCCGCACGACATTCGACTGGGGCATTCCCGTTCCCGGCGACGAACGCCACGTGATGTATGTCTGGGTCGACGCCTTGACAAACTACATCACGGCAGCGGGCTATCCCGATGAAAACGCTGACCTTTGGAAATATTGGCCAGCTGACGTCCACGTCATCGGCAAGGATATCACCCGCTTCCACGCCATCTACTGGCCGGCCTTCCTGATGTCGGCGGGCATCCCGTTGCCCAAGCGCGTTTTCAGCCATGGCTTCCTGTTCAACCGCGGCGAGAAGATGTCGAAGTCGGTCGGCAACGTCATCGACCCGTTCTCGATGGTCGAGCATTACGGCCTCGATCAGGTGCGCTATTTCCTGCTGCGTGAGGTTCCGTTCGGCCAGGACGGCAGCTACAGCCACGACGCAATCGTCAACCGCACCAATGCCGACCTTGCCAACGATCTCGGCAATCTCGCCCAGCGCTCGCTGTCGATGATCGCCAAGAATTGCGACGGCGTGGTGCCGCAGAAGGGCACCTTGCAGGATGCCGATCTGGCGATCCTCAAGCAGGCCGAGGACGCGCTGGCAACCTCGCGCGAGGCGATGAAAACGCAGGCGATCCACATTGCGCTTGGCTCGGTGTTTGCAGTCGTCGCCGAAGCCAACCGCTATTTCGCCGGGCAGGAGCCGTGGGCGCTGAAGAAGACCGATCCGGCGCGCATGGAAACCGTGCTCTGGACCACGGCCGAAACGGTGCGGCGCGTCGCTCTCCTGTGCCAGCCCTACATGCCGGAATCGGCAACGAAGCTGCTGGATCTGCTGTCGGTTCCAGCCGATGCGCGTAGCTTTGCGCACGTCGCCTCTGCCTATGAACTGACGGCCGGTGCAGCCTTGCCCACTCCACAAGGCGTGTTCCCGCGCTATGTGGAGCAGGAAAAGGCAGACTGACAGGCAAGACGATGCTGATCGATAGCCATTGCCATCTGGATTTTCCGGATTTCGTTGAAGAGCGCGACGCGATCGTCGCGCGCGCTCTGGCTGCCGGCGTTGGGCGGATGGTGACGATTTCCACCCACGTCACGCGGTTTCCGAACATCCTCGCCATCGCCGAAGCCTACGAGCAGGTCTATTGCTCCGTCGGCACGCACCCGCATAACGCGGCCGAGGAGCCGGACGTCACGACGGCCGATCTGGTGCGGCTGGCGCAGCACCCGAAAGTCGTGGCAATCGGCGAGTCCGGGCTCGACTATTTCTACGAGCACGCACCGCGAGACATTCAGGCTCAGGGCCTGCGCCGGCACATCGCCGCCGCACGGGAAACCGGGCTGCCGCTGGTGATCCACGCACGCGATGCCGACGCCGACATGGCGGCGATCCTCGAAGACGAAACAGGGAAGGGCGCCTTCCCCTTCGTTCTGCACTGTTTTTCCTCCGGCCTCGGCCTTGCCGAAGCCGGTCTCGCGCTCGGCGGTTACGTGTCTTTCTCCGGCATCCTGACCTTCAAGCGCTCGGACGACCTGCGCGCGATTGCACGTGCCATTCCACACGACCGGCTGCTGGTGGAAACAGACGCGCCGTATCTCGCGCCGCAACCGCATCGGGGCAGGCGCAACGAACCGTCCTATGTCGTTGAAACGGCAAAGACTCTGGCGGAAACGATCGGCGTTTCCGAGGCCGAAATCGCCGATATCACGACGCAGAACTTCTTCCGGCTGTTCTCCAAAATGCCGAAACCGGGCGCGCATGGCTGACCGGCTGCGCCTCACGATCACCGGCTGCGGCTCGTCGCCCGGCGTGCCGCGGATCGTCGGCGACTGGGGCAATTGCGATCCGTCGAATCCGAAGAACCGGCGTACCCGGGCAGCTGCAATCGTCGAGCGCATCTCGGACACCGGCACCACTCGCATTGCCATCGACACCGGCCCGGATTTTCGCCAGCAGATGCTGGCCGCCAATGTCGAGCACCTCGACGCCGTCGTCTATACCCACGCGCATGCCGACCATATTCACGGCATCGACGATCTGCGCGGCTACTTTCTGGCGCAACGGCACCGCATCGACGTCTATGGCGACAAGCCGACGCTGGAGCGGATCAACGACGCCTTCGGCTATTGCTTCGCCACGCCGCCCGGCAGCAGCTATCCGCCCATCGTCAAGCCGATCACCATCGCCCATGACGTGCCGTTCTCGATCAGCGGCGCTGCCGGCCCGATCACCTTCGAACCGTTGACGCAGGTGCACGGCGATATCCTGTCGCTGGGGTTCCGCATCGGCAATCTCGCATATTGCTCCGACGTCAGCGCGTTCCCAGAAGAGACCGCGTCTCGGCTGCACGGCCTCGACACGCTGATCATCGACGCGCTGCAATACCGCGAGCATCCCAGCCATTTCTCGCTGGCACAGGCGCTGGAATGGATCGAACGCCTGCAACCACGCCGCGCCGTGCTGACCCACATGCACATACCGCTGGACTACGCGACGGTGATGGCCGAAACCCCAGCCAACGTCGAACCGGCATTCGATGGCCTGACGATCGAGCTTCCGTACACAGATGATTGATATTGCTGTTGTTTTAGCAGGTCAGGATACGAGGCATAGGCTGCGTTGGATATCCATAAGTTCCATAATCTATCTTATGCGATGATTTCTTGTAACTCTGCGGGTTCGAGGATGAAGTGCGACACACGCCACTCGACCGCCCAGAATGTTATACGGTTCCGGCATGGATCCCCGGGACATGCCCGAGGGTGACGAACTGAGAGACAGAGCCTCAATTGCGAGGTTCCGGTTCCACGTGGCGACCTGCCGAAACCGTTCAACACCGCCGCGTCATACTCGGGCTTGACCCGAGGACCGATGCCGCAACATTGCCATCACCGCGACCGATCAGAATTCCGTATGGTTCCGGAATGGATCCCCGGGGCCAGCCCGGGGATGACGAGAACTGAGAGTCGGCGCGTCCCTGCCCTTACTCGGCCGCCTGGGCGTAGTTGCTCGGCGTGTAGTTGAGGATCGGGCCGAGCCAGCGTTCGACGTCGGCCA
>JBEBXE010000312.1:0-4292 GCA_040391705.1 Aerobium aerolatum
AACGTGGGAGAAGAATTCGAAACGTGGTCCTCCTTTGATGTCCGACGCTTCGATTTCGCGTGCAAGACACCAACTTTTCCATAAGTTCGGCTTTGTTCTTGGAGATGAAATCGTTCAGTCTCGGTATGAGGTAGCGGGAGCCGAAGGTCGGTGGCATTGCGATCGTTAGCAGGCCGACGTCATGGCGTTCCGCGATGAACTTACTCGTCGCGGTCTCGATATCGGTAAGAATGCGTTCGTCTCGATCAAGGCTGGAAAGCATCACCCCTATGAGCCACTTTCTCCTCGTTACCCTGCACCTGCTTGCCGCCATCATGTTTGTCGGCACTGTGTTCTTCGAAGTGCTCATCCTTGAAAGCATCCGCGGGCCGGTCGGTAGCGAAACCATGCGCATCGTGGAGAGCGAAATTGGTCGCCGCGCTCGGCGAGTAATGCCGTTTGTCATCGCAGTTCTTTATGCCGCCGGCATTGCCATGGCCTGGCAATATCGCGACGTCCTGCGCAGCCCGTTGGACAGCAGCTTTGCAACCATGCTGACGATCAAAATCGTCCTGGCGCTCAGCGTCCTCACTCACTTTGTCACTGCTGTGACGCTGGGCGCGCGCGGCAAGCTCAAATCACGCTACGTCCGGTTCATCCACACCAGCGTCTTCGTCCATGTGGTGCTGATCGTCATTTTGGCCAAGGCGATGTTCTACATCACCTGGTGATCCTTCAGGCGACTTCGAAATAGTCTCAAGCACCGGTGAACTATCATCCGATCAATGCGATCCTGAGCGCCGGAATATCGTCGAGTACGCAATCGACGAACGCGGCGATGCGCGGCGTCTTGCGCAGGTCGGGATGGGTGAGCAGATACCAGCTTCGGGTGAGTTCTGCGACCGGCGGCAGAATCTGCACAAGTGTCTCTTCCGCATCGCCCAGCGTGGTCGGCAGTGGTGCAACACCGATGCCAGCCTTCACGGCCGACAGCGTTCCAAGCATGCTGTTGTTGCGGTTGACCACCCGTGCACCCGGCACCGCGTTCAGGAGCCATTTTGCGGCGCGATGGTTCTGCATGATCCCGTCAAAGCCGATCATCGCATGCCCGGCCAGGTCGGCAATGCTGGTGGGTCGGCCATGCTGCTGGATATAGCCCTTGCTGGCATAGACCGCCCAGACGGAATCGCAGATCTTGCGCCCGACAAGCTTCTCGTCGGTCGGCTCGCCTGAGCGAAACGCAACATCGGCTTCGCCTTTGGCGATATCGAGATAGCGGTCACTGGTGACAAACTCGACCGACAACCCGGGATAGCGTTGGTAGAAGCGATCAAGCAGGCCCGTCGCGGCAATGCGCGAGACGGTTGGCTCCGGACAAGTCAGGCGGATCACGCCCTTGAGGTCGTGCTTCAGCGCCTGAACCTGGCGCTCCAGTACGTCGATGGCCGCTTCGACTGCAAGCACCTGTTCGATCAGGGTCTCGCCCAGTTCGGACAGGCGGTACCCCGTTGTATGCCGTGTCACCAACGCCAGGCCGATGCGCCGTTCCAGTTCGGTTAACCGACGGTGAACTGTGGACTGGTTTACGCCAAGCGCCTTGGCCGCAGCCAGCGTGCTGCCATACCGTGAGACGGCAATGAGATGGCGCAGGTCGCTCCAGTCGAACATGGCTGCATTATGCACTTTTGCGCGCCGGTTTTGCAGAACTTCTGCTGCCGGCTGCCGTGTGGTCTCGCTAAATTCATCCCAGTCATTTCTGGGAGATAGCCATGCATACTACCAGCGACGTTAAAACCATGATCGCCGGCCTCACGGTCGGACAGACACGTAGTGCTCAGGAAAGCGGAATGGCAAAGCTGACCCCGCTCCACCGCGAGGCGGTGCAGGGCATGCCGACTTCCCCCATACAGGAGGTGCGGGTGCTGTTTTCGACCTTGCTTCCGGGCGACGTCACACCCCATCACTCGCACCGGTTCCCGGTCACTGTCTATATGCTGGAAGGTACGTTCACGCTGGAGCTGGATGGACGCGACGCCGTGGCAGTCACGGCGGGGGAGGTCCTTGTCGAGCCTGCCGGCATCACCATGACCGGGTTCAACAAAAGCGACGTATCGGCCCGGATGGCACTTTTCTATGTGTGCGAGCCGGACGCACCATTCGCCGACCCGGTGAGCAACAGCTGAATGTCACGCCTTACACCGAACAGCCCCCGCACGTGGCTCGTTGCGGGGTGCTCAACGCGCCACATTGTTCGATAGAGTTGTTCTAGAACAAAGACGGGCAAGGCGCGCGTTACTACCTTGCTTGGAGTGAGATCTCTTACTGCAAGGAAAGCTGTCCATGTTTCTTCCGAAACGACCTCATCAACCAAGTCATGCGAAGCCGCCGTTCGCTGCAATGACAGTGTTCAGAAGGTCTGCGAGATATTGCGTGGCGATGATCGCCACCCTGGCCCTGCTGCAACCCGGGACGATCTACGCCCAGCAATCAAGCGCGGCGCCTACGATCGATGCGGTCACGCAGAGCCCTTTGGTCAGCTATCACTCGGCAACCATCTTCACGCTGAAAACCGGTATCGCCGGTGGGCGTATGGTCTATCTGGGGGTTGGTGGTGATATCGACGGCGAGATTAATCCCACGCTGATGGTGCACGAAGGCGAGCTGGTCCAGATCAACCTGATCAATGGCGAGGGCGCCGAGCATGATGTGGTCCTCGACCAATATGCGGCGCGCTCGTCGATCGTCGTCGGGGTCAACGCCTCATCGACGTTTTCCTTCGTTGCCACCAAGGTCGGCGAATTTGCCTACTTCTGCTCGCTTCCGGGGCACCGCGAAGCAGGCATGGAAGGGCTGATCAGGGTAATGCCCGGCCAACGCGCAGCGATGGAAAGCTCGGCCGCCGACATTGTCCGAGATCCCGCCGATCTGCCCGGCCCGATTGGCATCCGGCCTCCCAAGGTGGTGCGGGTCGATCTTGAAACGGTGGAGCTGACCGGACAGCTGGATAATGGCGCCACCTATGTCTACTGGACCTTCAACGGCAAGGTGCCGGGGCCGTTCGTCCGGGTCCGCGTTGGCGATACCGTCGAAGTTTCGCTCAAGAACCCTGAAGATAGCGTCATGCCGCACTCGGTGGATTTCCATGCGGCTACCGGTCCAGGCGGCGGAGCTGACTTCACCCAGACGTCACCGGGTGAAGAGACCGTGGTGACCTTCAAGGCGCTCAAGCCAGGCATCTATGTCTATCACTGCGCCACCCCCAGTGTGGCTCACCACATCAGCAGTGGCATGTATGGCCTGATCCTGGTCGAGCCAGAAGGCGGACTGCCGCAGGTGGATCGGGAGTTCTACGTGATGCAGGGCGAGCTCTACACCGTGGAAGCCTTTGGCAGCAAAGGCGCTCTGGAGATGGACTACGACAAGATGATCTCGGAGCGCCCCGAATATTTCCTGTTCAATGGCGCTGTCGGCAGTCTGACGGAATCCCATCCGCTCTATGCCAACGCCGGTGAAACAGTCCGCATCTTTTTCGGCGTAGGCGGCCCCAACTTCACCTCGTCCTTCCACGTCATCGGTGAGATTTTTGACAACGTCTATCCGCTGGGAAGTGTCACTTCCCCGCCGCTGACCAACGTGCAGACCGTTGGCGTCCCCCCAGGTGGCGCAACCATCGTCGACTTCAAAATCGATCGCGCCGGCCACTACGTACTGGTCGACCACGCCCTATCGCGAGCAGAGCGAGGTCTGGCCGGCTACCTGATTGTCGACGGGCCTGAAAACGACGAATTCATGCACGCTGGGCCTGCCGACGAAACGGCACACTGAAATCGAAGAAGTTTGATAAAAATAGATAGGGTGGCCGTGGCCACCCTATCATCGCAGGTGAATACGCCAAAAAGCGCCGCTCAATCAATAAAAAGCCCGTTCGCGGCCCTTCGAACGTTCGGGGTGACAGGGCAGGCCGGAACCGCGAACTAAGTGCTAGTTCCCCTGGAATTGGTGGTCGCAGAGTCCGATGGGGGGCAATCGGTGGTCCAGACTGCCGATCATTCACCGCTACCGGGATTCTCATCTTCGGAAGGGCTGTCGTTCAGCGCTAAAGAAGGTTCGTCCACATGCGAAGGCTGCTTCGCCTTTCGTTTGGATTTTCTCGGTGGCTTGGCCGCTTCTGGTTTGACAGCCGAGATTGGTGCTGAATCAGCCTTGGGTAAAGACGTTGGCTTGGATGGGATCTTCTCTGTGAATTTAATCGCCAAGGGGGCGCAACCTTTCAGGTTTGAGAGCGTCCGTTCCGTGTGGATCAGACTTATTCG
>JBEBXE010000313.1:0-4283 GCA_040391705.1 Aerobium aerolatum
TTGTCAATCGCCGACGGGTTTTTGATCTCGATATCCGAATGATCGCCGTGAGAATGCAGCGAGATGCCGCTGTTGATGAAGTGAACCACATCATTGTCGGACTCGACGGCGACGATCGCAGAACCCTCGTTTACGCTATAGAGCTTGTTCTGACCCGTGGTCTTGAAGTCCCAACGATTTTCCGGCTTGTCGAGATCGAACGCCGTGACCCTGGCATCTGCATGATCGCCCACGAAAACGCGGTAAAGCGTAATATCTTCCTCGCCATCCTCAGCGAAAGCAACCGGGCCAGCCAGGCTGACCCCGATTGCCAGGGCGGACACGCCCAGGATCCAGTGCTTCATATCCATCTCTCCTTTAATGATATTACATTACATTGGCAGGCGACATATCGGCCGCCCGATTTGGGAACTCAGTTCTTGCTGATGGCTGAGACGAGGGTTTTGACGTTGTAACGCATCATATCGATATAGCTCGGTGCGGGACCGTCGGCGGGCGACAGCGCGTCCGAGTAGAGCGTGCCGCCAATGGTCAGTCCGGCTTCAGAAGCGATCTGCTCGACCAGGCGGCTATCAGAGATATTCTCGGCAAAAACGGCGGCGGCGCGCTTTTCGCGGATCTCACGGATAAGGGATGCGACGTCTGCGGCAGAAGCCTCCGATTCCGTTGAAACTCCCTGCGGCGACAGGAAGGAAATGCCGTAATCCCGTTCGAAATAACGGAAGGCGTTGTGCGCAACGACCACCACGCGACGATCCTGCGGAATCGCATCGATTTGCGCCTTGATGTCGGCATCGAGCGCCGTCAGCTTCTCGATATAGGCTGTGGCGTTCGTCTTGTAGGCTTCGCATCCACCGGCGTCAGCTGAACAAAATGCTTTCTCGATATTCTGGACGTAGGTTTTGACATTACCAACCGATTGCCATGCATGCGGATCGTTCGGTGTGGCATGAAAGATCGCCTTGCCGTCAACGAAGTGATAATGGCCACCGGTCGGATCATTGAGGATTGCGCCGCCGTCGGTGACTGTGGTGATCGGCGCCTCAGCCTGACTTGCCTCGATCAGACGCTCCATGAAACCCTCGAGCAGCAGGCCGTTGACGAGTATGACGTTAGCGCGGGTCAAAGCCATGGCGTCGGCGGGGCGCGGCTCATAGACATGTGCGTCACCATCCGGACCGACAAGGGTTCTGAGTTCGATGTGATTACCGCCGACCTGCTTTGCCAGATCTCCAATGATGGAGAAGCTCGCCACAACAAACAACTTTTTCTCCTGCGCATAGGCAGGTGCATCCACTGTGCTGAGCGAGGCGGCGATGAAACCGGTGAGACCGGTGAGAAGGAGCGTCCGTTTCTTCATGTATCTTTCCAAAAACAGTTTGAGATCAGCCGACCCGATGAACGGATCGCGGCAGGCGCGAAAGAATGAGGCCACGCGGGCTTACGACAACTGAAATGAAATAAATGGCACCGGCAGACAGGATGATGGCCGGCCCTGAAGGCAGTGATGCGTGATAGGACAGCAGCAGGCCCGAGACTGACGAGACCAGGCCGATGACGATCGCCAGCAGGCACATCGTTAAAACACGCTGCGACCAGAACCGGGCGGAGGCCGCCGGCAGAACCATCAGACCAACAGACAGCAGGGTTCCGAGCGCCTGGAAGCCAGCCACCAGATTGATGACAACGAGGCCGAGAAAGATGAAGTGCACCGGTGAGCCAAGGCGGGAGACGGAGCGCAGAAACAACGGGTCCATGCATTCGGCCACCAGTGCGCGCCAGAACAGCCCCAGCAGGAGCAGAGTGATTGCGGACACAAGCGCGATCAAAGTCAGCGCATCATTGTTCAAAGCCAGCACGGTCCCGAACAGGACATGCATCAGATCGACGCTCGACCCGCGCAGGGAGACCATCAGTACACCAAGTGATAGCGAGATCAGATAGAACGCGGCCATCGAGGCATCCTCCTTCTGAACGGTGAGACGCGCGACCGCCCCTGCGCCTAGCGCCACAAAAATCCCGGCGATCAAACCACCGATCGTCATCGGCACGATCTGCAGGCCATATATGAGGAAGCCGGCGGCAGCCCCCGGCAGGATGGCATGCGCCATTGCATCGCCGGTCAGGCTCATTCGCCTGAGCATAAGGAACACGCCGACCGGGCAGGCACTGAGCGATAGCATCAATGCTCCGCCAAGCGCCCGCTGCATGAAGACGAATTCGGTGAAGGGGATAATCAGGGCGTCATAGAGCAGGGTCATGATTGAACCCCGCCGACTACACGCTGGTCGGCAATTGACGACATCGCGGCATGTTCGTGTCCGTGGTGATGATGATCGTGGATATGCACCGTTGGCTCGCACCAGGGTGCATTCTCGTTCCAGGCTTCGTGATAGTGCCGTGCTCGCAGAAGATTCTCGGCAGACAGGGTCCGGTGCACGTCGCCCCAGGCGACTGATCGGCCCGCAAGCAGTAAGGCCTCGGGAAAATTCTCACGCACCAGATCAAGGTCGTGAACAACGACCATCACCGTACGGCTCTCGCCATGCCAGCTTTTTATCAGCGCCAGGAGATCGGTAATCGTACGCGCATCGACAGCGTTGAATGGCTCGTCGAGAAGGATCAGATCGGCATCCTGAGCCATCACGCGTGCGAACAGCGCACGCTGCATCTGTCCCCCGGAGAGTGTGTCGATCGAGCGCTTTTCGAAACCTTCCAGTCCGACGCCCTTCATCGCATTGGCAACGGCCTGCCGGTCTTCCGGCCGATGACGGCCGAGAAGCCCGCGGCGCGGCCAGAGGCCCAGCGACACGAGGTCAATGACGCGGGCGGGAAAGGAACGGTCCAGTTCAGACTGCTGCGGCAGATAGGCAAGGCGACTGCCCGCAGCCACCGAGCAGGAACCATCCATGGGCCGCAATAGTCCTGCGATGCCCTTCATGAGGGTCGACTTGCCTGATCCATTGCCACCAACGACCGCGGTAAGGCTGCCTTTGCGCACGACGCCGTTCAGATGGTGCACGGCCGGATCGCGGTTATACCCGAGGGTCAAGTCGCTGAATGTCAGGCAGGCTTCTAGCATCTTCCTACTTTCGATGGACGTCCGTCGTGTGCCGCGGATTTGACAACGACTGCTTATGTAATGTTATTACGTTCGTCAACATCAAATGTAACGGTATAACAAATCGAGCATCGGATCGGGTATTCAATCTCGGGAAAAGTCATCCAGGAGCAGGTTTTCGACCTCGCGCCGGAAGTCGCTTTGGGCGGTGGCCCGAAACCGAGCCACCTGCGTCGACCGTCCGGTCGAGGCTCGAACTGCCTGCAAGCATCAACGTGC
This sequence comes from Aerobium aerolatum, assembly GCA_040391705.1. Classification (GTDB taxonomy): domain Bacteria; phylum Pseudomonadota; class Alphaproteobacteria; order Rhizobiales; family Rhizobiaceae; genus Aerobium; species Aerobium aerolatum_A. The sequence goes on from JBEBXE010000313.1 coordinate 3,341, forward strand.
CAGCGCTGCGCCTGATCATCTTACCGCGGGCGCCGTCCAGGCTAGTGGTATCGCCGGCAAAGCTTCCGTCCCCTGCTGCCAACGCGTGCGTTCAATACCGCAGACCCGGAGTTGACAAAGGCATTCTGATTAGATTGCGCCAGTCGATCACTGGTCCACGCATCCCGGTTCGAAACTGTGTAAGCTACCGCGCCTCTATGGCGACGGCACACGCCAGCCACGGGACCAATTTGAGATGCGCCAGGCGCGGAAAAGGCGGCTGTTTATCCGATGCTGAAGATGGCCTGGTGGTCGTTGTTGCGGGATTCGACATCAACTTTTCAACTCAAATGCCATCGTTTGTTGAGAAGGATATTTCGGTGACAGCGTTTTTTTGCGTGCGCAAGAAGGACAGAAAACCGTTCGTCGCGGCCAATTCAGGCTGAAATCGCGAAGCTTAATCGCAGAGCAGTCCTTTCACTAAATCAACGACGTGCTGTAATGCCGTATCCCTTGCCCGCCGCCGGTGCCACGCAAGATGCAGAGCGAAACCCGGCACAGTGATCGGTGTCGGCAATATGGTGAGGTCGTCGGCCAGCAAGGCAATACGCGAGGGCAGCATGGCGATCATGTCAGAGCCGCGCAGCAGTTCAGAAACCATTCCAAATGACGGAACCACCAGGCCGACGCGTCGCGATCGCCCGATCCGGGCAAGTTCCTTGTCCAATGGACTCTGTCCTTCACCCCTGCCTGAAACGAGAATGTGCGGAAATTCCAGCCATCGGTCGAGATTGAAGTCGTTCACCGCCGGATGGCCCTCGCGAAGCGCAACGACGTAGTGCTCGTTCAGCAGAGTATCGCGATGGATGTCGTCATCGTCACCTGGAAAGACGGAAATGGCGAGGTCAGTCGTGCCGTCGATCAGTGCAGTCCGTGCGGCGTCTGCTCCGTTCCAGGGCAGGAT
>JBEBXE010000314.1:0-4261 GCA_040391705.1 Aerobium aerolatum
GGGACTTCATGCAGCGTGTGCCGGATGAATTGAAGCAGGAGATCCGGTCCCGGCTTGCAAACGTGCTGTCACAGCCGACACTGCCTGAGCAACAGTCCTCGCCGGCACTGTTGAGACGCATGATGGATGTCTGTGTCGGTCAGCCGGTTCCGGCAGAATATGTGCCGATGATGTCGGAGCTTCTTGGCCTGAACGTCTCGGACCAAGCCGACGCCACCGAAATCGGCAAGGAGATCGTCAGTATCAGGCTCGAGGCCTCTTTGACGCGACACCGTCATATTTGTGGTGGGTCAGGCAGCCCACCAGTAGGTGAGGCTGTCGGCCAGGTCATGTCGCGCGGTAAAAGCGAGTTGTTCGTGGGCTGCTGAGACGGAAGAGCCAGCCGGGCGCACATGGGAAAAACCTGCGAAGCCGGTTTCCACCGTGCGATCATACGCGACGGTGAGCGGTCCGTGTATCTCTGCAACCGTGTCGATGATCTCGTCGAGCGACCATTGCCGGGGATGAACGATATTGTAGACGCCAAGTTGCGGCCGGTCTGCGTCCAGCGCGCAAACTGCCGCCCGTGCGCAGTCGCGGACATCGACAAACTCTTCCTTGCCTTTCCAGATCAGGAGGGGGTCATCAAGTTTCAGCGGTTTGGCGTCCTGGGCGGCTTTGACGAGGGTGGAAAAGAGACGTCCCGGAACGCTGGTCGGTGCATCGGTGCGACCGCCCACCACTGCGCCAAATCGCAATGAGATTGTGTCGACCCCGTAGAGATCGCGGTAGAGCAACGCGAGTTGCTCGCCGGTCAGCTTGCTGATTGCATAGAGACTGCCGGGACGCTGGCTGACCAGGCCCAGCGCTGCATCCTCGGGAATAGGGTCTGGGCCAAGCGTGGCAAAGCCGGAATAGAGCACCGTGGTGGAACTGACGAGGATGATGCGGCGCAGCCCGTGTTGACGGCAGGCTTGCAGGAGATTTGCGGTGCCGAGCAGGTTGACGCCGAGACCGCGGACCGGGTCGGCGCGCATCGCGGTCGACAGCATGGCCGCCGTGTGGACGATATCGCGGACCCCGTGATCGGCAATGATCCGGTCGATCGCGGCGGCATCGGTAATATCAGCGGCGACAAATCTGGCCCCTGCCGGCACATAGGCAGGCTGCCGGACATCCAGCAGCACGATGTCTTCGCCACGCGCCAGCAGCAGCTCGGCCACCGCACACCCGATCAACCCGGCACCGGTTACCAGTACGCTCACGCCTGATCTTCCAGCACTTCGGAGACGACATGGGTGACGCGGCCGGAAAACGGCCCCATCCCGGCTTTTATCCGGGTCTGGACGGCTTGCCGCACCGGGCTTGCAAGCGCCTCGTTCATGGCCGCGACACTGTCGAAGTAGAGGTCGAACTGCATGTAGGCAGCGTTTGCGCCTTCGTCTGCCTGCACGAGCTTGCGCAGGACGACGCGGCGGATGCCGGGATAGGTACGGATTTCACGGATGACGGTTTCGCGCATGTGGCGATCGAATTCCGGTTGGCTGGCGGCCGCGACGGTGCCCTCCAGCAGGGCGCTGCGGATGATCATGCGGGAAACTCCTATTTGCTTTCCATGGACATCATAAGGTGCATCACAACGCTCTCGGTTCTCGCCAGATGGCCGTCCATGAGCGTTACGGCGCGGTCGGTGTCGCCGTGGATGACGGCTTCGGCAATGGCCTTGTGCTCCGCCTGGATATCGCGGGAAATGGAGCCTTCAGGGTCGCCGCCCGCGACCAGCCGCAACTTGCGGTACCGTTCCGAATGATCCGTCAGCGTATTCCAGAATCGCAACCGCCAGTCTGAGCTGCAGGCCGACACCAGCGCGAAATGGAACTCGCGATGGAAAGCCTCCCAGCGTGCCGCTCCATCGCGGTCTTCGACGGTGCCGGGCACGGGCGCAGAAGACAGCAAGTGCAGGGTGCGCAGAATTTCGGCTTCCCATTCGGGTGTGCGGTTCTGCATCGCCATGCGCAGACAGGTCGTTTCCAGCTCGCGCCGGGTTGAAAACAGGTCGTGCAGCTCAGCGACCGAAATCTGGCGCACCCATGCGCCGCGGTTGTTCTCGTTAAGAACCAGCCCCTCGGATGCCAATCGCAACAGGGCCTCGCGGATGGGCGTGAGCCCGAGCTGGTAACGGGCATTGAGATCTGCAGCACGCAGGCGCTCGCCCGGCATCAGGTCCCCGTTCAGGATCTCCGAGCGCAGCAGGTCGTAGGCAGTGACGGCAGAAGCAGTGGTCATGGTCATGGCAAATTTCATATTGACATCCACATTTTATAAAATAAGTTTCTTTTTATGTAAAGCTGGATTTGTAAGGAAGCATGATGCGCGACGATCTTGTTCCAGGTCATACGTGGGCTTTGGCAACCCTGGATGCGGCCGATGGCCCGCTGGCCGTTCTCGAGACTCAAGGCGGGCTCTATAGTCTCGAAGCGTTGCTGGCTGCTGCCGGTTCGCCGGTTCGCGATGTGGCAGGGCTTTTTGAAGACTGGCAGGCCAGCACCGCGCTGCTCGACCAAATCGCCGCGAACCCGGACCCGGCCGCAAAGGTCGAAGACGGGCCGCGTCTCGCGCCGATCCTGTATCCCGGCAAGGTGCTTTGCGCCGGCGCCAACTATTACCGGCATCTCGAAGAGATGGGGGTGGCGGATGTCCGCAAGGAGTCGCAGCGGCTGTTCTTCTTCTTCAAGCCGGCCCGAAATGCTGTGGTCGGCGAAGGCGCGACGGTGCATATGCCGCTCGACAGCCAGGCCATGGACTGGGAGATCGAGTTGGCGGTGGTGATCGGGAAATCTGCCCGCGCTGTCAGCGTTGAAGATGCCATGGATCATGTCGCCGGCTATATGGTCGGGATCGATGCGTGTGCCCGCGACTTAAACAAGGCGCCGGAGACATTCTACAAGCTCGACTGGGTGGCGGGCAAGGCGCAAGAATCCTGCTGTCCGCTCGGCCCTCGCTTCATTCCTGCGAGCGCAATTCCCGACCCGTCGGCGCTGCGTTTGACGTTGTCTGTGAATGGTGTGACCAAACAGGACGACAGCGCGTCCGACATGATTTTTTCGGTTGCCGAGCAGATTGCGACGGCGTCCCGGATCATGCAGCTCGACCCCGGCGACGTCTTGCTTACGGGTACGCCCGCCGGCGTCGGCGCTCCAAAGGGCGAATTCCTGAAAGTCGGAGACCGGCTGGATGCCAGCATCAGCGGCATCGGCACGCTTGCCGTGACCATCCAGCCCCCGAGCACCGAAATCCGCGCGCCGCTTGTCTGAAGGCCGCGTTCCACTCATGAAAAACTGGAGGAGTATCATGACTATTCTGAACCGCATCGCCGCTGGCGCACTGATGGCCAGCCTCGTGCTTGGCGCTGGCTCGGCCATGGCCGAGACGGAGCTGCGCATTTCCTCGGCCTCGCCGCCCACGGGTCCGCTGATCTCGGCCTTTCAGGTCATCAAGGAGCAGATGGAGGCTGCCTATCCCGGTGAGATCAAGGTCTCGATCCACCACTCCAGCAGCTTGTTCAAGCAGGGCACGGAAGTGCCGGCCATGCAGCGTGGCAACCTCGAAATGGCAACGCCGATCATCTACGAGATCGAGCAGCAGATGCCGGAATACGGGGCGCTCGGTAAACCCTATGTGTTCCGGGATGCCGATCATCTGCTGGCCGTCTTCAATGGCGAAATCGGCGCGCAATTCGCCAAGGACGTCTCGGAGAAGATGGGTCTCGAGATTCTTGCCACCGGCTACTTTGGCACCCGCACCGTGAGCTTGCGCAGCGTCCACAAAATCGAAAAGCCAGAGGACTTTGCCGGCATCAAGCTGCGCATGGCCCCGGGCGCGGCCTATCAGAACCTTGCGCTTGCGCTGGGGGCGACGCCGGTCTCGATGCCGGCGACAGAGGTCTATCTGGGCCTGAGCACCGGTGCCATCGACGGTCAGGACAATCCACTCAACCTGGTGCTCGACTGGAAGTTCAACGAAGTCACCGCCGAATTCGTCATGACCAATCATCTGGTCCAGCCGGTGTTCTACGCCGTCTCGGGCAAGGCCTGGGAAAAGCTGACGCCTGAGCAGCAAGCGACGCTGAAGGCGGCGGCCCAGCTGGGGGCAGCAAAGCAAAGCGAAGAGACGCGCGCGCAGGAAGCAGGCGCGCGGGCCAAGTTTGAGGCCGAGAAGATTGTCTTCAGCGACCCTGACCTGGCACCGTTCCGCGAGAAGGTGGACGCCGTCTACACCGAGC
>JBEBXE010000315.1:0-4243 GCA_040391705.1 Aerobium aerolatum
CGGCTTCTGCTGCACACTATCCGAAAACGTCCTGCGGTCGGCGCTTGCGTATCTCGACGGGGAGGTGCTGGCATGAGCATCACTCGACGCTTGTTCCTTCGGAACGCGGCTGCAGTTGGTGCGGCGGGAGCAACCATTGCTGCTCCCAGCACTGTCGAGGCCGCAGCACCCCTGACAGCAAAAGAGCGCTACGCCTACCATTTGGCTGAGTTCAAGAAGGCTGCCGAAGAAATCGATCCGGCAATCGGCAGCTGGCGCGTCATGGATCCCAACCTTGATAGCGAGGGCGGATGCTCGCTGATCGTCACCGCCTCTCGTGTCACAGGCAGGTATCAGGGTGATGGCCTTTACGAGGCTGGCTGTGAGAAGCCCCTCGGCGGATACGTCCGTTATCAGGTCCGACTGCTCAAGACGCGGATTGACGGCGAGCGCTCATTCGAGGTGCGCACCAGCATGGATCGCATGGTTCTTTCCGAGCCGCGCCTGAATACGTTCATCCGGCAAAAGGTGGCCTGACATGGATGCGCGCGCGCCATTCAAGGGACTGCCGAAGCCACTCATGACCGCGCACCGGATCGACTTTCTGTCGGCTGATGCTGCGGCGTTCAATGCCCTGCGTGAAGAATGGCGGGGCGCTGCATCTGGTAGCGCCCTACCAAAGGTCGCACACAAGCTCGCCTCGGTGCTTCCTGGCTATGTCAGCCGCGAGTACGGCTATGCCTTCCCGACCGACGAACAGCTTGCGGATGTCATCAGGGCAACGCCCCGCACGGTCGGACGCGGGATGAAAGCCCTTGATGCCGCCGGCCTCATAGAACGCCAAACCATGGTGAAGCGTGACGAAAAGGGCGAAGCCATCGGTCGACTTCGTCGCATTTACCTGACGCTTCCGGCGACGCCAGGTGAACGGACAGAAGTGAATGGACAACCCGAGGTGAACGGACAGAACCCGGTAGGTGAACGGACAGCCGTAGTCCGAATATACCCTGACAGAACTACCCCTGATAATAAAATCAGCAGCGATAGAAAGGTTAGCTCTTACCCGCCCGCACGCGAGAGCTACCCAATAGGATATTCAGGGGATGATGATTTTCTCAATGCGTTCGACCGCAGCCTGATCGAAGCGGCCGCTTTCAAGCCGATTCGCTCTACCGAACTCGAGCCGGTCGTGCAGCAGGCTTTCGACAAGACAACCGACAGCAGCGAACTGTTCATGCCGTTCCATTGGCAGGACGTCCGCGCGCTGCATTCCAGCGACACAGCGAAATGGTTCATCCGCCGCGCAGGCGACTTGATCGACAGGAGGGCAGCATGACCCGGGGTGACATCGAAAATGAGATCGAGCGCCTGCTGTCCATTTTGGACGCAATGGACGGCGACCCGGACGTTGAGGATGATTCTGTCGAGTTGGACCTGCCCGGTTTCATCTGGGGTGGCGGTGAAGATGGCGGGCCGGCGCATAGTGGCGCGTAGCAAAAGTTGTAAGAACTCGACAGTTAGTAGGAAACCCTCAGATCCTTTTGCAGCTCCGGTTAGGAGGCACAAGCAGGAAGCATGGGATTGGCCGCCGATTGCGAGGGCTTTCTACGCAGTACGCGCGGCATCCGCTCAGATCATCCACGGCTGGGACTTTTTGCATGCCCTAAATGGCGGTCGCGCTCAATTTCGTTCTTCGACTGGCCGAAGGGCTCACCGGACTTATTGCACGCTTATTGAACGGCTTGAAACGAGACGGGGCTAAGTACTTGAAATTGCTGGTACGCCCAAGGGGAATCGAACCCCTGTTTGCGCCGTGAGAGGGCGCCGTCCTAACCGCTAGACGATGGGCGCGGGCCAGAGTTGGCGATATAGAGGCGATTCGAACCGAATGCAACACATGCAACGCGGGTTTCTCGCGTTTGCATGTGTTTTCAAGTCCTTCCGCGCCGGACGGCCGGCGCGCGCGCTTTATTGGCCGTTGGTGATGTCGATCTGGCCGATGATGCGCCCGGCTGCGATGTCGTAGAGCAGGATCGCCTGGCCGCCGGTGGCAAGCTCGATGCGCAGGCTGAGCATGCCGCCCGTCACCGCGTGATCGACCACGCGCGCGCCGGCCGGCAACGCCACCGTGCCGGCGATCGTGCCGTCGCCTACGGGCACCGGAAGTTCGCTGATGGTGGCCGGCGGTGTCTTGGTCGTCTGCGTCGCACGGTAGACAAGCGCGATCACCACCGCCATAAGGGCGATAAATAGAATTCCCAGATTGATGACGATGAAACGGACGAGCTTGCGGCGAACCTTTTCTACCGCCGGGTCCAGCGGCTTATCCTGTTCGTCGTCGTGAGGCACTGTCATGTCCACCATCCGTTCCGGTTTGTCGATGAACGCCCCTGATAACGAAGCAGACGCCGCATTGAAAGAGTTCGTCGCTGACGCAATGGCCGCAGGCGACCGAATCGACCAGTGGCTGGCCGCGCAACTGGCCCCCGACCTGTCGCGCAGCCGCATCCAGGGGCTGATACGCGAGGGCGCCATCAGTCTCAACGGCAAGCCGGTTACCGAGCCGAAGCGCAAGCTGGCCGAAGGCGACCACATCGTCCTCATCACGCCGGAACCCGCCGCGCCGGAGCCGGAAGGCGAAGACATCCCGCTCGACATCCTGTTTGAGGATGACGACCTGATCGTCATCAACAAGCCGGCCGGCCTTGTCGTCCACCCTGCCGCTGGCAACTGGACCGGGACGCTGGTCAACGCGCTGATCCACCATTGCGGCGACAGCCTGTCTGGCATCGGCGGTGTGCGGCGGCCCGGCATCGTCCATCGCCTCGACAAGGACACCACCGGCGTCCTCGTCGTCGCCAAGAACGACCGCACCCATCGCATTCTGTCGGAAGCTTTCGCCGACCACGGCCTGACCGGCGACCTCGAGCGCGCTTACGATGCGCTGGTCTGGGGAACGCCCAGCCGGCCCATTGGCACCATCGATGCTCCGCTTGGGCGCTCCAACAGCGACCGCACCCAGCGCGCTGTGGTGCGCGAAACGCAGGACGACGCCCGCCACGCGATCACGCATTTCGCCGTCCAGGAACGGTTCGGCGAAAAATCCGACGCAACCGCGATGGCCGCGCTGGTCGAATGCCGGCTCGAAACCGGACGCACCCACCAGATTCGCGTCCACCTGGCTCATATCGGCCACCCGCTGCTGGGCGACCGCGATTATGGCAAGGCGTTCTTCACCAAGGCCAACAAGCTCGGCGACGAGCTCGGGGCTGCCGTGCGCGCTTTCCCACGCCAGGCGCTTCACGCCCGACTGCTGGCCTTCCGCCACCCGACAACCGACGAAATAATGCGTTTCGAAGCGCCGCATCCGGCCGATCTGGCGGAACTTCTCGAGTTGTTCCGGCGTTGGGATGGAAACCAGCACGGCTAAGCGTTTTTGCGCGTGTTCGGCGTGCAGGCACCTGAGCAAGTCGACCTCACATCCAGCGGGCGGATTGTTCACTAAGCCGTGACGATCCGTTTCATGATGTAAGAGATCGTGTTTTTGCCGCAAACGTACCTATATTAGGTCAGGTCCGCTCCGCGCGCTTATAGCGGCGGCGCGGGCATGCCTGCCGTCAGGGGGCATAACTCGAACGAGAGGGAGGGCGCTCCATGGCCCAATCACTACCCAGCGTTGTTTCCGGAGAAGGCGGCCTTTCGCGCTATCTCGAGGAAATCCGTCGCTTTCCGATGCTTCAGCCGCAGGAAGAGTACATGCTCGCCAAGCGGTATCTTGAGCATGATGACACTCAGGCTGCCCACAAGATGGTCACCAGCCATCTGCGCCTCGTGGCGAAGATCGCCATGGGCTATCGCGGCTATGGCCTGCCGATCGGCGAAGTCATTTCCGAAGGCAATGTCGGCCTCATGCAGGCCGTGAAGAAATTCGAACCCGAGCGTGGCTTCCGCCTCGCCACCTATGCGATGTGGTGGATCAAGGCGTCGATCCAGGAATACGTCCTGCGGTCGTGGAGCCTCGTCAAGATGGGCACCACCGCCAACCAGAAGCGACTGTTCTTCAACCTGCGCAAGGTGAAGGGCAAGATTCAGGCGCTCGAAGACGGCGACCTGAGGCCGGAACAGATCACGGAAATCGCCACCCGCCTCAAGGTCTCCGAGGAAGAGGTCGTGTCGATGAACCGCCGCCTGTCCGGCGACGCCTCGCTCAACGCGCCGATCCGCGCGTCTGAAGGTGAGTCCGGCGAGTGGCAGGACTGGCTTG
>JBEBXE010000316.1:0-4242 GCA_040391705.1 Aerobium aerolatum
TGTCGGCAATCACCTGGTCCGGCTTCGACAATTTCTACTATCTGTTCAGCCACGAGGATTCGCGCGACAGCTTCGCCATTCCGCACGACCTGAAGATCCTCAAGGAGGTCTTCACCCTCGACCCCGGCGGCTACAATGCCGAAAACGCCTACTGGAAAAGCTACGCGATCCGCAAACTCGCAAAAAAGCTTCCCGAAGAAGACTCCGAGAAGCTTGAAGCGCGGTTTGCGGCTTTGTCCGCCCTCTATGACCGGTTGTCTGAAACCTACCAGACGTCGAAGACGGACAACGACATTCCGCTCAACTGACGACGGTCAGGCGGCGGTCGGGTAGTCGACGTAACCCTTGGCGCCGCCGCCATAGAACGTCGTCCTGTCCGGCTCGTTCAGCGCCGTGCCGTCACGCAGCCGCTCGACCAGATCGGGATTGGCGATGTAGGAGCGGCCGAACGCCACCAGATCGCCGTGCCCGCTGGCAATCGCCTCGCTGGCGAGTTCACCGGTATAGCCATTGTTGAGCATCCAGGCGCCGGTGCCGCCAGCGTCGCGATAGGCTGCCTTGTAGGCGGCATAGTCGAACGTCGCATCGCCCTGCTTGAAATCGCGGGGGCCACCGGTCGCACCTTCGATGGTGTGGATATAGGCAAGGCCCTTCACCCCCAGACCGCGCGCAACATGCTCGAACAAAGGCTGCGGCTCCGGGTCGGACGCATCGTTGGCCGGTGTCACCGGCGACAGACGGATGCCGACCTTGCCAGCGCCGATCGCGCCAGCCACCGCATCGACAACCTCGAACAGCAGCCGCGCCCGGTTCTCGATCGAGCCGCCATAGGCGTCGGTGCGCTGGTTGCTGCCCGAGCGCAGGAACTGGTCGATCAGATAGCCATTGGCGGCATGGATTTCGACGCCATCAAAACCGGCTTCCTCGACCGCTGCCTTGGCGGCGCGGGCAAAGTCGGCGACGATGCCGGGGATTTCGGCCAGTTCCAGCGCGCGCGGTTCCGACGTCTCGGCAAACGCGCCGCTGCCATCAGCGTCGATCAGATAGGTCTTCGACTTGGCAGTGATCGCCGACGGTGCGACCGGCTTGCCACCGTCCGGCTGCAACGAAGTGTGCGAGATACGCCCGACATGCCACATCTGCGCGACGATGCGCCCACCAGCAGCGTGCACGGCGTCCGTCACCTTGCGCCAGCCGGCCAGTTGTTCGGCGCTGTAGAGCCCCGGCACGTCGGCATAGCCCTGCCCTTGCTGGCTGATAGGCGTTGCCTCGGTGATCAGCAGCCCGGCAGACGCGCGCTGGGCGTAATATTCAACGACGAGGTCCGTCGGCACCGCATTGGGTGAACGGTTGCGCGTCAGGGGAGCCATCACGACGCGGTTGGGAAGGGAAAGGTCGCCAACTGTGATGGGGTCGAAAAGCGTAGTCATAGGGAAGTCTCGCTAGTCTAGAGGTCTGACAGGGACGAACGAAAGGCGTCGATCATCTTCTCGTCGCGGGCGTAAAACACGTAGGGGCCGACCTTGCGGGAGGTGACAAGGCCGGCGTCCGACAGCACCGACAGATGCGCAGAGACAGTCGACTGCGACAGCCCGCACTTCTCGAAGCTGCCGGCACACACGCCCATTTCCAGCGGATGCGCCTGCGTCGAGAAATGCGCGGCGGGGTCCTTGAGCGCAGCCAGCATCTCGCGCCGCACAGGGTGGCCGAGTGCTTTCAGGATTGCATCGCGATCAGGAACCATATCGTTCATAAGCGATATATAGATCGCCCAAGAACAATTACGAGATCGGCCATTCTAAAAATGGCAATTGCAGCGCAAAAAAATAGCGGGGCCCTCACAGGCCCCGCCATCATTCCGTTATTCGCCTAGGTCTCAAACGCGCTCGAGCACGACCGCGATGCCCTGGCCGACGCCGATGCACATCGTCGCCAGCGCCAGCTTGCCGCCGCGCTCCTGCAACTCCAGCGCCGCCGAACCCGAAATGCGTGCACCCGACATGCCCAGCGGATGGCCGAGCGCAATCGCGCCGCCATTCGGGTTCACGTGCTGCGCGTCCTCGGGGATGCCGAGGTCGCGCAGCACAGCGATGCCTTGGGAGGCAAAGGCTTCATTCAACTCGATGACGTCGAAATCCGACGGCTTGATGCCAAGACGCGCGCACAGCTTCCGGGTTGCCGGTGCCGGGCCAAAGCCCATGATGCGCGGCTCGATACCTGCCACCGCGCCACCGACAAAGCGGGCGATCGGCGTCAGGCCGTATTTCTTGACCGCGGCTGCCGACGCGACGATCAGCGCCGCAGCGCCGTCATTGACGCCCGATGCGTTGCCTGCGGTGACCGTGCCGCCTTCCTTCTTGAACGGCGTGCCGAGCTTGGCCAGCGTCTCGACGGTGGTGCCGGCGCGCGGATGCTCGTCCTTGTCGACGACAATCGGATCGCCCTTGCGCTGCGGGATCGACACCGCGACGATTTCCTTGCCCAGACGGCCGCTCTGCTGCGCGGCAACGGCCTTGTCCTGGCTGCGCGCGGCAAACGCGTCCTGATCGGCGCGCGACACGCCAAACTGCTCGGCGACGTTCTCGCCGGTCTCCGGCATCGAATCGACGCCATACTGCTTCTTCATCAGCGGATTGACGAAACGCCAGCCGATGGTGGTGTCGTAAATCTCGGCATTGCGCGAGAACGCCGTGTCGGCCTTCGGCATCACGAACGGCGCGCGGCTCATCGATTCGACGCCACCGGCGATCATGATCTCGGCTTCGCCCGCCTTGATGGCGCGCGCGGCAATCGTCAGCGCATCCATGCCCGACCCGCACAGGCGGTTGACGGTCGCGCCCGGAATCGCCACCGGCAGCCCCGCCAGCAGCAGCGACATGCGCGCCACGTTGCGGTTGTCTTCGCCGGCCTGGTTGGCGCAGCCATAGATCACGTCGTCGATGGCTTCCCAGTCGATGCCGGCGTTGCGCGCCATCAGCGCCTTGAGCGGCACCGCGCCGAGATCGTCGGCACGCACCGACGACAGCGAACCGCCGAAGCGGCCGATCGGCGTGCGGACATAATCACAAATATAAGCTTCGGCCATTTTACACCTCCGGGACGATAAGATCTTTGACAGCGCCGTCGACGACCAGTTGGCCGCCGGTCACCGCCTGCAACTCCTCCAGGCTCATGCCCGGCAATTTCTCGCGCAGCACGAATCGCGCGTTGACGATGTCTATGACAGCAAGGCTGGTATAAACAGTGGTCACGCAGCCAACGCCGGTCAGCGGCAGGCTGCAACGCTGCACCAGCTTCGGTTCGCCCTTCTTGGTGACATGGTCGGTGATGACGCAGACGCGCTTGGCGCCGTGGACCAGATCCATCGCGCCGCCGACCGCCGGTACCGAGCCCGGCCCGGTGCTCCAGTTGGCCAGATCGCCATTTTCCGCCACTTCGTAGGCCCCGAGAATGGCCACGTCGAGATGACCGCCGCGCACCATGGCGAAGCTGTCGGCATGATGAAAATACGACCCGCCCGGATTGAGCGTCACCGCCTTCTTGCCGGCGTTGATCAGGTCCCAGTCTTCCTCACCGGCAGGCGGAGCCTCGCCGAAATCGAGAATGCCGTTTTCGGTGTGATAGATCACCTCGCGCCCGTCCGGCTTGAACTTGGCCACCATTTCGGGAAAGCCGATGCCGAGATTGACGTAGGCGCCGTCCTGAATGTCCTGCGCCGCGCGCCAGGCAATCTGTGCGTTGGAAAGCTTGGTGGTCATGCGACGACTCCTGCGCGCAGCAGCACTTCTTCCTGCTGCGGATTGGCGACCTCGACAATCCGGTTGACGAAAATACCGGGCGTGATCACGTGTTCGGGATCGATCGTGCCGGGCTCGACCACCTGCGAGGCCTGCACCACCGTCAGCGTCGCCGCCATCGCCATCAACGGCGAGAAATTCCGCGCCGCCTTGTTGTAGGTGAGGTTGCCCTTGGTGTCGGCCAGCTCGGCCTTGATCAGCGCCACGTCGGCCTTGAGCCAACGTTCCTGCACATAGTGCTTGCCGTCAAATTCGGCGATCGGCTTGCCCTCGGCGACCAGCGTTCCGTAGCTCGACGGCGTGTAGAAGGCCGGAATGCCAGCGCCAGCGGCGCGGATGCGCTCGGCCAGCGTGCCCTGCGGCACCAGTTCCAGTTCGATCTCGCCGGCGAGATAGCGGTCGGTGAATGCCTTCGGATCGGTCGAGCGCGGGAACGAGCACACCA
>JBEBXE010000317.1:0-4198 GCA_040391705.1 Aerobium aerolatum
TCTTCCAGTGGAAGCCGTCCTGCTCGTAGCCGATCTCGCGGATCGCCTTGCGCGCCGCCGACTTGAACTTGGCCGGATTGATGACCTTGTTGCCGTTCTTGTCGATCTTGCACAGCGTGTCAGGGATGCGCACTTCGCCCGCGATGATCACGCGGTTGGTGGTTGCCAGCGTTTCGCAGGCAACGCGCACCGTCCATGGATCGACGCCAGTTTTCTTTGCTTCCCTGTAGACCAGATCGACGATTTCGTCCGAAATGCGATCACAAACTTTGTCGGGATGGCCTTCAGAGACCGACTCACTGGTGAAAAGATAATTCTGGCGCGACGACACGGGTATCCCCTCTTGAAAGGAAGCCGTAGACGCGGCTTCGACGGCATCTTGTTAGCGGTGGGGGTTGTGTTGCGCAAGCAACTGCTGCTCGAGGCAGGGCCGCAAGGGGAAAAATTTACGCTTGTACGCCGGCGTTGCGTCATCGCAACGCATGTGAGAGCCCGCGATCACTCCTCGTCGGCGAGCGCCCGCACGAGGTCGATGATCCGTGCCCGGACTTTTGCGTCGGCGATTCGGACGAAGGCGCGGTTCAAGCGCAGGCCCTCGGTGCTGGAGACGAAGTCGACGACATAATTGGTCGAGTGCTGGTCGGCAAAGCCCACTGCCGGGGTGTCGCTCGGCACGTCCTGAAAGAAGAACGACACCGGCACTTCGAGAATCTGGGCGATCGCCTGCAGCCTGCTGGCGCCGACGCGATTGGTGCCTTTTTCGTATTTCTGGATCTGCTGGAACGTGATGCCGAGGCTTTCGCCAAGCTTTTCCTGGCTCATGCCGGCCATGTTGCGACGCAAGCGAATGCGGCTGCCCACGTGGATATCGACCGGGTTTGGCGTTTTCTTGTTTTCAGCCATGTGCGTCTTGCCCCAATCAGGTTGCATGTGTGCACCCTTCTTATTGGGATGCCTGTCCGGTGATCGTATACCGTGTCGCCTTGCGAATCCTTATTGGGCGGCGTCTTTACTTTGAATCGCTAATATACGTGCTGTCAATCCGACCTGCGGCTGCGCAGGCGCGCGCCGAGCATCCACAGACCCAGGATTGCAAGCAGTCCGGCCCCGACAAGGCTCGACGGAAACCGAGATTCGAGACGCTGCTTCGGCACTGCGACATCGAGCACGCCCACGGCGTTGACCGCAAAGGCGCTGACGACGCGGCCGTAGGCGTCGACGACGCCGGAGATGCCGTTGTTGGCGGCGCGGACCATCGGCAGTCCGGCTTCGACGGCGCGTATCTGCGCCTGGCGAAAATGCTGGTAGGGGCCGGGCGTATCGCCAAACCAGGCGTCGTTGGTGACGTTCAGGATCAGGTCGGACTCGTCCTGCGCGGTCGAGGCGATGCCGGGAAAAATGATCTCGTAGCAGATGAACGGCAGGACCCGCACGCCGTTGGCAATCTGGATGGCGTGGCGGGGGCCGCCAGACGAAAAGTCAGAGACCGACTGGACCAGCCGCGACATGCCGAGGCGGGAGAGCACGTTGGCAAACGGCAGATATTCGCCAAACGGCACGAGGTGGATCTTGTCGACCGCGTCGTAGGTCTCGCCGGCATCGTTGATGGCGACGACGGCGTTGTAGTAGCGCTCGGTCTGACCGGCGGCGGCACTTTCCATCCGCACCGCGCCAGCCAGCAAGGTTTGCCCCGGCTGGAGCAACTCGCCCAACGCCACCAGCGCATCTGGGCGCTCGGCCAGAATGAACGGAACCGATGTTTCCGGCCAGACGATCAGCTCCGGCTGTGGATCGCCTTCGGCCGGTGCCCGCGCCGACATATCGAGATAGGTGGCGAAAATCCGGTCGCGGATGTCGGCATCCCATTTCTCGCTCTGGTCGATCGAGGGCTGGACGATGCGCACATTGACGAGTGTTGCGGAGGCTTCGTTGGCGCCAGCCAGCCGCCAGGTTCCGTAGCCAACATGCAGGCAGGCGAGGAGCGCTGCGAGGGTGAAGCCGGCGCGCCGGCCGCGCCGCGAGGCGAGCAGGGCAGGGGTGGCAAAGATCAGCACGGCGAGCGCGTTCATGCCGGTCATGCCGACGACGCTGACCGACTGCATCAGCAGCGGTGTCGGCATCAGCGCATGGCCGATGGGGTTCCATGGAAACCCGGTCAGAACGACGCTGCGCAACCATTCGGCAAGGCCGAAGGCGAATGCCAGCGCGGCGATCCGCGACAGGCCGTCGCTCCAGAACAGCCGCGCCAGCGCCGTGGCGAAACCGTAGAACACGGCAAGCAAAGCGGGCAGACCGAGAACCGCCAGCGGCAACGCCCAGGCAAACAGGTCGGCTTCAACCAGCAGGGCTTTGCCTGTCCACCACAGGCCGGCGACGAAATAGCCGAAGCCGAAGCACCAGCCGATGAAGAACGGCCGCGCCATGCGCCGGACCAGCGTCTCGTCGCGAAATCCCGACGCGCCGTCGAGGAGCCACACCAGAACCGGGAAGGAGAGGAAGCAGACGGCGAAGAAGTCGAACGGCGGCTGGGACAACGCGGCCAGCATGCCGGCCAGAATTGCCGTCAGCGCCCTACGCCACCCCCAAAGCAGTATCACCTTGCCCGCAAGGCGCTCCATCCGCGCTCCCGATATCAGTGAGAATCATGTCCCCCGGACGTTCTATCAGCGTGTGCTCACGCTTCCAAACAAATGGTGGCCGCCAGTCCTACAGCCAGCCACCCAGTTCCCTGCGCACGAGGTGCTCGATCATCGCCATGCCGCCATCGCTGTCGTTGAGGCAGGGGATATGGGCGAAGTTCTTGCCGCCGGCATGGATGAAGACCTCACGGACTTCGCCGTCGATTTCTTCCAGCGTTTCGATGCAGTCGGCCGAAAAGCCGGGATTGACGATGGCGATCGACTTGACGCCGTCCTTCGCCAGCCCTCTCACGGTCGCTTCGGTGTACGGCTTGATCCACTCTGCCTTACCAAACAGCGATTGGAAGGTGGTGATAAGCCTGCCTTCGGGCCAGCCCAGACGGGCATTCACCAGCCGCGTGGTTTCCACGCAATGGTCGTAATACGGATCGCCCTTTGTGCCATAGGAGATCGGAATGCCGTGATAGGAGGCGAGCACCTTTTCCGGCTCGAAGTCGAGCGTCGCCAGATGGGTTTCGATCGACTGCGCCAGCGCGTCGATGAAGGCGGGGTCGTCATAATAGCGCGGCATGGACCGGACGCTCGGCATGTTGCGCAGTTTCATCAGCGCGCGATACAGCTGGTCGTTGGCGGTGCCGGTCGTGGTCGCGGAATATTGCGGGTACAGCGGCACCGACAGAATGCGGTCGCACCCTTGCGCGATGAGGCGATCGACGCTGCTGGCGACCGAGGGATTGCCGTAGCGCATGCCATAGTCGACGACGATGTTCGGCTCATCGGCAAACGCGGCGGCCAGCTTCTCGACCTGGCCGCGCGTGATGGTGCGCAGCGGTGATTCGTTTTTGTCGTTGTTCCAGATCGTGGCGTAGTTCGCGCCGGTCTTCTGCGGCCGCGTGGTCAGCACGATGCCGTAGAGGATCGGATACCACAGCCACTTCGGAGCCTCGATGACGCGGGGATCGGAAAGGAACTCGGCGAGATAGCGGCGCACGGACCAGTAATCCGTTGCGTCCGGGGTTCCGAGATTGATCAGAAGCACGCCGACGCGGCCCTGACGCGCCGGCGTCGTGCCGGTCGAGCGGAGTTCCGCCGTCGTTTCGTTTCCAGTCTCAATAATGGGGGCACCCATGCAGCGACTCCTTGCAAGCGGGGCGAAACTAGAACATCGGACCGAAAAGTGGAATCCGGCGGGCGGATTATTCCGATGCTGTCAAATATCCAGATCGTGCTGTCCGGAAGGATGCAACGACGATCTAGGGATCACCCGCGACAATGCAAGATGTTGGCTTGCCGCACCTTGATCGATCTCAACTGGCGTAGTCGCGTTCGTCGGCGATGACCTTGCCGTCATTGGGCAGCGAGCCGGCCGGCACGATGCGGACGGAACCGCCGAGCTTGGTGATCTCGCGCAGCGAATTTTCGATGCCGGCGCTGTCCGGTGACGCGCCCGGCGCAGCTTCGACATGCAGCGCCATGACATCGCGTGCGCCCTCGCGCTCCACCACGAGGCGCGCGCGGGACACGTCGCGATGGCGCGCGACGATCTCGGCTACCTGCTT
>JBEBXE010000318.1:0-4160 GCA_040391705.1 Aerobium aerolatum
GCCAGAAACAGCCGCCCGGTTATGCTGCGCGACCTGAGAGCAACGGGTGGGAGCAAGACAGAGGCGTCCCGCCGGTCGCAGACCAGCGAGCGCCTGACTAGAGGGCAAATTCACGCCAGGTTTCGTCAAACCAGGCAGACGTGTCGCCGGGCTGGTTCAACGTGTTCCCGGTCGCGTCTTTCAAGACACCGTTGTCAGCCAGAAAGCGAGCCATGCGCTTCAGGCGGGCTCCGTCGATTTTCCCGACCGGAACTTCCCCATTCGCAAGATATCCCCCCTCCCCGATCAGCTTCATCGAGCCCCGAACCAGTTCGGGGTTGGGGAAATCGCCGACCTCAATCATCATCTCCGCCGCAGCGCTCGGGTTTTGCGCCGCCCATTCATAGCCCGCCAGCGTCGCGCGCATGAAGGATGCAACCATGTCTGCGCTGTCCTTCAGCGTAGCGCTGCGCGTGGAGATGTATCCGTTCTGTTGGTCAGGGACGCCGTAGTCGCCATAGGCAAAGGACAGTTGATTGCGCTGGAGCAATTCGCTGTTGACCCCTTCCCACGTTGCCACTTCCAGCGTGAAATCCACTGCCCCGGCGGCAAGCGCCTCATAGGCCCCCGTCCCGAGCGTCACCGTGTCCCATTCAGGAATTCCGCCATCGTGGCGGATCATCGTGCCGATCAGCGCCTCTTCCCAGGCGCTGCCGAACCCCGCATAGGTCTTTCCCGACAGATCGGCCGGACGGCGAATGGTTATGGTGTCAGCATTGTAGACGAGGTGGCCGGTCTCGCGCTGCATCGTTGCCCAAAGGGCGGTGATGTCGGCACCTGCAGCCCGCGCGCTCATGAACCCGAGTGACGGGATGTAAGCGAAATCCGCCAGGCCACCTGCGAGCAATGCGGCAGAGCTGGTGTCCGAGAACGGCAGGATTTCAACATCCAGACCAGCCTCTGCATAGAGCCCCCTATCTCGCGCCACGACGAGGCCGACATGGTTGGTGTTGAGCGTCCAGTCGAGCGCGATCGTGACCTTTTCCTGCGCGTTCGCGGAAACAGGTAGCAGCAGACAGGTGGCAACAAGCAAAATGCGGATCATCAAACGTCCTCCAGAAGCAGGGATTTCAGGGTTTCACGCAACCCCGCCAGCGCAGACTGGCTGCGCTGATCTCGCGGGGTTGAAATCGGTATGTCGGCAACGATCCGGCCCGGTAAGGCCGCCATCACCACAATGCGGTCGGCCAGTTCCGTCGCCTCGTGCAAATCATGCGTCACGAGAAGAACACCGCGCGGCTGTTCCGCCAGCCTTTCGAGCAACCAGCGCTGCATCCGCATGCGTGTAACCGCGTCGAGCGCGGAAAACGGTTCGTCGAGCAGGATAAAACGGCTGTTCTGGACGATGGTGCGCAAAAACGCGACGCGCTGGCGCATGCCCCCCGACAATTGGTCTGGAAACTGCCGCTGGCATCCTTCCAGCCCGAAGGCGGAGAACAGCGGCTCGACCCGCGCCCTTGCTTCGGCTCGCGTCACGCCCACCACCTCAAGGCCGAGAGCTGCATTTTCGGCAATCGTCAGCCATGGGAAAAGCGCATCGCTTTGCGGTTGATAGCTGATAGCGGGATTGGGACGCAGTGCGGCCCGACCGTCGAGCGTCAGCGTGCCGGATGCAACCAGACCGTCCGGCAGGATCCCCGCAAGCCATTTGATGACCGAGGTCTTGCCACAGCCCGACGGGCCGATCAGGCAGGTGACCTGCCCCTCCCCCAGCTCGAACGACAGGTTTTCGACCAGCACCCGCTGTTTGCTGGCGACGGTGAGCATCTCAATGTGCAGCAAAGCGCCCTCCCCTGCGGTCGCTGAGCCGTTCGATCAACCGCACGACGCCAAGCAGCAGCAATGTCAGCCCCGCCGACACCACGACGGCCGCGAGCACCAGATCGGCACGGAAATTGTTCTTCGCCGACAGGATGAAGATGCCGATGCCGCGACGTGCGCCGGCATATTCGGCAAAAATGGTGGCCACGATGGCGTAAGTCGCAGAGATGCGCAGCCCGGCAAAAAATGCGTCGCGGGCTGCGGGCAGCCGGACGCGCCGGAAGCGTACCCCCCTGCCCGCCCCCATCGACGCCAGCAGGTCGAGGTGATCCTGCGCCGCACGCTGATAACCCGACAACAGGCTGACCAGCATCGGAAAGAACGTCACGAGAACCACAAGCAGCATCTTCGGCAGCAGACCGAAGCCGAACCACAGGATCATCAGCGGCGCCAGCGCGATCAACGGAATGGTCTGGCTGACGACAAACAGCGGCATCAGCCCACGTTCCAGCGGCGGCACGAAATGCAGCGCGACCGACACGGCGAAGGCGAAAGCCACCGACGCGGAAAAGCCGAGTGCTGCGACCGTCAGCGTACTGGTTGCATGCGTGCTGATGTCGGCACGGTTACGCCACAGCGCGCGTAGGATGTCGCTTGGCGACGGAAGGATCAGCGGCGACACGTCGGCGGCATGGGCACAGTAAAGTTCCCACAACGCCAGAAGAACGGCCGCGATCATGATGGCGGGCAAAACACGCCTGAACGAATGCATGGACTGATAACCGAAACGGAACGGAGTGGAGGCAGCGTCAGCGCTGCGTCGGGCTGTTGGCCGAGGCCGTCAGATCGATCGTCACATGTCCCTGCGCCGGGCCGAAACGCAGGAACGCCTGCCGGACCGTCTCGAACACCGGCCCAGCATCGCCGCGCAGCCGGGTGCAAAAATTCTTCGATTTGAAAAAAGCGCCAGAGGATTTCAGGAAATCGATGCAGCCGTAGATCTCATCCATGTGCCGATCCTGTCCCAGCACATACAACGAGAACTGCACGTCGACCTCGACTCCACAGATGGGCGCATATTGCACAGCTGCGGCGGCCAGCGTTGTGCGCTCCTGAAGCGACAACGACTGTCCGACAGTCAACGCTTCACAGCGGCACAGCTCGTCATCCGGTTCTCCCGGACAACCGCGCGAGATCGTCGCGTGCATCGTCACATGCGCCGGTTGCCGCGCCGCCTGGGCGAAAAGATCACGGATGGCGTCGAACAACGGTTCCGGCGCGCCGACCATCAAGGTCGAGACATCATCGGTCTCGATCCGCAGCTTGTCGCGATGGGGAGACAGGGCTTCCAGCCCCGACAGGATGACATCGACGAAATCCGACGTCATCGGATACAGTGACACTTGCGCGCCAATAAACATGGTCCCTCGCTCCGCTGGCATTACCCAGATCAGCTTTGAAGGGTTCGTGCGCTTCGCACATCTCAGCCCCGAAAGGAGCACCCCTGGTTGGTATGCCGACACACTTGGCCAAGCAGCGCGTTCATGTCAACCGCTGAGATGCGTTTTCCATCAGCGTCGTGAATCGGTTGGCGACCATCGATTCATATTAGGCGTTGGACGGCGCAGACACGACGCATCACCATCCGTCGCATGCCAGACGCAGCCGCTCTCCTGTTTTTCCGAGTTGACCCCGCCCGCAACATGGCGCGCTTCTATGGCCTGTCGATCGAGCCAAGCCTGTTTGGGGACGTCGCGCTGGTGCGCCGCTGGGGCCGTATCGGCACCTGCGGTCGCCAACTGATCGAGCTCTTTCCAGACCTGCCCGCCGCGCATCAGGCCATGACAGCGCATATGCGCACGCGACTGCGCCGAGGCTATCGCAGGGCGTGAACGCCGCGCGATAACCGATTTCGGCGATGTTCTAGGCCTGCTGAATGGCCGAAAGCCGCCAATCCCCGCCATTCTGGCGAACAAACGTCCACAATTCGGTGGTTTCCGTCGGCTGATCGGCATCGCCCTCGATGATCTTGCCGGTGGCACGCTCGCGAGTGACGTCAAGCGACGAATAGTTCAAGGCGGCGGTTGCATAGTCGCGATCGCCTTCACGCCAGCTCTCGGCAATATCGGCTTGCAGCAGGTGGACATCCGACACGTCGTTGCGGACACCATTCTGGGCGTTGTCGGCCAGTTCCTCTGACAGATAGGACACCATCTCCGGCGTCACCAGGCGACGCAACGCGCCATGGTCTTCACGTCCGAACGCTTCCTGAACTTCCGTCAGCATCCGCTGGAACGTCTCGAGGTCGTCCTGGGTCGGCTTGATCTCCTCGGTCACCACCGTTTCGACCTTGCTGCCCG
>JBEBXE010000319.1:0-4160 GCA_040391705.1 Aerobium aerolatum
TCGACACGACCCGTTCCATAGGCATAGATTTTGGAGAATCCGGCCTGGTTTTCAGGGATGGAGAACCATTTCAGCAACTCCAGCGCTTCTTTTTCATGCGGCGCGCCTTTGACGACTGTCCACATGTCGGTTCCGTAGAAAAAGCCCGCTTCCCAGACGATCTTGTAGTTCTTTTTCTCGTTGACGATGTCGTTGGTGACGCGCGCATTATACTGGTCGGTCATGACCACCTCGCGGCTTTCGAGGTTCTGCATCGACTGAGTGGAAGTCGTCCACCAAACGACATGCGGCTTGATCTTATCGAGCATCGCGAAAGCACGATCGACGCCGCCCGGCTTGCGCAGTTCAGCATAGACATCTGTGGGCGCCACGCCGTCCGCCAACAATGCGTTCTCAAAGGTATACTGGGCCTGCCCCATCAAGCCTCGTTTGCCTGGAAACTTCTCGACATCCCAGAAGTCCGCCCAACTCTTGGGGCCTTCGCCCGCTATCTCGTCAGCATTGTAGGCGAGGACAGGCGCCCAGGTATCCGACGCAACACCGCATTCGTGGATTGTTCCGGGCAGATATTTTGATGGGTCTCCGGTGATTTCCGGCGTCAGCTTGACGAATAGCCCTTCTGCGCACCCAATCTCGACGCTCGGCGATTCAGGAGAAACAATATCGTAAGTAATGTTTCCGGACTGAACTTGCGCGCGAACCTTGGCCAACTCGCCATTCCAGTCCTCCTGAACAATTGGAACGCCGGTTGCCGCCGTATACGGGTCCCATACCCCCGTTTTATAGGCCTTATCCCAGTTCCCTCCCCAACCAACGATAGTGATCGGTTCAGCGGCATTGGCAGAGATTGAACCGGCGAGTAGTCCGACGGCAGCTACAGATAACATACGGTTTATCATGGTATTTCCCCCTCATATTATTATGATTTGATCGAATTCATTGCCTATTATGGATTGATAATCAATAGGCAATCGTCATACACTGAAATCACGCCAACAGATGCACTGGATTTGATCGAATGAATTCTCCTCTTTCAGGCCACCGCCGCAATGCAGACATTAATGCCGTTCTGGCGGATGCCCACGCGCGCTTTTCGGCGGAAAATCCAAACAGTCTGGCTCGACAACAAGAGGCGGCAAGTTCACTGCCGGGAGGCAGCACGCGGGCGGTGCTCTGGTACCGCCCCTTCCCGCTGACGTTGGCTGGAGGCGATGGCTGCTGGGTGGAAGACATCGATGGCCACAGCTATATAGATCTCGTCTCTGAATACACCGCCGGCCTCTACGGGCATTCGGATGAGACGATCGCCACCGCGATGATCGGTGCCATCAAGGATGGTGTGGTTCTAGGCGCACCCAACCGCTACGAAGCGCGTTATGCGGCGGCGATTGTCGACCGGTTCCCAGCTATCGAGCGTGTGCGGTTTTGCAATTCCGGTACAGAAGCCAATATCATGGCATTGTCGACAGCACGCGCCATCACCGGACGCAGCAAAATCCTGGTGTTCCGCGAGGCCTATCATGGCGGCGTGCTCACGTTCGCCCATGGGGGTTCGGTCCTCAATCTTCCCTTCCCCTTTGTCTTCTCCACCTACAATGACCAAGCGGATGTGGAAGCTGTCATGCGCCAACATGGTGAGGACCTTGCCGCCATCATCATCGAACCAATGCTGGGGAGTGGTGGTTGCATCCCTGCGACGCAGGAGTTTCTGGCATTCTTGCGCAAGGCAACGCAGGAGAATGGAACCCTGCTGATTTTCGACGAGGTGATGACCTCACGCCTGACATATCGCGGCCTGCATGGCGCACATGGCATCAACCCGGATTTCATCACGCTCGGCAAGTATCTCGGTGGCGGTGCTAGCTTTGGCTGCTTTGGCGGCCGTGCCGACCTGATGGATCGCTTTGACCCCGCCTCGCCGAACGCATTCTCACATGGCGGTACCTTCAACAACAATGTCATCAGCATGGCAGGCGGTCTGGCCGGCTTCACGCAGGTGCTCACGGAAGAAGCAAGCCTGAGGGTGAATGAGCAAGGGGACCGTTTGCGAGGCGCTCTGAACCACTCCCTCGAAAGCCGTGGGGTGGCGGGCGTTGTGCTTGGGCGCGGCTCGCTGATGAATTTGCACTTCGTTTCCGGCCCGGTTGACACTCCGGTGCAACTGGAAGCAGCCGACAGCAAACTCATGGATTTGTGGCATATCGAGATGCTGTTACGCGGCCAACACGTGACGCCACGCGGCATGTTGGCACTGTCGCTGCCGTTTGGCGAGAAAGAGGCGACCGCGTTCGTCGCCGCGTTCGACGACTTTCTCGACACCTCGCTGCAGCTTTTGCCGCGCACGCAGTGAGAACAACCGAAATGACAGTACCCAAGCCCAGAGACAAGGTACGCGATACAGCGCATAGCCGCGTTTATGCAGGGCTCAAATTTGGGTTGATGAACGGCGATTTCATACCGGGTCAACGTCTCGTCGTGCGACAACTAGCTGAACAGTTCGAAACCAGCGCCATGCCTGTACGTGAGGCGCTGAAGCAACTCGTCAGCGATGGGGCGCTGCTGGACCATCCAAATCGCGGCGTGATCGTCCCTGAAGCGACGATAGAGGCCATTGCCGACATGGTGCGCGTACGATGCTCGATCGAAGGCGCAGCGACCGAGTGGGCGGCGACCACAATCACCCCAGTTGAGCTCGCTGCGATCGAGGAGCTTAATCGCCAGGTCAATGACTGCATGGCCAGAGGTGATACGGCAAGTTACCTGACATTGAACCGGAAATTGCATTTCTCAGTCTACAAAGCTGCCCGATCCCAAGCCATGCAAACAATTATCGAGCGACTATGGCTTCGCGCCGGGCCTTGGCTCAATTTTCTGCGCGAAGGTGCGACCGTCAGCGTGAGTACCGAACATCACACCGAAATTCTCGCGGGCTTGCGTCTCGGGGACGGACCAAGGGCAAGACGTGCCGTTGCTGGCGACATATCGGACGCTGGCGATACCATAATGCGTGCAATCAGCCGACCTGCGAACGGCGAGCGACGCGTTCCACGCAAGGCTGGCAACCTGGCAAAAACACCCAGGTTGTAAATACCTACAAAGGCTTCGTGATCGTCATGAACTCAATATCGTCCATAA
Organism: Aerobium aerolatum; assembly: GCA_040391705.1. Classification (GTDB taxonomy): domain Bacteria; phylum Pseudomonadota; class Alphaproteobacteria; order Rhizobiales; family Rhizobiaceae; genus Aerobium; species Aerobium aerolatum_A. The sequence continues at coordinate 3,136 of JBEBXE010000319.1, forward strand.
AGCCTGCGCCGGCCTCGGCAGTCCATGTCAGGTTTAAGGCAGTCAGCAAAAGCTACGACGAAACCGTACTGGCAGTCTCAAATCTAGACCTCGACGTCTATCGCGGTGAATTCCTGACATTGCTGGGGCCATCGGGCTCGGGAAAAACAACGGCGTTGATGTTGTTGGCGGGCTTCGAATACCCGAGCGCTGGTGAAATTCTGGTCGACGATCGCCGCATCGACGTGGTGCCAGCGAACCGGCGCGGGATCGGAATGGTGTTTCAGAACTATGCGCTGTTTCCGCATATGACAGTGGCAGAAAACCTCGCCTTCCCACTCCAGGTCCGGCGCAGATCACGCGTCGAGATTGCCGACAAGGTCAATCATGTTCTGGACATGGTTCGTCTGCCCAACATCGGCGGCCGCCGTCCCGACCAGCTTTCCGGCGGTCAGCAACAGCGCATCGCAGTCGCCCGTGCGCTGATCTTCGACCCAACGCTGGTGCTGATGGACGAGCCGCTGGGGGCGCTCGACAAGCAGTTGCGCGAACAAATGCAGTTCGAGATCAAGGAAATTCACGCACGGCTTGGCGTTACGTTCATCTATGTGACTCATGACCAAACCGAAGCGTTGACGATGTCGGACCGTATCGCGGTATTCAACGCGGGCGCGATACAACAGCTTTCTTCTCCGTCCGAGCTTTATGAAAGGCCGCGTACGAGCTTCGTTGCCAGCTTCATCGGCGAGAACAATCAGATGGAGGGCACGGTCGAGCATTCGCACGGCCCAGGCAATATAAAGGTGGCGCTTCAAGACGGCGTGAGTGTCCGGGCGACCGCCCAAAGCGCCCTCCCCGTCGGCGCAAAGGTATTGCTTTCCGTGCGACCTGAGCGTGCTTTCATCCTGACGGGAGATCAATCACAACCGGGCGAATTGCCCGCTACCGTTGCGAACGTCATTTATGTCGGCGATCACATACGTCTCGTCCTCAACGCACCACAATTTACGCAATTCGTAGTCAAGGTGACGAACACGAAGGGCAAT
>JBEBXE010000320.1:0-4150 GCA_040391705.1 Aerobium aerolatum
CCCCGGCCAGCACCAGCGGGTTGCCGAAATCGGCCATCGACTCGATGAAGACGATGAGGAACGCGCTCGCCACGCCCGGCAAAGAGAGCGGAAACGTCACCTTCCAGAACACCTGCCAACGCGTTGCGCCAATATTGAGCGCCGCGTCTTCCAGCGTCGGGCTGATCGAGGCGAGAACACCGCGCAAGGACAGGTAGGCGATCGGCGCGAAGGTAAACACCTGCGACACCACCACGCCGTGAAACCCATAGATGCTGAAGTCCTGCAACCCCAGCAGCTGCCGCGTCACCAGCCCGTTAAATCCGAACAGGAACAGAATCGAGATCGCCGACACGAAGGGCGGCGAGATGATCGGAACGATCATCAGATAGTGCAGCACCCGCTTGCCCGGCACGTTGAGTCGGGTCAGCACGAAGGCGGCGATATATCCGATTACGACGCCGACCAGACCGACCAGCGCACCGACCGAAAGGCTGTTCCACAATGCGTTGCGATACAGCCGCCGTTCGCCCATCAGGGCATAGTTAGCCAGCGTCCAGTCACCGCGATCCTGAACACTGGCGATGAAAACCATCGCCAGTGGGTAGATAACGAAAATCAGGATCGCGACGAATATGACTGCGACCAGCGCAAGCAGGATGGGATCCCGCGCCAGTATGCGGACCTGCGAGCGAGCGGTGGCAAACATCAGGACGTTTCGGCCTTACTGGCCGAGGACTTCGTCAACCCAGCGGTCAACCAAGCGCTGGCGGTTCTCCGAAGCAAAAGCCGGGTCATAGGAGACCAGCTTGATATCCTTGAGCGACGGAATGCCCTCGCCGGCGCTGACATCGGCGCGGATCGGCAGGAAGTAGGTCTTCTCGACCGAAAGCTGCGTCTGCCCTTCAGCCGACGTCATCCAGTCCACCAGCTTGCGGGCGTCATCGACATTGGTCGCGCCCTTGAGGATCGACATGGCGGCAACTTCATAGCCGACGCCTTCCGACGGGAACACGACTTCGACCGGGAAGCCCTCGTCGACGAGCTTGAGGAAGCCCGGCGAGAACTGAAGCGCGATCGGCGTTTCACCGATGCCCAACGCACCCGATGGCGCGGTGCCGCTCTGGGTGTAGGTCTGGATGTTGGAATTCAGGTCCTTCATATAGGCAAACGTCGCGTCCTCGCCCCACAGCTCGTTCAACGTGAGGATGACTGCGTAGGCCGTGCCGGACGACTGCGGCGACGGCATCTGAATGAGGCCACGATAGGCTTCGTTCTTCAGATCTTCCCAGGACGTCGGCACCGGAGCGCCGCGGCTTTTCAGAATGTCGGTACGCACCCCAACCGCCAGCGGATTGGTGTAGATCGCATGCCAGTTGCCGTCGGCATTCTTGAACTCAGCCGCCAGATCACCGGCATTTGCCGAGACATAGGGTTCCGTGAGATTGCGCTCGGACGCCAGGATATGGTTCTCGCTGGGAGCACCGAACCAGACATCGGCCTGGGGACGGCTGGCCTCGGCCTCGATGCGCGACAGCGCCGGACCGGACGACAGGAACACCATCTGAACATCGACACCGGTAGCTTTCGTGAAAGCACTGAGAATGCGCGTCGCATTCTCCTCGTCGACGCTGGAATAGACCGTCAGCGCCTGCGCAGAACTGGCCATCATCAAAAACCCGGCTATGGCCGCGAATGCTGTTGCTTTCATCGTTTCCCCCTTATGCGCAGCGCCGAACGCTACTCTCAAAGCTAAGGCGGCAAACTATCCTACCCAACGAATTCAAGTCAACGCGACGAGGGCAAGCGGGCGACGATGCCACAAGAAACAACGCCGATGCGGCCTGGCGGTCGCACAGCATCGTCGCTGCGGCGTCAGAACCGTCATCATGTATCAAGCTTAAGGGAAATAATGGCGGAGAGGGAGGGATTCGAACCCCCGATGGGCTTGCACCCATGCCGCATTTCGAGTGCGGTGCATTCGACCACTCTGCCACCTCTCCGCGGGTCATGGTCCGCCTTGCGGCGCGGCGCACACATAGCCATTGTAGCCGCAGACCACAAGCGAAAACTGCAGGCGCGCGACGATCATGTGACAACGACGCCGAGGCTTGTCCGCTGGGGCTTATCGCGCGCGGCGCAACCGATGCTGCATTGCGGCAAAAGCGTGGTTGCCAGCTTACCGGTTTGGTGTTTATGTGCGCGCCCAATGTTCCGCTAGGGCATTCCGTTTCAGGTTCAGGATGCCGCAGCCCCCCGCGCAGACTCATGAGGCCCACGATGACCGGTAAACCCACCTCCCCGCTCCTCGGCGCAACCAGCCTGACGCGCCGCGACGCGCTCAAGGGCATCGGCGGCCTTGGCGCTGCGGCGGCGATCGGCACCGCGCCGGGCTTTGTGCGCTACGCCCAGGCCCAACCGTCGAACCCGATCAGGATCGGCTTCCAGGCGCACCGCACCGGCATCGGCGCTGCCTACGGCCGCTGGTATGAGCGCACGACGACGGCGGCGGTCAAGCTGATCAATGCCGGCGGCGGCATCAACGGGCGGCCGGTCGAAATCATCACCGAGGATGACGGCACCGATGCCGCGCGCGGCGCGGAAGTGGTCGAGAAATTCGCCAACCAGCACCGCACCGACATCATCTATGGCACGCTGTTCAGCCACGTCGTCGTCGGCTCGGCGCCGGCAGCCGGCGAGCTGAAGATCCCCTATTACGTCGTCAGCGAAGGCTACCACGTTGCCTCCGGGCAGATGAACCGTTGGGTCCTGCAGCCCGGCATCACCGATGTGCGCGCCCAGTGCCGCGCCGTCGCGCCGTGGATTTCGCAGAATGTCGGCAAGAAGGTCACGTTGATCTATCCCGACTACGCGTTCGGCCACGACCACCGCGACTTCTTCGCCCCGGCGATCGAGGAACAGGGCGGCGAGGTCATCGCCAAGATCGCCATTCCGCCGACAGAGACCACGTTCACGCGCTATTTCCCGCAGATCCCGCCGCAGACCGAGGTGATCTACCATGTCATGGTCGGCCCCGCCGTCCTGACCTTCGTCAAGGAGCTGGGCGAGTTCTACGGCGGCAGCGGGCCAAAGCTGTTCGGCTTCATCGACTCGCTCGAGGCGGTCGACCTGAAAAGCCCAGGGCTCGACTTCCTCGAAGGCAGCCATTTCTGGGAAGGCATGCCACGCTACCGGCAGGAAGACGCGTCGGAGCACGAGATCGCCTATCGCGACGCGGTCGGCCTCGATGACAACGGCGCCAGCGTCAACGACGCCAAAGACGTCTCCACCGCTGGCCACATGTTCGGCTGCTGGGAGACGTTGCATGTCATCAAGCAGGCGATGGAGGCCGCCGACTATCGCGGCCCGGACGACCGCGCCAAGCTCATCGAGGCGACGGAAGCGATCACCGAGCTTCCGGAAAGTGCCGCCCATCCGCAGGGCGACAAGGTGTTCGACGGCAAGATCCACCAGGTCTTCGGCCGCCAGAACATCTCGCTGGTCGAGAATGGCAGGCTCAAGGTCGTGCACCGCACCTCGATCGAGGACGGGCGCTACGAGTCCGACACCGACTATACGACGCAGCCGCTGTAGGGTACGTCGGAGCGGCGGTGCTTTTCGGGCACCGCCAGCGGGCGGGACACTGAATGGCGTTTGGACCCTATTTTCTGCTGGCCACGCTTGAAGGCCTCGTCACCGCGTCGATCCTCGCGCTGACGGCGCTTGGCCTGTCGCTGGTGTTCGGCGTCATGCGCGTCGTCAATGTCGCGCATGGCGAATTCTTCATGCTTGGCGCGGTGCTGGCCTGGGCCGTTTCCACCGCCTTTGCCGGGCATCCCGCCATCGGCTTCACCGCCGCACTTTTCGTGGCTCCGCTGGTCGTCGGCGGCGCGGCGCTGCTGGCCGAACGTCTGGTGTTGCGCCGGCTCAATTACGATCCGGAAGCCACCATCGTCGCCACCATCGGCATGCTCTACATCATCCAGCAGTTGGCGCTGACCTTCTATGGTGCCGATGCACGGCCGGTGCAGGCACCGTTCAACGTCCGCATCCAGCTGCCATGGTTCGGTTATTCCGGCTACAAGCTGTTCGTCATCGCCGCCGCGATCGTGGTGATGCTCGGCACGTGGTTTCTGCTGACACGGACCCGGATCGGCCTGCTGATGCGCGC
>JBEBXE010000321.1:0-4147 GCA_040391705.1 Aerobium aerolatum
TTCACCCTCGGGTTTTTCCGTGAGCTGACCCAGCGCTTCGGCCCGGCTGCCGACATCGGCTTTCGCGAAAACGGCTATCTCATCCTTGCCGGCCCCGACGGCTTGCCGATCCTCAGGGCGAACCACGCTGTGCAGCTGTCCGAAGGCGCAGACATCGTGCTGGAAGATGCGCCGACGCTGCAAAAACGCTTTGCCTGGCTGTCAGGCGAGGGCATCTCGGCCGGGACCTATGGCCGTTCGGGCGAGGGCTGGTTCGATGCCCATGCTTTGCTGGGCCTGCTGCGCCAGGCACTGAAGCAGCGCACTATCGATCTCGTCACCGGCGAGGTCACGGCAATCGCGCGCACCGGCGACCGGCTCACCGGCGTCACGCTGGCTGACGGCACCAGCATTGCCGCCGATCTCGTCATCAACGCCGCTGGCCCGAATGCCGGCAAGGTCGCGGTGCTGGCCGGGATCGACCTGCCGGTCGAGCCGCGAAAACGCTCGGTCTTCGTCTTCGAGGCCCGTGACCAGTTCGCCGACATGCCGCTGATGGTCGATCCCAGCGGCGTCTGGGTGCGGCCGGAAGGTTCGGTCTACATCACCGGCGGGGCCGAGAGCGAGCATGGCGAAATCGCCGCCGACCCGCTGGATTTCGAGCCGGACTGGGCGTTGTTCGAAGAGGTGATCTGGCCGACGCTGGCTGCGCGCGTGCCCGCTTTCGAGGCGATCCGGCCGGGCCGTGCCTGGGCTGGCCACTACGACTACAACACGCTCGACCAGAACGGCGTGATCGGGCCGCACACAGAGGTCGCCAACCTGTTTTTCGCCAACGGTTTTTCCGGCCATGGTCTCCAGCAGGCACCGGCCGTCGGCAAGGCGCTGGCCGAACTGATCGTCCATGGCAGCTATCGCAGCCTCGATTGCTCGGCGTTCGGCTACGAGCGCATCGCGCAAGGCCGCGCTTTCCGCGAACTGAACGTGATCTGAGCCGCTGCGCCAGCCTCGTCTTGACGCTGGGTCGCATGCTCCCTATTTGAGCGGCGGGTTCGGAAGCCCCTGCCGCCCGCAGCGCAAGCTATGGTGAAGCTTCCGTCGATCAGTTCGTTTCCCTGTCTCACGACGGCCGAAACGGCAATGCGGGCTCCCGTGACAACCTTGCCGTCCGTAACCGGATAGGAGAACGCGATGACCATGATGGCATCCGACTACAAGACCCATGCAAAACGCCTGCGCGATGCGCTGGCAACCGAAGGTGTGGCGCTCAGCCACGGCAAGGCGCTCGATATCGTCGCCCGCCAGAACGGCGAGCGCGACTGGAACACGCTGTCGGCCCGGCTCGACAAGTCAACGCCTGCGCCCACCACGACGCCCACGACCACAACAGCTGCACCGTTCGCGGTCGGCGATCAGGTTGCCGGTGCGTTCAACGGCAATGCCGCCAGCGGTCGCATCATCGGTGTGGCCGAGACCATCAAGCCCGATTTGTGGCGGGTGACGGTGAAATTCTCGCCGCCCGTCGATGCGTCGACCTCGGCAAATTTCCGGGCCGAGCGCACACGGGTGGAAATGATCGTTGGCGCCGATGGCCGCTCCCGCCGTCTCACCGGCACCGAAAACGGCACCATGGCGCTGCACCGCGCCTGACACTAAGCAGGGAGGCGTCGCCCGTTTGACGCCTCTTTGCCTGGCCGGTCGCCAACCGGCTTTGAATTTCGCGCCATACGGTGTAAAGCCCACCTGACAAGATTTTCGAGGCCGAAAGACAGGCAGAACCATGGATAAGTTCACCAAATTGACGGGCGTCGCCGCTCCTCTCCCCATCGTCAATGTCGACACCGACATGATCATCCCGAAGGATTACCTGAAGACGATCAAGCGCACCGGCCTTGCCAAGGGCCTGTTTGCCGAGATGCGTTTCAACGAGGATGGCAGCGAGAACCCGGACTTCATTCTCAACAAGCCGGCGTACCGCAACGCGCAGATTCTGGTTGCGGGCGACAATTTCGGCTGCGGCTCGTCGCGTGAGCACGCGCCATGGGCGCTGCTCGATTTCGGAATTCGCTGCGTCATCTCGACGTCGTTTGCCGACATCTTCTACAACAACTGCTTCAAGAACGGCATTCTGCCGATCAAGGTCAGCCAGGACGATCTCGACAAGCTGATGGACGATGCCGAACGCGGTGCCAACGCAACGCTGACGGTCGACCTCGAGGCTCTGGAAATCCGCGGTCCGGACGGTGGCGTCATCACCTTCGACCTCGACGAGTTCAAGCGTCACTGCCTGCTCAACGGCCTCGACGACATCGCCCTGACGATGGAAAAAGCGCCGTCGATCGAAATTTTCGAAAAGCAGAACGCGGAAACCCGTCCCTGGGCGTAAGCCGCTGACACCGGCGGTCGGCGCGTTTTCGTGCCGGCCCGATGTCCCCCGGAGCCGCAGATGAAGTTGTTGCCAAAGACCGGGCTTGCCGTGGCGGTGTTTTCGGCGTTCGTCGCAACGCAGGCCGCTGCCCAGACCCGGCAGCCGGAAAGCGTCGAGTTTGCCGGCGGCAAGCTGACGATCACCGAAACAGCCGATCTCGATAAGGTTCTCGCCTTTGACGGGCAGGAACTGGCGCGCGACTTTGTCGTCCAATTCAACCGCGTCGCGCCGATCGGCGACACCGAGGTGGCGTTCTTCCGCGTCGGTCCCGGCGGCAATGCCTGCGCCCCTGCGACCATCATGGTCTGGAAGCCGGAAGGCGGCGACATCACCGCGACGACGGGTGGCGACGGCTGCACGACGCCGCCGCCGGCGCTGACCGATTACGACGTGCTGTTCGTTCCCTATCTGATGCCCGGCGATGCCGCCGACGTGCGCATCTGGAACCCGGAGGCAGGGTTCCGCCTCCATGGGCGTCTCAGCTTTGTGCCGCAGCCGGACACCAGCTGGGGAAATTTCGACCCCGACGCGGTCGGCCACCCGATCGAGCTGTTTGGCAATGCCGATATCTATGCCGCCGCGCAGGCGCTGGTCGGCGACGCGCTGGGCAGCGTCACCACGGGGCTGAACACCGCCGGAAGGCCGGAGGTCACGGCCGGCGGGCTTTTGTCGGCGCGCGGATGCGTTCCCCATGCCTGCGGCGTGTCGGATACATTCGTCGTCGTGGACAAGACCGCGAAGGCGATTTTCCTGGCTCAGCAGGGCGAGAAGACCCGTTATTGGCCGGCACGGTCCGCGTGGCCGGCGCAAGCCGCAGCCCTGATTCCGTCGGATTTCTGAGCCGACGCGCCACCGCCGCCCCGATGCGGCATCCTGTCCGGACGCCCCTCTTTGCCGCTGCAAACGCAATATACGGCAAACGAGGCTTGCGCCCGGCTTCTGCTGCCGTTAGCAAATGCGCGGCTAAAACATTCTCTGAAAGGCGTTTCCCATGGCATCGCGCAAGCTTCTCCTTCTTCCTGGTGACGGCATTGGCCCTGAAGCAATGGGGGAGGTCAAAAAGCTGATCGCGGCGATGAACGCCGACCTCAACTCGGGTTTCGAGACCGAAGAAGCGCTCGTCGGCGGCTGCGCCTATGACGCACACGGCCAGTCGATTGCCGAAGCCGACGTTGAAACTGCCATGGCTGCCGATGCCGTGCTGTTCGGCGCGGTCGGCGGTGCCAAGTGGGACAGCGTACCTTACGAAGTCCGTCCGGAAGCTGGTCTTCTGCGCCTGCGCAAGGACATGGAGCTGTTTGCAAACCTGCGCCCGGCGATCTGCTACCCGGCGCTGGCTGCCTCGTCCTCGCTCAAGCCGGAAGTTGTCGAAGGTCTCGACATCCTGATCCTGCGCGAGCTGACCGGCGGCGTCTATTTCGGCGAGCCGAAGGAAATCATCGACCTCGGCAACGGCCAGAAGCGCGGCATCGACACGCAGGTCTACGACACCTACGAGATCGAGCGCATCGCCAGCGCTGCCTTCGAGCTGGCGCGTACGCGCGGCAACAAGGTCTGCTCGATGGAAAAGCGCAACGTCATGAAGTCGGGCGTGTTGTGGAACGAAGTCGTCACCGCGACCCACAAGGCCAAGTATCAGGACGTCGAGCTCACCCACATGCTGGCCGACGCCGGCGGCATGCAGCTGGTGCGCTGGCCCAAGCAGTTCGACGTCATCGTCACCGACAATCTGTTCGGCGA
>JBEBXE010000322.1:0-4143 GCA_040391705.1 Aerobium aerolatum
TGATCCGCGTCGATGCCGACGAGGTCACCTATCCGCTGCATGTCATCCTGCGCTTCGAGCTGGAACAGGAGCTCGTGTCCGGCGCGCTCGACGTCGTCGACCTGCCGGAAGCCTGGGACGCGCGCATGCAGGCCTATCTCGGCCTGTCGACGCTCGACAACCCCGCCGACGGCCCGATGCAGGACGTGCACTGGCCCTCGGCCGCGTTTGGCTATTTCCCGTCCTACACGCTCGGCGCGATCATCGCCGCGCAGCAATCGGCCGCCATCGCCCGCGTGCATCCCAACATCGAAGAAGATTTTGCCATCGGCAATTTCGACACCGTCAACGACTGGCGTCGCGAAAATATCTGGTCGCAGGGCTCGCGCTGGTCGACGCCGGAGCTGATCGAACGCGCAACCGGCGAGCCGCTCAACGCCGAACACTTCAAGGCCCATCTCAAGGCGAGGTACGGTGCGGCGTAAGCCGCGTCTGACGCCATCGTTCACCACAGATCTCTGACGCGTCCGCACCTCGTGCGGGCGCAATCCGCTGCCGATTCCGCAGGCTGACGCGGCGTAAGTGTCTAAAAATACTGCATTTTTAGCTGTTCTGCCCTCACGAGAAAATGATCAGCCAGCTACAGACACAGCGTTCACCAAAAATGACATTCTGCGAAAACCGTAGTGTTTCCAGACACTTCCACTCAAGTTTGTTTCGTCACAAACATGTTACCGGTTTTGATGACTTGAACGCCCCGCCACAGTGCATACCTGTTCAACAGCCGGGGCGATCCGGGCACGTTTTGGAGAGAACGTGGCTAACGGATCGTCTGGACGGCGCAATTTGGCTCGGCGGCTCCCAACGTCGATCCGTTAAATTGGACTTTAGAAAATGACGAATTTTGCTGTTAAGACCACCCTCGCTGTATTGCTCGCTTCCACCCCGTTTGTTGGTGCCTACGCTCAGCCGCTGAGCTCGCAGATGTCGCCGGAAGATTACGTCTACTCCCGCTCGATCGGCACCACCGTCGACAATTTCACGACGGCCAGCATCAAGCCTTCCGCTGGTGACATCGTTGGCAAGTCCCCTGCCGACCTCGCCTACGAAGCCTCGATCGCTGCACCGCGTCAGGGCGCCAGCGAAACGCTGTCGCAGCTTCTCGCCAGCCAGATCAAGGCTGCTGAAAGCAACGTCGCCGCTGCTCGCCAGAACGGCTATGTCGACGCCGGCCGCGTCTCCCAGCTCCGCTCGCAGATCAACGCCGTGCGTCAGCAGGCAGCTGGTGGCCTGACCGATTCGGCTTTCCATGACCTGTCGGCTCAGCTGAAGGCCGTGAACCAGGGCGCCTACGCACTCGTCACCGGCTAATCCTAGATCGACTGCGATCAAACCCAAGAAGGCCGCTTCCCGAAGCGGCCTTCTTTATGTCTGACGTTGACCGGCACCGGAAAACAACGGCAATCTTCCTCCGCGCATGAAGGGGAGGAACCATGAGCGAGACAGATGCGATCGTCGTGGGCGCAGGCCTTGCCGGGCTGGTCGCTGCAAGCGAGCTGGCCGACGCCGGCAAGCGCGTCGTCATTGTCGAGCAGGAAGGCGAGCAATCGCTTGGCGGACAGGCGTTCTGGTCGCTCGGCGGCCTGTTCTTCGTCAACAGCCCCGAACAGCGCCTCATGGGCATCAAGGACAGCCGCGACCTCGCGCTGCAGGACTGGCTCGGCTCGGCGCAGTTCGACCGCCCCGAAGATTTCTGGCCGCGTCAGGTCGCCGAAGCGTTCGTCGATTTCTCCGCTGGCGAAATGCGATCCTGGTTGCACGCCATGGGCATGCGCTGGTTTCCGGTCGTCGGCTGGGCCGAACGCGGCGGCGCACATGCGCATGGCCACGGCAATTCTGTCCCACGCTTCCACATCACCTGGGGCACCGGTCCCGGCGTGCTCGAACCGTTCGCCGCGCGCGTCGCCGAGCACTGCAAGGCTGGGCGCATCGAGATCAAGTTCCGTCATCAGGCAAGCCGGATCATTCGCTCCGGCGGCGTCGTCTCCGGCGTAGCCGGCGAGATTCTCGAACCAAGCACGGTCGAGCGCGGCCAGCAATCGAACCGCGCCGTGACGGGCTCGTTCGAACTGTCCGCATCAGCCGTGCTCGTCACCTCGGGCGGCATCGGCGGCAATTTCGAGCTGGTGCGCAAGGCGTGGCCGCAGGATCGGCTCGGGCCACCGCCAAAAACCATGATCGCCGGCGTGCCGCATCATGTCGACGGCCGCATGGTGGCGATCACCCAGGAGGCGGGTGGCGCGGTGATCAATGCCGACCGGATGTGGCACTACACCGAGGGCGTGCGCAACTGGGCGCCGATCTGGCCGGAACACGGCATCCGTATCCTGCCCGGCCCGTCATCGATGTGGTTCGACGCCCGCGGCGAGCGCCTGCCCGCGCCCTGCCTGCCCGGTTTCGACACGCTGGGCACACTGCGGCACATTCTCGCCACGGGGTATGACTATTCGTGGTTTGTGCTGACCCAGTCGATCATCAAGAAGGAATTCGCGCTGTCCGGTTCCGAGCAGAACCCCGACTTCACCTCGAAGAAATGGCTCAACGTGCTCAAAAGCCGCCGCGGCAAGGGCGCACCGCCGCCGGTCGAGGCGTTCAAAGAGCACGGCGCGGATTTCGTCGTCCGCGACAACCTGCCCGATCTCGTCGCCGGCATGAACGCGTTGACCGATGACGATCTGATCGACCTCGACCATCTCACCATGCAGATCGAGGCGCGCGACCGCGAGATCGCCAACACCTTCTCCAAGGACGCGCAGGTCACTGCCATTCGCGGCGCGCGACAATACCGCGGCGACCGCTTGGTGCGCACGGCAAAGCCGCATCGCATCCTCGATCCGGCGCACGGCCCGCTGATCGCGGTCAAGCTGCATATCCTCACCCGCAAGACACTCGGCGGCCTGCACACCAATCTCGACAGCCAGGTGCTCGACACCCACGGCCACCCCATCCCCGGCCTCTATGCGGCGGGCGAAGTCGCGGGCTTCGGCGGTGGCGGCTATCATGGCTACAACGCGCTTGAAGGCACCTTCCTCGGCGGCTGCATCTTCTCCGGGCGCAATGCCGGCCGTCACGCCGCACGCAACCTGTAGAAGGAGCTTTCATGGAACTCACCAATCAGGATCTCGCCGATCTCATCGCCTTCCGCCACGACCTGCATCGCTTTCCCGAGGTCTCGAATGAGGAAGAACAGACGGCGCGCCGCGTCGTCGACTTCCTCGAGAACACCAATCCGAGCGAGGTGCTGACCAATCTCGGCGGCTATGGCGTAGCGCTGGTCTATGACAGCGGCGAGCCCGGCCCGACGCTGCTGTTTCGCTGCGAACTCGACGCGCTGCCGATCGAGGAAATTTCAGACCTCCCGCACCGCTCCACCGTCCCCGGCAAATCGCATATGTGCGGCCATGACGGGCACACCGCCATCCTTGCGGCACTGGCGCGCCAGTTCGGCCGCCAGAGGCCCGCACGCGGCCGCGTCGTCTTGATGTTCCAACCGGCCGAGGAAACCGGCAACGGCGCTGCAGGGGTGGTCGCAGACCCGCGCTATGACGATATCCGTCCGGACTTCGCCTTCTCGCTGCACAATCTGCCGGGAACGCCGCTCGGCCACGTCCGGCTCAAGCCCGGCGTCGTCAATTGCGCCTCGCGCGGCATGCGCATCACGCTCGACGGCAAGACCGCCCATTCATCAATGCCGGAAACCGGCGTCTCGCCGATGTGGGCGGTGGCGACCCTGATGCCGGCATTAGCCAAGCTCGGCAGCGGCAGTTTTCATGATGACGATTTTTCGATGGTGACGGTCGCCCACGCATCGATGGGCGAGCCGGTCTTCGGCATCGCGCCCGGACACGCCGAGCTGCGCGTCACCCTTCGCACCCGGCTTGACGAGCGCATGGGCGACCTGTGCGCCGACGCCGAAGCGCTGGCGCAGGAAGCCGCCGCGCGCAACGGCCTGACCGCCGGTTTCGACTATCACGAGATCTTCGTCGCCAGCATCAATGCGCCGGAAGCCGTCGAGCATCTGCGCACCGCACTCGACGCCGAGGGCATCAGCCACGACGAAGCCGAACTGCCGATGCGCGCCTCGGAGGATTTCGGCACCTTCGG
>JBEBXE010000323.1:0-4103 GCA_040391705.1 Aerobium aerolatum
GATGATCCGCGAGGATCTTGCCGCGCTCAACGTCAAGCACGAGGTGTTTTTCTCCGAGCGCACGCTGCATGCAGACAATGGCAGCGCCATCCGCACCGCCATCAACGACCTCACGCTCAAGGGCCATGTCTTCAAGGGCAAGCTGCCGCCGCCGAAGGGCGAAAAGAGCGAGGACTGGGAAGATCGCGAGCAGACGTTGTTCCGCTCCACCGATGTCGGCGACGACATGGATCGTCCGTTGATGAAGTCCGACGGCTCCTACACCTATTTTGCCGCCGACGTTGCCTACATGAAGGACAAGATCGAGCGCGATTTCGAGCAGCTGATCTTCATTCTCGGCGCCGACCATGGCGGCTACGTCAAGCGCATGGAAGCGCTGGGCAAGGCGCTGTCCGGCGGTGCCGTCAACGTCACCATCCTGTTGTGCAATCTGGTCAAGCTGTTCCGCGACGGCGAGCCGGTGCGCATGTCGAAGCGGTCAGGCGAGTTCGTCACCCTGCGCGAAGTGGTCGATGAAGTCGGCCGCGATCCGATTCGCTTCATGATGCTGTATCGCAAGAGCACCGAGCCGCTCGACTTCGATTTCGCCAAGGTCACCGAGCAGTCGAAGGACAATCCGGTGTTCTACGTCCAGTACGCCTCGGCGCGCTGCCATTCCGTCTTCCGGCAGGCCAAGGAGCAGCTCGGCGAAACCTGGTTCGAGCGCTCGACGATGAAGGCCGTGTCGCATCTGCTGACGGATGAGGGCGAGCTGGCGATCATTCGCAAGCTGGCTGAATATCCGCGTCTGATCGAATCGGCGGCGCAGGCGATGGAGCCGCACCGGCTGGCGTTTTACCTCTACGACCTCGCGCAAACCTTCCATTCGCACTGGAACAAGGGCTCCGAGAACGTAGGCTTACGCTTTATTAAGGTTAACGAACCAGAATTGACCCACGCCAGACTGGGTTTGGTGCAGGCCGTTTCGGACGTGTTGTCGTCGGGACTGGCGCTTGTGGGAGCGGATGCCCCTGCTGAAATGCGCTAGAAAACGCGGAGTTCCTGTCACCATTTACCCACAATACGCTGGTAGGGCCGATCCTAAGTGACGTCGCCGGCGTCCGACCGAGTATGAGTGCGGGAAAAACCATGGCAGACACGAATCAGAACAGACACGACGGTTTTGGCTTCGCCGAAAATGATCCGTTCGCTGAACTGACCCGAATCATGGGGCAAGATCCGCGCGCCCAGACTGCAGCTGCGCCGCAGGAACCAGACCGTGCCGACACGGTCTCGGCACCTGCCGAGCATGATCCGTTCGAGGGCGAATTCGATCTCGACCTCGAAAAGGAGCTGATGGGCGAATTCGATTTTGCCGAGTTCGATCAGCAACCGGAACCCACGGTGCAAGCTGCGCCGCAGGAGCCGTCCTACGCGCCCGATCCGGAGCCGCGCTACGACGACGAGCCGGCTTACGAATCCGCGCCGCAGCCCGCGCCTGAGCCGACGGTGGAGCCTTCGGGCTACTACGCCGCGGTCGAGCCGGCTGCGCATGATGACGACGCCACCAGCGTCGAGGCTCTGCTCGAAGCCGAATTCGAAGCGTTCGATTTTTCGCCCGAGCCGGAGCAGGAGCAGCCAGCTGTTTCCTACCAGCCAGAAGCTGCGTACGCGCCGGAACCTTCCTACGAGCCAGAATCGTCCTACGAAGACTCCTATCCGCAAGAGACGGTCGCTTCTTATGCGCCTGAGCCGGTTGAGACCGTTTCGGCTGCGCAGGAGCCTGCACCGGTTGAATTCTACCACGCCAGCCCGGTTGCCGATCAGGACGATCTCGACGCCGAACTGACGCGGGCGCTTGAGAGCGAAATCGCTGCCCCTTCCGAACCCATCTACGATGCGGAGCCGGACGTTGAGGCCGAGGTCGAGACGTGGGACGTTGAAACCCCCGTGGCGGCTGCTGCGCCGTCCTGGCAGGCCGACCCGATGCCGGCCGCTGCCGACGACAGTCTTGAAGACGAGTTGACCGCGCTGCTGGCCGAGGAATCGATCATCGTTCCGTCGAAGTCGGAAACCGCCTTCAACGCCACCACCAGCACCTATGGCCGCGCCAATTTCACCTCGCCGCGTCGCGCTGATCCCGAACCGGTTGCAGCGCCGTCGTATTTCGAGCCTCGGGCTGTCGAGCCTGTCGAACCCGTCATCGAGCCGATTGTGGAGACGGCGGAAGACGACGCTTTTGCCTTCAGCGATACCGATTTCGACTTCGACCCTCATGTCGAGGAAGAGCCCGCACCGGTATTTGAGCCGGACTCCGAGCCGGTAAGGGCGCAGGAACCCGAGCAGGCCCACGCAGACGACGAGTTCGCCAATTTCTTCGATTCCGGTTTCGAGCTGGAAATGGACGAGCCGGAGCCGGACGAACCGCAGCCTGCGCCGGTGTCCTACGCCGCGCCTGCCTATACTTCGTCCGCATCGGCACCAGCCTGGCCAACGCCGTCTTATGGTGGCGCTCCAGCGGCTGCGTCTTCGGCCTATCCGGCGGCCGCCAGCACCCCGGCGGCGTTTCCTGAGTTGCGGCCCGAGGAAATGGAAATTTCCCAGCCGGCGATGCACGCCGCATTCCCGGCTGCTGCTGCGGCCCGTGAGGCGATGCCTGACATTGAAACCATCGACGTGGTGGAATCGGTGCAGGCGCTGGCCGACGATCTCGATATTCCCGACGCCGACTACGGCGACGACGAGCCCCAGCTCTTCGAGGATCTCGAAAGCGAGATCACGCAGGCGTTTGGCGGCCATTCGTCCGACCCGGCTGCCGACGAGCCGCCAAGCTGGGCCGCTGCTGCTGCGCCCGTCGCTGCGGCTGCCACGGTTGCTGCCGCCTCGCACGCTTACGCCGGTGCCGCAACCGCGACAGGCGGCTATGGTGCGCAGTCCGACGATGCTGCGGCCACGCAGGATTCGGGCCAGTGGAATGTCGGTGCGACACTTGCCGATGACAGTTTCGACTACGAAACCGATCTCGAGCAGGCGATCGGCATGGCGTCTTACGAGGAAACCCACGCGCCAGTTCCGCCAGCGCGTCGTCGCGGCACCATGATTGCCGCCGCCGTGGTTGGCATTGCCGCAATCGGCGGTGCCGGTCTCTACGCGATGTCGCTGTTTGGGGGTGGCTCCGACAACCCCGCCATCGTCCGCGCCGACGTCGAGCCGATGAAGGTTCGTCCGGAAAATCCGGGTGGCGCCACGGTCCCCAATCAGGACAGCCAGGTCTATCAGCGCGTCACCGAAGGCACGCCGACTGCAGGGCCGGGCCAGGAGCGTCTGATCACCACGACCGAGGAGCCGATGGATATCACGGCCCAGACCGAGGATGCCGACCTGCTGCCTCCGGGCCTGAGCTCGGAATTCGAGGGCGCGCCGGACGACACGATTGCCGGTCTGGCGAAGTCCGAAGACCGGATCGCGCCTGAAGCCGAACCCGGCACGGCCGGAACGCCGGAAGATCTTGCAGCGGTCGCGCCGCGCCGCGTGCGCACCATGGTGGTGCGTCCGGACGGCACGATGGTGCCGCGTGAGGACACCGCGCCCGCCGCAGCCGACTCCGCCGTGCAGTCGCAGGATTCAGTCCTTGCCCAGCCATCGACACAGGTTCCGTCGCTGGGGCAGATTCCGGGCATGGACCAGTTGGCCGCGCAGGATGATGGCGGCCCCGTCGTCAACATGCCCGACACCGTGTCCGTCGTGCCGACCCCGCGTGTCGAGCCGCGAACCAATGTCGCTTCCGCGCCAGTCGCTCCTGTCGT
The DNA here is from genome assembly GCA_040391705.1 of Aerobium aerolatum. Classification (GTDB taxonomy): domain Bacteria; phylum Pseudomonadota; class Alphaproteobacteria; order Rhizobiales; family Rhizobiaceae; genus Aerobium; species Aerobium aerolatum_A. Next base: position 3,786 of record JBEBXE010000323.1, read on the forward strand.
CCAGCAGCAGCCGGCGGCCACGCCGGTTTCGGCTCCGGCAGCGGCAGCGCCCGTTGCAGCCGCCACCAGCGAATGGTCGATGCAGGTTGCCTCGCAGCCGACCGCCGAAAGCGCGCAGGCCGCCTATCAGGATCTTGCCCGCCGCTATGGCAGCGTGCTGGAAGGCCGTGGCGTCAACATCGTGCGCGCCGACATCCAGGGCATGGGCACCTACTTCCGTGTCCGCATCCCGGCGTCCAACCGCGAAGAAGCCATCCAGCTGTGCACGCGCTACAAGTCTGCCGGCGGCAGCTGCTTCGTGTCGCGCTAACACCGGTC
>JBEBXE010000324.1:0-4088 GCA_040391705.1 Aerobium aerolatum
GGGCCAGCGCGCCCGACTGGGACGTGCGGGTCGCCACCGCCGAACGCCTGATCGCCGACGCCAACAGCGCTGGGCAACCGGTGGTCCTTGCCTTCACCGCGGACCGCAGCAACGCCGAAATCGGCCCGTTCGATGCCGCCGCCGCAAGGGAGCATCTGGCCGCCGCCGAACCTCGCCCGGTTCCCGTCGACAGGCCAGCGATTTTTGCGCGCGTCGCCCACGCGCTTGCCCAGATGCCTGGCGCAAGCGTTGCCGTCCTCTCCGACGGGCTGGCGCGTGCGGGCGATGAAGCGGCGTTTTCCACCCTGCTCGGCGAGAATGTCGCTGGAATCGTCTGGATCGCGCCCGAACAGTTGCATTCCATCGGCGTGACCGCCACCGACAATCCGGCCGACGCGTTTACCGTCACCGCCGTTCGTGCGACCAGCGACACACTGCCCCGTGACATCACGCTTGGCGGCTTCGATGATCGCGGCCGTCGCATCGCCGAGACCACGGCGACCTTTGCCGCCGGGGCCAGCGAAACGCAAGGTCAGTTCCGCGTTCCGTTCGAACTGCGCAACGACTTCGTCTCCGTCGCCGTCGATGGGCAGAGCCAGGCCGCCGCCGTCCGGTTGCTCGACGAGAACGCGAAGCGCCGCCGCGTCGGCCTGATCTCGCAGGCGGAAACCGACGGCGCGCAACCGCTGCTGTCGCCGCTCTACTACATCCGCCGCGCGCTGGAGCCGTTCTCCGATCTGGTCGAGGCGTCGAACGCTGACCTTGCGACCGCGATCCCGGAAATTCTCGAGCAACGCCCGGCGATGATCGTCATGGCCGATGTCGGAACCATCCCGGACGCAGCGCGCGACCAACTGATCGCGTGGCTCAACGATGGTGGAACGCTGGTGCGCTTTGCTGGCTCCCGGCTGGCAGCCGCCGGCAATGACGAGGAACTGCTGCCGGTGCGCCTGCGCATCGGTGAGCGCGCGCTTGGCGGCACGCTATCGTGGACCGAGCCGCAGGCTGTGACGGAATTCCCGGCCTCCGGTCCGTTTGCCGACCTCGCGCCGCCGACGGAAGTCACCGTCTCGAGACAGGTGTTGGCGGAGCCGACCTCCGACATCGCCGAGCGCACCTGGGCCAATCTCGCCGACGGCACCCCGCTGGTGACGGGCGCATCGCGCGGCGACGGCACGCTGGTGCTGTTCCATGTCACCCCCGAGGCCACCTGGTCGAGCCTGCCGATCTCCGGGTCGTTCGTGGAAATGCTGCGCCGGATCGTGCAACTGTCGCGCAATCAGGGCCGCATCGATGCAGCAGCTGATGGCTCTGCCGCCACCTCGCTGGCGCCTTACCGGATGATCGCCGCCGACGGACTGCTGGTGCCGCCCGGTCCCGATGCCCGCCCGCTGTCGTTTGCCGGCGGCATGCCTGCAGTGACCATCGAGAATCCGCCCGGCTTCTATGGCACCGAGGAAGGCGTCGTGGCACATAACCTTTTGACGGCTGATGCGACGCTGACGCCGATCGCCCGGCCTGACACGCCATTGCCGTTGACCGTGTCAGCCTATGCCTTCGACGAGGCCGTCGACCTGAAAGGACCGCTCATCGCGCTCGCGCTTGCCCTGATGCTGCTCGATACGCTGGCCGTCTTCTGGATGGGCGGGCTTTTCGCGCGTCGCCCGCGCCGCAGCACAGGCACCGCCGCCAACGCGGGACTGGTTGCGCTTCTGCTGGCAGGCTCGATGCTTGTATCAGGCCCAGACCGGGCCGCCGCGCAGGATGCCAAGCCGGGCGACGAGGCCGCGATTGCCGCGATCAGCAACACCCGCATCGCCTATGTCATCACCGGCAACAGCTCCATCGACGCCGTCAGCCGCGCCGGTCTTCTCGGCCTGTCGCAATATCTGGTCGACAAGACGGCGCTGGAACCGGGCGAGCCGGCCGGCGTCAACATCGAGAGCGATGAACTCGCCTTCTATCCGCTGATCTACTGGCCGATCGACGCCGCGTCCACGCTGCCGTCGCAGGAAGCGCTCGCCCATGTCGACGCCTATATGCGCCAGGGCGGCACGGTTCTGTTCGACACCCGCGACCAGTATTCGACCGGCTTTGACGCCAACTCGACCAGCCCCGCCACCCAGCGCCTGCGCGAAATCCTGTCGGCGATGAACGTGCCGCCGCTGGAGCCGGTGCCGCAGGATCACGTGCTGACGAAAACCTTCTTCATCATGCCCGATTTTCCCGGTCGTTACGCCGGAAGCCCGTTGTGGGTGGAAGCTTCGCTCGACGCCACCAGCGCCGACGACCGCCCGGTGCGCACCGGCGACGGCGTGACGCCGATCATGATCACCGCCAACGATTTTGCCGGCGCATGGGCGCTGGACGCGGCCGGGTCGCCGCTGTTTCCTACCGTGCCGTCCGACCCGATGCAGCGCGTCTACGCCTACCGCGCCGGCGTCAACATCATCATGTACATGCTGACCGGCAACTACAAATCCGATCAGGTGCACGTCCCGGCGCTGCTCGAACGGCTGGGGCAATGACATGAACTGGTCGCTGTCCTTTGAACCGCTTCTGTCCTGGGCGTGGATCGCCGCGATCCTCGCTCCGGTGGCGCTGCTGGTGCTGGCCGGTCTGGTGCTACGCCAGCGCGGTAGCCTCATGCGCGTTGCCGCCCTCGCCGCATTGGCGGTCGCGCTTGCCAATCCTGTCCTACTCGAGGAACAGCGCGATCCCCTGCAAAGCGTCGTCGCGCTCGTCGTCGATCGCAGCCAGAGCCAGGATATCGGCAACCGCGAAGACGTCACCGACCGCGCGCTGGCGGAGTTGCAGGCGCGACTGGCGCGGTTCCCGCAATTCGATGTCCGCGTCGTCGAAACCGGGCGTGCCGAGGCCGCCGACGACAGAACCCAGACCCGCCTGTTCGGCGCGCTGGACAACGCCCTGCGCGACGTGCCGCCGTCGCGCGTCGCCGGCTCGATCATGATCACCGACGGACAGGTTCACGACGCCCCCGCGCAAGCTGATGCGCTTGGCGCACCGCTGCATGTGCTGCTGACCGGCGAGGACGACGAATTCGACCGGCTGATCCGGTTCGAGCGCGCGCCGCGCTTCGGCATTGTCGGCCGCGCCATCGACATGACCTATCGCGTCACCTCCACCGACGGCGCGACTGGCGACGTCGCCGTGCGCGTCCTCGTCAACGGCGAGCAGATCGCAGTGCATCAGGCGACGATCGGCGAAGAAATGTCGTTGGATCTGATCGTCCCCAACGCCGGCAAGAACATCATCGAACTCGCCATCGACGCAGCGCCTGGCGAACTGACCGACACCAACAACCGCACCATCGCCATGGTCGACGGTATTCGCGAGAACCTGCGCGTGCTGCTGGTGTCGGGCGAGCCGCATGCCGGCGAGCGGACATGGCGCAACCTGCTGAAATCCGACGCCTCGGTCGACCTGATCCACTTCACCATTTTGCGCCCGCCCGAAAAGCAGGACGGCACGCCCATCAACGAGTTATCGCTGATCGCTTTCCCGACGCGCGAACTGTTTGTCGAGCGCATCAACGATTTCGACCTGATCATCTTCGACCGCTACCAGCACCGCGACGTGCTGCCGATCCTGTATTACGACTACATCGCCGAATATGTCGAAAACGGCGGCGCGCTGCTGGTCGCGGCCGGTCCTGAATATGCCAGCAACCAGTCCATCGCCCGCACGCCGCTGATGTCAGCCCTGCCCGCGATGCCGACCGGTGAGGTGATCGAGGAAGGATTCTATCCGCGCCTGACGGAGCTCGGACAACGCCATCCGGTGACGCGCGGGCTCGAAGGCTCAACTGCCGAGCCGCCGCACTGGAGCCGCTGGTTCCGGCTGATCGACATCCAGCGGCCAGAGGGCGACGTGGTGATGAACGGTGCCGGCGAGCGGCCGCTGCTGGTTCTCAACCGCCGGGGCGAAGGCCGCGTCGGGATGCTGTTGTCGGATCAGGGCTGGCTGTGGGCGCGCGGCTTCGAAGGCGGCGGCCCGCATGTGTCGCTGTATCGGCGCATGGCGCACTGGCTGATGAAGGAGCCGGAGCTTGAGGAAGAACGCCTGAC
>JBEBXE010000325.1:0-4078 GCA_040391705.1 Aerobium aerolatum
TGCAAATTCGAGGTCTTGCCCTGATCGGTCGCCATGCCATTGGTGGTGAAGCGCTTGACATGCTCGATCGAGTGCATGCCCTCATGCACCGCCTGGCGAATATCCTTGGCGGTGACGTCGTTCTGGAAATCGACAAACGCCTTCGCCTTGCTGTCGGCGCCCGCGCCGGGGCCAGCGCCGATCATGCCGCCGCTCCAACTTTCCGACGCCGTCGCCCTGATCCTGAGCCCTGCCCTGCCGGCCGTGACGCCCGCCGCCGTGGCGGCCTCATGCCCGGCCCTGGTTGCCTCGGCCAAACCATCGTCGAGATCGTCGGTGCCGTCGCACGCGCCGACGCTGACGCAATCCTGCGCCGCTGCACCCGGCAGGAAACGTTTGCCGACCTCGTCATAGGCGACCTTGCCGCGCGACTGCGAGAACAGATGCACAGACGGGGTCCAGCCCGCCGAGGTCAGCAGCGCATCGACCGGGATCGGATTGATCGGCCCGCCGCCCTTGGCCTGCACCTTCATCGCGGTGACGCGCTGGCGGCCGTCGACGCCAATGACGGCGCGGCCGGCATGGATCGGAATGCCGAGCGCCCGCGCCGCATCCACCGCCGCTCCTTGCGGATTGTCGCGCAGATCGACGATCGCCGGAACGTCGACACCGGCGTGCTTCAGATCGACGGCGGCGTGATAGGCGGAATCGTTGGCGGTGTAGATGCCGACCTTGCGGCCGACGGCGACGCCGTACTGGTTGAGGTAGCTGCGCCCCGCCGACGCCAGCATGATGCCAGGCCGGTCGTTGTTGGCAAACACCATGTGGCGCTCGATCGCGCCGGTGGCGAGCACCACCCGCTTGGCGCGCACCTGCCACAGTCGCTCGCGCGGCAGGTCTGGCAGCGGCGCGGCCAGATGCTCGGTGATGCGCTCGGTGAGCGCGACGAGGTTCTGCGCGTAGTAGCCAAAGGCCGTGGTGCGCGTCAGCAGCCGCACATTGTCCATGCCACGCAGCGTGCGCACGGCTTGCTGCGCCCAGTCCCAGCCGTTCATGTCCTCAATCTGCGTACCGCTCTCAAAACGCAGCGCGCCGCCCGGTTCCGATTGCTCATCGACAAGGATGACGCTCGCCCCGGTTTCCGCCGCAGCCAGCGCGGCGGCAAGCCCGGCTGCGCCGCCACCGACGACCAGCACGTCGCAATGCGCATAGCGCGCCGCGTAGTGGTCGGGATCGGGCTGGTCGGGCGCAACGCCAAGACCGGCAGCAGCCCTGATCTTCGGCTCGTAGAACCGCTTCCACGCCGCTTTCGGCCACATGAAGGTCTTGTAGTAGAAACCGGTGGTCAGCAGCGGCGACGCCAGATCGTTGACCGCGCCGATATCCAGCGTCAGCGACGGCCAGCGGTTCTGCGACACCGCCTGCAACCCGTCATAGACCTCCTGCACCGTGGCGCGGACGTTCGGCGTCTGGCGCGCGGCGTCACGATGCACGCCGACCAGCGCGTTGGGCTCCTCGGCCCCAGCCGACAGGAAACCGCGCGGGCGATGATACTTGAACGAACGGCCGACGAGGTGGACGCCATTGGCCAGCAACGCCGAGGCGAGCGTATCGCCTTCCAGCCCGGCATAGTGCTTGCCGTCGAAGGTGAAGCGAACGGCCCGCGCAGGGGTCAGCCGCCCCTTGCCGGCAATGCGAAACGGCGCGGTCATTCAGCGGCTCCTTCGATCGCAGGCTTGGGCTCGCCCGCCTTGTAGGTGGTCACGAAGCGGTCGCTGACCGTGTCGCGCACGGCATTGAAGAACCGCGCGCAGCCATGCACGTGCCGCCAGCGCTCATAGACCAGCCCCTTCGGGTTCTGGCGGATGAAGAAAAAGCCCTCGAAGTCCTCGTCGCTCATCGCGTCCATGTTCGACGGGCGCACCAGATGCGCCTGTCCGGCGTGGCGGAACTCCAGCTCCGGCCTGTCTTCTTCGCAATAGGGGCAGCGGATCAGAAGCATCGTCGCATCGTCCTCAAGCTATCGTGGTGGCCGCACAGCGACCGTCCGAACGTTTCATGGCGTGCACCCATCAGTGCGCAACTGCGGCAGCCGCCGCCTCGTCGATGAGCCGCCCGGTGCGGAACCGCTCCAGCGTGAACGGCGCATTGATCGGATGCGGTTCGTCGCGGGCGATGGTGTGGGCAAAGACGTGGCCGGAACCGGGGGTTGCCTTGAACCCGCCGGTGCCCCAGCCGCAGTTCACATACAAGCCCTTCACCGGCGTCTTGGCCAGGATCGGCGAGCGGTCCGGCGTCACGTCGACAATGCCGCCCCACGAGCGCAGCATTTTCATGCGGGTAAAAATCGGGAACATCTCGCAGATCGCATCGACGGTGTGGTTGATGATGTGCAGGCCGCCGGTCTGCGAATAGGACGTGTACTGGTCAGTGCCCGCACCGATCACCAGTTCGCCCTTGTCCGACTGCGAGATATAGGCGTGCACCGTGTTCGACATCACCACGCACGGAAACACCGGCTTGACCGGCTCGGAGACCAGCGCCTGCAGCGGATAGCTTTCCAGCGGCATCCGCACATCGGCCATCTGCATCAGCACCGAGGTGTGGCCGGCGGCAACGACGCCGACCTTCTTGGCGCCGATGAACCCCTTCGAGGTCTCGACGCCGAGGACATGGCCCTGCGGCGCGCGGCGGATGCCGGTGACTTCGCAATTCTGGATAATGTGGACGCCACGGTCGGAGGCGGCGCGCGCATAGCCCCACGCCACCGCGTCGTGCCGCGCCGTGCCGCCGCGCCGCTGCAGCGTCGCCCCCAACACCGGGTAGCGCGCCTGCGCCGAGATGTTGAGCGGCGGGCAGTAGTCCTTCGCCTGTTCGGGCGTCAGCCATTCATTGTCGACGCCGTTGAGACGGTTGGCATGGATGTGGCGCTGAAGCACCTGCACGTCGTGGACATTGTGCGCCAGCATCATCACGCCGCGCGCCGAGTACATGACGTTGTAATTGAGATCCTGCGACAGCCCGTCCCACAGCTTGAGCGCGTGGTCGTACATCGCCGCGCTTTCGTCATAGAGATAGTTGGAGCGGATGATGGTGGTGTTGCGGCCGGTATTGCCGCCGCCGAGCCAGCCCTTCTCGATCACCGCGATATTGGTGATGCCGTGTTCCTTGGCGAGATAGTAGGCGGTTGCAAGACCGTGGCCGCCGGCACCGACGATGATGACGTCGTATTCGCTGCGCGGCTCGGGCGACGCCCACTGCGCTTCCCAGCCCTTATGTCCGCGAAGCGCTTCGCGGGCGATGGCGAAGGCGGAAAACTTGCGCATGCTTGAGGCTCCGGTGCAGGTATCGACGGTCGCGACAGAATAGGTTCACCGTTGTATCACTAGCCAAATTGCATCGCCACTCTTGCACTGTTTGCGACGGCGAATGGCGTATTGCGGCCCACGCGGCCATGTCGATTTTTCCGCGCCACGCCACCTTCCTTCCCTATCGGAAGCTTGCCGGCGAGATCGGGGCGAAGGGATTCTGCATCAAACGCAGCAAGCCTGTATGGACAGGCTTTTCAGGGTCTGATATGAGCCGCCGCAATTCGTGGCGTGTGTACCGCCGCGGGGACGCAAATGTCTTGGGTCCTTAGAGTTCAACGCACATCAAACGGAAGACAGGAACGCACGTGCAGGTACTCGTTCGCGATAACAATGTTGACCAGGCTCTCCGCGCTCTCAAGAAGAAGCTGCAGCGCGAAGGCGTTTTCCGTGAAATGAAAATGCGGGGCCATTACGAAAAGCCCTCCGAGAAGCGTGCCCGCGAAAAGGCTGAAGCCGTTCGCCGCGCCCGCAAGCTGGCGCGCAAGCGCGCACAGCGCGAAGGTCTGGTTGCAGGCGGACGCGTCGCTGTAGCGGCTCGTTGATCGCGACAAGTTTTCGTCCTTTTTCGACGATACCCACTAAGGTGGCGCGATGCGAATCGCTGCCGCCTTTTTGCGTGCTGAGCAGACAGCATTTCAGCGACGCTGGGCGGTGACGTTTTCACCTCCGACGAGGAAGAGGAATCTCGGGATGAAATTCGGTACTGCCGACAGCCGCTCCAGCATGGG
>JBEBXE010000326.1:0-4076 GCA_040391705.1 Aerobium aerolatum
CGTTCCAGTTTGGGACGGGCAAGGCAGTCACAGGCTACCATGCAGGGGACGTGCCGAACTGGCAGCCCGGCACCGGGCGTTTACCTTCTTGGTTAAGGCTTCGTTACCAGCGCGGTTGAGGCCAGACGGTCACGCTGCGGCAGGCCGCCTCAGCGCCGCGTCCGCTGCGGATCGTAGGAAGTTTCGTTGCGATACTGCGCTGCGCGCGGCTCGCGATAGATCGCATTGCCAGCCGTTGCCGGCCGCCTGTTGGCGTTGAGCAGAGAACCATACACGGGCGGAGCAGAGGGCGTCGGCGGTGGTGGTGGCGTTGCCGCAACCGACGGGCCCGGAATGGGCGTGGAAGGACGCACGCGAGGCCGCCGGATACGCTGGCGCGGCGCCGCGCTCTTGAGCAGCCCACCGCCATTGGCGACGATGACATAGACCGTCGCCGCCACCAGGCTCAAGAAGCCGATCACCGGCAGCAGAAGCGTGAGCGACGGACGCGATGACGCAATCGGCGCGACGGCTGCCGACACGAGGCGGAAATTGTCACTGGTCAGCAGCGCAAGCTGATCGGTGGCCTTGTTGCGGCTCAGCAGCTGTTGATACAGCTCCCTGTTGGCCGTGGCCTCGCGCTCCAGCGCTTCCAGTTGCACCCGTGCCGCATCGGTGACGATCACGGCTGAACTCAGTTCCTGGATCTGGCGTTCCAGCTGCCCCTGCTTGGATACGGCAACGTCGAGTTCGGCCTTCAGCTGGTCGGCCAGCAGACCCCGTTCGCGCACGATCTCCCGGTCGATGCCGTCGAGGGTCTGCTGCGTCTGGACAAGCCGCGGGTGGCGTGCGCCGTAGATCTGCAACTGCTGGTCGCGCGCCTGCATCAGCTGGGCGCGCTGCTGGCGCAGAAACGACAATTGCGCGCCTTCCCCGTCAGATGCCTGCCCCGGACGGGTGAGCGCGCCGCCATTGCGGTTTTCTTCATAGCGCGCGCGGGCGTCTTCCGTGGCGTTGTTCACAAGCGCCAGCTGCTGGTTGAGATCGGCAAGCTGGCGCATCTGCACCGTGTTGCGCTCGTCGACATAGACGATGCCGTGATCGGCACGGAATTTGGCAACGGCCTCTTCGGATTCGTTCAGCCGCGCGCGGATCTCGACAAGCTGGCCTGACAGACTGCGCGCCGCGCCTTCGGTGGCGTCAGCACGGGACTGGTTCTGGCTGGCCGCAAACGCCTCGGCGATGCCGTTGGCAATCCGCGCCGCTTCCTCGCCCGACCCGGCGCTGTAGGAAATCTCGACGAGATAGGTCGCGCCCTTGCGCTCCACCGATATGCTCTTGCGAAAGCGCCCGAGCGCTTTCATTTCGTCCTCGCGGCTGACAGCGGTCTGGCCGTTGCCCAACAGACCAAGGTCGCGCATGACGCCGAGCAGGAAGCCGTCGGACTTGACGATCTGGACCATGCTTTCCAGCACCGCGGCATCGGTACCGATCGAGGGCAGCACTTCTTCCTGCAGCGTGATCCGCTGGTCACGCGGATCGGCGAGTACGATGGCCGTGGCACGATAGGGAAACGACATCGACAGGAACGCCGCGACGCCGACGATGGTCAGGATGGTGGCAATGATGCCGATCTTGATGAAATTGCGGGCGAGCCAGCCCAGCAGAACGAGGGGATCAAACAGGCCGTTGCTCCAGTCCGGGGCATTGCGATGACGGGGTTGCGGCCGAGCGGGAGTCGGCACCGCACGGCCCGACGCTCGCGCAGGGCGGTTTCCGCCTGGCATGTCCCAGTCCACACTCAAAACGATCTCCGTGCTTGCCTCATCACAGCAGCAGACAAACGCCCGCATCCGTCTCCAAGCGGTAGCCCCAAAAGCTGAATTCCCGGTTAACCAAACAGACAGACCCGCGCGCTATGGTCCGTTCACAAACGCTGCACACGAGACCTGAGACGACGAATGACCGCCTTCCCGGCATCAGAAATGGCGCCGTCCGCACAGAGGCAGGCGCGCCTTGGCGCGGACACCGCCGAACGCCTGCTGGCGCATTGCGCCCAGACGCTCGCAGGGCTCGCCTTCGCGATGATGATGATCGCCATGCCGGTGATCTCGCATGCCGCGCATCCGTTGCTGGGGCAAATGCTGGCCGTCGGGCTTGCCATCGTTTTCGCGATCCGGATGCCGCACATCTCGGTCGTCGCGATCATCACCGCCTTCCTGTTCCAGAATTTCTTCGTCTCGATCATGGCCGACTTCGTGCGCAACGAAGACGATTTCGACATGATCCGCGCCTACAATTTTCTCATCCTCGCCGTCACATGGGTGGTGGTCGCAGTGCGCTTCCTGATCAACTGGCGCGACCACGATCCGGCGCTGATGCCCTATGTGAAAGCCACGACCGGCCTGATGGTGATCATCGGCGTCTATTTCCTGATCGGCTTTGCGATCAACGGCATTCCCGCCATCATCTACCTGCGCAACATCGTCACGCCGCTGCTGCTGTTTCAGATCTGCCTGACCTTGTTTGCCACCCATTCCGTGCGGCTGGGGCCGTTCCTGACCGGCCTGTCCACCTTGACGCTGGCCTGCGGTTTCATGGAATCCGCCGCCCGCGAACCGTGGCTCGCCTTGACCAATGGCTATGCCTATTGGGATCTCGCGTCGGGGCCAAACTGGGCGACGCTCGAATATGACAAGATGATTGCCGAGACCGGTCATGTCACCACCGGCCTTGTCGACAGCTTCCAGATCGGGTTCTTCAACTCGCCGCTGTTTTCCGATCTTGCCTCGACCGTGACCCGCCTGTTCGGCCCGAACATGCACTCCATCAGCTTTGCCTATGCGCTGTCGTTCTTCTTCATCTTCGCGCTGTTTCGCGGCCGCTGGTTTCAGGCGCTGGCGATCTTCGTGCTGCTGTTTTTGTGCAGCGCCAAGGGCCCGCTGCTCATGTCCGCGCTGGTCATCGCCGCCTGGGCGGCGTTCCGGTTGTTCGGCGCCGGGTTCGCCTTCCTCTGCCTGGCGGCAGTGCTGTCCGTCTATGCCGTCATCGGCGTCATCGTCGGCCTGAATATCGGCGACTACCATGTGCTTGGCCTGATGGCCGCGATCTACGAGTTCTTCAAGAATCCGATCGGCTATGGCATCGGCACAGGCGGCAATCTCTCGCCGTTCTTCAACACGATCAGCTGGCCTGACTCGCAGGCCGCCGGCCGCGCCCCGTTCCCGGTTGAAAGCTCGGTCGGCGTCTTGATGCACCAGCTTGGCGTTTTCGCCTTCGCCATTATCGGCGGCTATATCTGGATCGCCTGGCGGGTGCTGCGGGTCGCCCGGCTGACCGGCAACGACCTTCAGGCCGCCATGGCCTTTGCGGTGATGGGGGTCGTGGCCAACGGCATCTTTCAGGAGGAAGCGTTCTTCGCGCCGCTCGCTCTGGCGCTGTTTCTCGGCTTCGCCGGGATGATCCTCGGCGCGTCCGTGCGCACCGGGACCGAACAGCAGCTCAACCATCAAGCCAGCCGGCAATGATTTCTTGACCTTTCTCGGCTTTCCTGACGCCCACAGACAGACGGAAAATTCAATGACCAAGGGTGCCTCTCCAAAACGGCCGCTGAGGCTTCTCTTCGTGCAGACCCAGGCCGAGATGGCGGGGGCGCAGGAGATTTCGCGTCTGTTGGGGCAGGAACTGTCGGCGCAGGGCGATGCGTTCGAGGTGCATCACCTGTTTCTCTACCGCAAGACTGCCGGCTGCGACGATTTTCCGAATGTGCATTTCGTCGCCCGTGAGCGGCCGTCCGGCCTTCTCGATGTCGGTCGTTTCATCGCCCGGCTGTTTTCGCTGATGCGCAACCTGCGCCCGGATGTGGTGCTGCCGTTCCAGCATTATGGCAACATCGTCGCCGCCCCGGTGGCGCGCCTGATGGGGGTGCCGCGCATCATCGCCAATCACGTGTCCGCGCCCGCTACCATCAACGGGCTGGTTCGCCGCGTCGATCGCCTGCTCGGCCTGGCCGGGTTCTACGACGTCATCACCGTCAACTCGCACGCCACCTGGCGCGACTATCAGGCCTATCCGGCGCGCTACACCAAGCGCATCGT
>JBEBXE010000327.1:0-4062 GCA_040391705.1 Aerobium aerolatum
TTCACGTCAGGCTTGTAGCGCTGGACGCGCTCGACAAGCTCATACTGACGCATCATGGGCGCTCTTCCTGTCGTTGAAATGAAAACATGCGCCGCACGATTGTGTGACGCATGTTTAGATAGCCATCAAATCACCGCTAATAAAGTGGCGATTGCTGGTCCAGCGATCAGAAATCGTCGCTTTTTTCCGGTGCGACGAGACCTTCGATGCCAGACAGCAGGTCTTCTTCGGTCATACGGTCGAACACGATGTTGTCATCGTCCTCAGACGCGGAGGCAACAGCACCCGTCGTTGCATCGGCAATGACCGGCGAATCCTGCGCTTCCGGCTCGTCGACTTCGACGTGCTTCTGCAGCGAATGAATGAGGTCTTCCTTCAGATCGCCCGGCGAAAGCGTCTCATCGGCGATCTCGCGCAGCGCAACGACCGGGTTCTTGTCGTTGTCGCGATCGATCGTGATCGGCGCACCCTGGGAGATCAGACGGGCGCGATGTCCGGCGAGGAGAACCAGCTCGAAACGGTTCTCCACCTTGTCGATGCAATCCTCAACAGTAACGCGGGCCATTTGGTGCCCCTTTCATTCGTGGAATTGTCAGAGAGTTTGCCGGTCAATAACGCGACCGGGCCCAAAACACAAGCACGTTGAATGGTCAATGCCCTTTGTTCGCGAGCCATTTCTTCAGAAAAGCGATCTCGCTTTCCTGCGCGGCAACGATCTCGTTCGAAAGTTTGGTCAGTTCGGGATCGTTCTCACCGCTTTCCAGATAGGCCTTGGCCATGTCGATCGCGCTCTGGTGGTGCGGGATCATCATCACGGCGAAATCGACGCCCGGCTTTCCGGTCATCTCCATGGATTTCATGTCCTCGTCCATGCGCTCCATCGCCGTCATATAGGCTTTGGACGCATCGCTGAGGTCCTGCGACTGCGCCGCGCCATGGCCCTGATGACTGCCTTGCGCAGAGGCCAGTGGTGCAAGTGTCAGACCGACTGCCAGAGCCACGGCGTGGACAACCAAAGTTTTCATGTTCCGCTCCATCGTTATTGATCGCCTGATGTGCGGGTTCCAGCAGGGGGAAGGTCAATGCTCATGTGATCACGTGTCTTCCCAAAATTGTGATCGAAACAGATGCAGCAGGGGCATGCCCCCTTGGAATAGCCCCAGACGCGCGTTATCTCGGTACTATTCGTACCAAAGGATTTTTCAGCATGTTTGATCCAAGGGAAAAAATCGCCCTGTTTATTGACGGCGCAAATCTCTATGCGACGTCACGCTCGCTCGGCTTCGACATCGATTATCGAAAACTCCTGTCGTCCTTCCAGAAGAAGGGCTACCTGCTGCGCGCCTATTATTACACCGCGCTCGTTGAAGATCAGGAATACTCGTCGATCCGTCCGCTGATCGATTGGCTCGACTACAATGGCTACAAGGTCGTCACCAAGCCAGCCAAGGAATTTACAGATGCGGGCGGGCGTCGGAAGATCAAGGGCAACATGGACATCGAACTTGCCGTCGATGCACTTGAATTGACGCCGCATGTCGATCATTACGTCATCTTCTCGGGGGACGGCGATTTCCGCACCCTCGTCGAGGCCCTGCAACGCAAGGGTCGGAAGGTTTCGATCGTGTCGACCATATCCTCCCAGCCGCCGATGATCTCCGACGACCTGCGCCGTCAGGCCGACCATTTCATCGACCTGCTGACGCTGAAGGACGAAGTCGGCCGCGACCTGACCGAGCGACCGCAACGCCGTGCCGAACCCGACGAAGAAGACAACGACGAGTTGTAATGACGACAGCAATGCTTGCCAGCGCGGAACCGTCGCACGATTGCGACCTCTGCCCCCGCCTTCATGACTTCATCGCCACGTGGCGGGTGCGCGAGCCGCACTGGTTCAACGGGCCGGTGCCAACGTTTTCGGCAGCCGAAGGCGACGACACCGTCCGGCTGCTGATCGTCGGGCTGGCGCCAGGCGTGCGCGGCGCCAACCGCACCGGCCGCCCGTTCACCGGCGACTTCGCCGGCGACCTGCTCTATTCGACGTTGAAAAGGTTCGGGTTTTCCAGCGGCACGTTCGACGCGCGCCCCGACGACGGCGTGCAATTGATCGAGACGGCGCTGACCAACGCCGTGCGCTGCGTGCCGCCCGAAAACAAGCCGGTCGGAGCCGAGATTGCGACCTGCCGCACATTCCTGACGCCGACGATTGCACGCTACCGAAATTTACGCGCCATCCTGACGCTCGGCACCATCGCGCATCAGTCGACGGTACGGGCGCTGGGGCTTCGGGTCGCAAGTGCTCCCTTTGGCCACGGCGCGGAACACGACGCAGCCGGCATCCGGCTGTTTTCCAGCTACCACTGCTCGCGCTACAACACCAACACCGGACGGCTGACCGAAGAGATGTTCGTCAGCGTATTCCGGCAGGTGCGGGAGTTTTTGGATGAAGCGGGTAGGTAAGTAAGTAAGTAAGTAAGTAAGTAAGGGAGTAAGGGAAATAGCGCGCAGGGAGCGGGAAACCCTATTCCCCTATTCCCCTATTCCCCTATTCCCCTACCCTCGTTCCTTCATCAGCCGCGACTTTTCACGCGACCAGTCGCGTTGCTTCTCGGTCTCGCGCTTGTCATGCAGCTGCTTGCCGCGCGCAACCGCCAGAAGCAGCTTCGCCCTGCCCTTTTCATTGAAGAAAATCTTCAACGGGACCATCGTCATCCCGTCGCGTTGGACCGCCTGGGCGAGACGGGCCATCTCCTTCTTTTTCAACAGCAGCTTGCGACGCCGGCGCGGCTCGTGATTGAACCGGTTGCCCTGCAGATATTCCGGCAGGTACGAGTTGATCAGCCAGATCTCGCCGCCTTCAGCCGACGCATACGATTCCTGGATGTTCGCCTGCCCCTGACGCAGCGACTTGACCTCTGTTCCGGTCAGCACAATGCCCGCCTCGTAGGTGTCCAGCACCTCATAGGAATAGCGTGCCTTGCGATTTTCCGAGACGGTCTTGCCGTTCGTAGACGTGTTCTTCTGCTTCTGCTGGGCCATATCGCTTAGGTGGGTAAATCCTGCATCAATTCAACAGGCCGGCGTGAACCAGCGCTGCATCGATCCGCTCTTGCGTCGACGCCTCGATGGTGAGAAGCGGCGAGCGAACGACGTTTTCGACCTTGCCAAGCCGCGACAGCGCGTACTTCGTGCCGCACACGCCCGGTTCGATGAACAGCGCCTTGTGAAGCGGCATCAAACGGTCCTGCAGTTCGAGCGCCTTGTCGCGCTCACCTGCCAGCGAGGCAACCTGAAACTCGGAGCACAGACGCGGGGCGACGTTGGCCGTCACCGAAATCGCGCCGACACCGCCATGGGCGTTGAAGCCCAGCGCCGACGCATCTTCACCCGACAGCTGGATGAACCCGGTGCCGCAGGTAATGCGCTGTTCCGACACGCGCTCGATCTTGCCGGTGGCGTCCTTGACGCCAACTACGTTGGAGAAATCCGCTGCAAGCTGCCCCATCGTTTCCGGGCTCATGTCGATCACCGAGCGCGGCGGAATGTTGTAGATGATGATCGGCAGTGTCGTCGCCTTCGCCACAGCGGCGAAATGTGCATAAAGCCCGCGCTGCGTCGGCTTGTTGTAATAGGGCGTGACAACCAGCACACCATCGGCACCGACGCTTTCCGCGTACTTTGTCAGCGAAATCGCTTCCGCCGTATTGTTGGAACCCGCGCCGGCGATGACCGGAACACGACCAGCCGAAATCTCGACGCAGAGCTTCACCACCTGGCGGTGTTCCTCATGCGTCAGTGTCGGCGACTCGCCCGTTGTGCCGACCGGAACCAGCCCCTTCGTGCCTTCGGCGATCTGCCATTCGACGAAGTTGCAGAAGGCGTCTTTGTCGAGGGCACCGTCTCGCGTAAATGGCGTGACGAGCGCGGTATAAGACCCTCTGAACATGACGAAACTCCTGGAATGCCTATCAGGCAATGATGGGTGGCGATAACCCGCAGCTTTTATCCTAAGGCGGGGCTGCGCACCATAGTCTTGACACCTGAACCGGGCAAGTATGCCCC
>JBEBXE010000328.1:0-4057 GCA_040391705.1 Aerobium aerolatum
CGCGACGACGAGTTGCAGGATCGCTACCACACCCATTGCGACCCGCGCCTCAATGCGGATCAGGCGGTGGAACTGGCGTTCCTGGTGTCGGACCTGTTGCGCAAGGGCAAGACTGGCGAGCAGCCGAAGAAGGCCGTCAACGCCTGACGCTGGCGCAATTGCTGGAATTTGAAAGGCGCGGAGCAATCCGCGCCTTTTTGCTGAAGCTCAGCTGTTTCTCGCGCGTCGCGCCAGAACATGGGCGGTGACGCCGGCGATGACCGCGACGGCAATGCCGATGCCCAGACCGACGATCAGCCGTTCGTGCTTGGCGAGGGCACTGCCCAGTAACCGCTCCGCCCCGGCACCGAAGACGTAGCCGATGGACAGGAAAAGCACGCTCCACACCGCTGACGAGATTGCGTTGAGCACCAGGAATTTTGGAATCGGGATGGTCGACAAGCCCGCCGCGACGCCGCCGACAAGGCGAAAGCCATAGACATAGCGGTTGAGCAGCACGTAGGCGGTCGGGTGCTGTGCGACCAGCTCCAGCGCGTGATCGAACCCCGGACGGTGCGTCAGCGCGCGGACTTTTGGGTGGGTCGAGAAACGCCGTCCGGCCATGAAGATGGCGGTGTCACCGAGAAAAGCCCCCAGGAAGGTGGCAAGCAAGGCTGTTACCAGGGCGAACAGGCCCTGATGGGCGAAAAAGCCGGCCAAGACGGCAACGCTTTCGCCTTCGGCCATGCAGCCGACAAACACCGCGATCAGGCCGTAGCGTTCGATCAGAAAATGCAGCGTCTCGGTCATCAGGTGGGCTGGCCGCTTGGCAGTTTGGTTTCCAACCGCTCCAGCCGCTGGGAAATGGTAATGATTTCCGTATGCATGGCCACCAGCTCGCTGTGGCGCAGCATGTCCATCTTCTCGT
Organism: Aerobium aerolatum; assembly: GCA_040391705.1. Lineage (GTDB taxonomy): Bacteria > Pseudomonadota > Alphaproteobacteria > Rhizobiales > Rhizobiaceae > Aerobium > Aerobium aerolatum_A. The sequence continues at coordinate 908 of JBEBXE010000328.1, forward strand.
GCAGTGCCATGATCTCGATTTCCGCCTTGAGGTTGACCTCGTAGTCATGTGCCGCGTCGACCCGGTCGCGCGTTGCTTGCCGGTTCTGCGCCATCATGATGATCGGCGCCTGGATCGCGGCCAGCATCGACAGAATCAGGTTGAGGAAGATGAACGGGTAGGGGTCGAAGGCGTCCCGGGTCAGCAGCCAGCCATTGGCCGCCGTCCACACCACCAGAAACACCAGAAAGCTGAGGATGAAGCCCCAGGAGCCGCCGATCCGGGCTATGGCGTCGGCCAGGCGCTGGCCAACGGTCGCCTCGGCGGCAAGGTGGACATTGATGTCGCGCGACAATGTCTGGCGTGCCGACAGCCGCTCAAGGACACGCTTTTCCGTTTCGCCCAGTTCGATGTCGGGGAACCAGCGGGTCGCCAGTTCGGTGACTGTTTTGGCCATTATCTGCTCTCCAGCTTGGCTGAACGCGTGTGATGACGCATGATCTGCGACGGGAACAAGAGGGGTATCATGGCGTCATTTGAGTCGATCCGGGCACGTGCGGCAGACCGCAAGGGCGGCGAAGATAATCTGGCCTCGTTGCTGGGACCAGAGCCGGATACGGCGCAACTGGCAACGCTGCCGGACGATCGTGTCCTTTCCACCATGGCGAAACGCATTTTCTCCGCCGGGTTCGTCTGGCGCGTCATCGAGCAGAAATGGCCCAGCTTCGAAGAGGCATTCCTGGAGTTTCAGCCAAAGCGGCTGTTGTTTCAACCAGATGATTTCTGGCACGATCTAGCCTCGGATAAACGAATTGTGCGCAACCCGCAAAAGATCAGGTCGGTGCGAGACAACGCCGCCTTCGTGCAAAAGGTTTCAGACGAGCATGGCAGCTTTGGCCGCTTTCTCGCCGCATGGCCTGCCGACGATCAGGTCGGCCTGACCGCCTATCTTGGCAAGCATGGCAGTCGTCTTGGCGGCAACACCGGGCAGTATTTTCTGCGCTGGGTCGGCTGGGACACGTTTGTGATCTCTCCCGATGTTTCGGCCGCGTTACGCGACGCCGGGCTGGACATCGCTGAAAGTCCAACGTCGAAGAAGGACCTTGCGGCGGTGCAGGCGCAGATCAATGCGTGGGTGGAGGAAACCGGGCTGTGCCGGATGCACATTTCGCGCATCCTCGCCATGTCGATCGGCCCGAACCGCAGCCTCGACGAGTTGCAAAGCTATCTTGGCGACTAGATCGCCATTGCCGCCCGGCGAGCCGCGCGCTACACGCTCAATCATGACCGATACAGTGCTGAATCGCCTCCGCATTGCCGTTGCGCAATTGAACCCGGTTGTTGGTGACGTCGCCGGCAATCTCGACAAGGCGCGTGACGCGCGCAAAATCGCCGCCGCTGCCGGCGCCGATCTGGTACTCTTCACCGAGCTGTTTATTGCCGGCTACCCGCCGGAAGACCTGGTGCTCAAACCCGCTTTCGTCGCGGAATGCGAGCGCGCGGCGCGGGAACTGGCGGCTGAAACCGCTGATGGCGGTCCGGGTGTGCTGATCGGCGTGCCATTGCGGCGGGCAAGCGGCCTGCACAATTCGATGATCGCTGCCGACGGCGGCAAAATCATCGCCGAGTGGCACAAGATCGATCTGCCCAACTATGGCGAATTCGACGAAAAGCGCGTGTTTCAGGCTGGCCCGGCGTTGCCGGGCCCGATGAACTTTCGGGGCGTGCGCATCGGCGTGCCGATCTGCGAGGACATCTGGGGCGAGCACGGCGTCTGCGAGACGCTGGCCGAAAGCGGCGCCGAGATTCTGCTGGTCCCGAACGGATCGCCTTATCACCGCGGCAAGATCGACGAGCGCCAGCAGGTGGTGATCCGGCAGGTGATCGAGACCGGCCTGCCGATGCTGTATGCCAACATGGTCGGCGGGCAGGACGAACTGGTGTTCGACGGCGCGTCGTTTGCGATCAACGCCGACAATTCGCTCGCCTTCCAGATGAAGCAGTTCGAGACGGATTGCGTCGTCACCACCTGGGAGCGTTCGGCGCACGGCTGGCGTTGCGTTGAAGGCCCGAAGGAAATGCTGCCGGAAACGGAAGCCGCCGACTACGCCGCCTGCATGCTGGGCTTGCGCGACTATGTCGACAAGAACCGGTTCCGCGATGTGGTGCTCGGCATGTCCGGTGGCATCGACTCGGCCATTTGCGCGGCCCTTGCGGTCGACGCGCTGGGTGCCGAGCGGGTGCGCTGCGTGATGATGCCGTACCGCTATACTGCGGCGGATTCGCTGAGGGATGCCGAGGATTGCTCCAGGGCGCTGGGCGTGCGCTACGACATTGCGCCGATCTTCGAGCCGGTCGACGGTTTCGCCAAGGCATTGGCGACGCTGTTTGAGGGAACGCAGGAAGGCATTACGGAGGAAAACCTCCAGAGCCGAGCGCGCGGCACCATGCTGATGGCGATTTCCAACAAGTTCGGCTCGATGGTCGTCACCACCGGCAACAAGTCGGAAATGTCGGTCGGTTACGCGACGCTGTATGGCGACATGAACGGCGGCTTCAATCCGATCAAGGACCTGTACAAGATGCAGGTCTACGCGATCTCGGCCTGGCGCAATGAAAACGTCCCGGCCGGCGCGTTGGGGCCGACGGGCATCGTCATCCCGCAGACGATCATCGACAAGGTGCCGTCGGCGGAATTGCGTCCCGACCAGACCGATCAGGATTCGCTGCCGCCCTATCCGGTTCTCGACGACATTCTCGAATGTCTGGTGGAAGGCGAGATGGCGGTCGAGGATATTGTTGCCCGTGGGCATGATCGCGAGACGGTGCACCGCATCGAGCACTTGCTCTACATCGCCGAGTACAAGCGTCGCCAGGCCGCACCGGGCGTAAAAATCACCAAGAAGAATTTCGGCCGCGACCGCCGTTATCCCATCACCAACGGGTTCAGGGACAGATCCTGACTATGTCAGTCACCGTACGTTTTGCGCCGTCGCCGACCGGCTTTATTCACATCGGCAATGCGCGGACCGCGCTTTTCAACTGGCTGTTTGCCTTGAAGGCCGGCGGTCGCTTCATCCTGCGTTTCGACGACACCGACGTGGCCCGCTCCAAACAGGAATATGCCGACCAGATCGAGAAGGATCTGCACTGGCTGGGCGTGATGCCGGA
>JBEBXE010000329.1:0-4030 GCA_040391705.1 Aerobium aerolatum
AGGAAAACTGGAGCGGGTGAAGCGATTCGAACGCTCGACCCCAACCTTGGCAAGGTTGTGCTCTACCCCTGAGCTACACCCGCTCGTGCAGCTGTCGCCGCAAGCCGGGGTTATATGGCTGAACTCTCAGGCGAATGCAACAGGGAAAAACCATCTTTTTCGCCAGGCAGCGATCGCGTTACGTAAGCTGGGGAGAAAGCCGACCCTTGCGGTTCATGGCAGTGCCGCTGCAGGCCGCCGGGCTTGAAACTGTCGGCAGGATGGCCACATTTGCGGATGAGACATCTCGACCGCGCGTCTGCTTGGGTTTAGACCGGTCGAAACGGCTGCATGAAGGCGAGGATATCAGATGAGCGCTCAGGATAACCCCTATGGTGGCACCTATGGCGGCGATTACACCGTCCAGACGGCAAATGGCGCCAGCGCGCCGCAGGCGGGTGGCGGCGAGGTCATAAAGGACGCGACGACGGCGTCGTTTCCCGTCGACGTCATTCAGGAATCACACACACAGCCAGTGCTGGTGGATTTCTGGGCGCCGTGGTGTGGTCCGTGCCGTCAGTTGACGCCTTTGATCGAAAAGGCGGTGCGTGACGCCGGCGGCCGCGTCAAGCTGGTGAAGATGAACATCGACGACCACCCGGCAATTGCGGGCCAGCTCGGCATCCAGTCGATTCCGGCGGTGATCGCGTTTCGCGACGGTCAGCCCGTCGATGGCTTCATGGGCGCGATTCCGGAAAGCAAGATCGCCGAGTTCATCGACAAGGTCGGTGGACCCGACGATGCAGAGGCAGCGACCGCCGAAGCGCTGGCGGCGGCCATCGAGCTGCGCGCCGAAGGCGACGTGCAGGGCGCAGCCCAGGTCTATGCCGCCGTGCTGAACCAGGACCCAGACAATCTGACGGCGATTGCCGGCCTGGCGGAAACGCTGGCCGACATCGGCGATCTCGCTAACGCCAAGGACGTGTTGGCGCGTGCGCCGGAGGGTTCCGAGAACGCACCGGAACTGACTGCTGTGCGGGCAAAGATCGCGCTGGCCGATCAGGTGGCCGAGCTTGGCGATGCCGACGACCTCGAGCGCCGGCTTGCCGCCGATCCGTCGGACCATCAGGCCCGCTTCGATCTGGCGCTGATCCACAATGCGCTCGGCCGTCGCGACGAAGCGGCTGACGCCATGCTGGCGATCATGCGCGCCGACAGAAGCTGGAACGATGACGGCGCGCGGCTGCAATTGCTGAAATTCTTCGAGGCATGGGGCATGGCGGACAGCGCAACACTGGCGGCGCGGCGCAAGCTGTCGTCGCTGCTGTTCTCGTAACAGACAGGACACGGGAGGCGGATGTGCAGGCAGGAAACGCACGCTATCTGAAAGAAAAGGACCTTCCAGAGACGGTTCCGATCTTTCCGTTGACCGCGGCACTCCTCCTGCCCGGCGGGCGCATGCCGCTCAACATCTTCGAGCCGCGTTATCTCGAGATGGTCGATCATGTCGTGGCGCACGGCCGCCTGATCGGCATGATCCAGCCGCGCCTCGATGGCGGGCTGCGGCCGGACGGCGAGCCTGAGCTTTGCGAGGTCGGCTGCATCGGCCGCCTGACGTCGTTTGCCGAAACCGGAGACGGGCGCTATCTCGTGTCGTTGCAGGGTGTGTGCCGGTTTCGCGTTGCCGCGGAGCCGAGCGTCAAGACACCGTTCCGGCAGGCGCGCATCACCGCGTTCATCGGTGATCTCGACGTCGAGGCGGGTGCGGCGGAGGTCGACCGGCCCGCTTTGTTGAAGGCGTTCCGCTCCTATCTCAAGGCCAACGAGCTCGATGCCGACTGGGAAAGCGTCAGTCGGGCGGAAAACGCCACGCTGGTCAACGCGCTGTCGATGATGGCGCCGTACGGCCCGGCGGAAAAGCAGGCGCTGCTGGAAGCGCCTGACCTCAAGACGCGCGCCGCGACCCTCGTTGCCATGACCGAGATTGCGCTGGCGCGCGATGCCGACGATTTCGGAACCAGCCTGCAATGACCGACGAGGCGGCCACACGAGCAGTGCGCAAGGGTGGCGTCGACCCCAAGATGCTGGAGATGCTGGTCTGCCCGCTGACCAAAGCGCCATTGTCGTGGAACCCCGACACCAGCGAACTGATCTCGCGCGCCGCCAGACTGGCTTACCCCGTTCGTGACGGCGTGCCGATCATGTTGCCGTCGCAGGCCCGTTCGCTTGATCCTGATGAGATCAAGGGGTGAAGCGTTCTGTCGATGACGCGGCGCAACCGGCGCGGCGCGCGAAGGGAACAGCCAATCGCGATGCCATCACGGCGGCGGCGGCCGATTTGTTCTGGCGCGAAGGCTATGCGGCGACGACGCTGGCACGGATTGCCGATGTCGCGCAGGTGCCACCGGGAAACCTGTTTTACTACTTCAAGACCAAGGCCGAGCTTGCTATCGCGGTAGCCGACATCTTCGTCGCCGAGACCGGGGCGATGCTGCAGGCAACCGAAGACGACAGCGCCGATCCGCGCCAGCGTCTGGCGGCGTTGGTGGCACGGCTGTCGCGCAGCTTGCGGAGCCGTGTCGCCCATGGCTGCCCGATCAGCCTGTGTTGTCGCGACTTTCGCCACGATGCGCCGCAGGCGTCCGAGCGGGCCGCCGAAGCGTTCACGCTTCTGGTCGCTTTCATGGCCCGCGAACTCGGGCGCACTGGCCTACGTCCCGCCGTGGCGCTGACGCAGGCGCGCGCCGCGCTTACCGAGTGGCAGGGCGGCATCATGCTGGCCCACGCGCTCAAGGACGCCTCCGTGCTGTCGGAGAGTTTTCGGCGCATGGAGCAGCGGCTCGTCGGATCGTGACGCGCGTCGTTTGCCGCGTCAGTGAAAATTCCGTCCCTTCGGCATCACCTTGTCGACCCGGTCGTCGGACGGCATTGAGCCACGCCTGTCGCCGGCAACCGGGCGCTTGGTCTCGTCGACCGGGGCGCGGAAATCCACCTCCCGCCACGCCTCCGACAGAGTTTCGAGACGGGTGCTGAGGTCCTCGATCCGATCGGCGACGATGTGGATGACATTGGACACCGATTGCACCCTGCCGGTTACCCGCACCAGCCGCGCGCCCATTACCACCGGGCGGAAGCGATCGAACGTCTTGGTCCAGACAACGACGTTGGCGACGCCGGTTTCGTCTTCCAGCGTCATGAAGATCACCCCCTTGGCCGAGCCCGGTCGTTGGCGCACCAGCACCAGTCCGGCCACGCTGACCCGCCTGCCGTGGGGAACCGAGATCAGCGTCCCGTTTTCCAGCACGCCTTCACGGGCAAGCGTGGCGCGCAGGAACGACAACGGGTGGTCCTTGAGCGAGAACGACAGCGCCCGATAATCCTGGATAACGTGCTCGCCGGCGGGCATGGCGGGAAGCTGCACTGCTTCCTCGGTGTCGCGCAATTGCAGCTCCGGCCGCTCGAACAGTGGCAGGCGCTCGGCAGCACCCTTCTCGTCCAGCGCCCGCACCGCCCACAGCGCGGCGCGGCGGTCGAGCCCAAGCGAGCGGAACGCGTCGGCTTCGGCCAGCTTCTGGATTTTTGCGCGCGCCAGGCCCGAGCGCAGCCACAAATCGCGAACCGAGCCGTAGCCTGTGCCGCGATGGGCGACCAACGCCGTCACCGCCTCTTCGCCCAGCCCCTTGATCTGCCGCAGGCCAAGGCGCACGGCATGGGCGGTGCGGATCACCGACTTCATCTCGCGGTGGCGCGCGGCGATCTTGCGCGGATCGAACGCTGCCTGTTCGAGCGTGCTGTCCCATACGGAGAAGTTGACGTCCGGCTCGCGCACCTCGACGCCATGCTCGCGCGCATCGCGCACCAGCTGGCCGGGGCCATAAAACCCCATCGGCTGCGAGTTGAGCAGCCCCGCCAGAAACACGTCGGGATAATAGGCCTTTATCCACGACGAGGCGTAGACCAGCAGCGCGAAGGACGCGGCGTGGCTTTCGGGAAAGCCATATTCGCCGAACCCCTCGATCTGGCGAAAGCAGCGCTCTGAAAATTCGCGCGG
>JBEBXE010000330.1:0-4003 GCA_040391705.1 Aerobium aerolatum
TTCTACTATCTCGTCGCCAAGCATCTCGGAAAACTCGGCGATCTCTGAGCGCGGCTAGCGATTGGCGGCGAGCGACACGCTCTTGATCTGAGCGATCACCGTCTCGTTGACCTGCAACCCCAGTGCGGCGAGTGAGCGCTGGGTGATGCGGGCACGGATCAGGGCAGGTTGCGCCTTGCCGATGTCGAGGCGCAGGCTGGCTTCCGTCGGGTCCAGCGTTTCGATGCCGACAATCCGTGCCGGGATGGCGTTGAGGATGCTGCTGTGGGCGTGTGCGCTGCGGGCAATCGAGACGTCGCTGGCGGCGATCCGCAGGCGCACCGCGTCGCCGGCCTGAATGCCGTCTGCCAGAACCAGAAATTCCGTCCCTGCCACATCCAGCACGTTGATCCCGTCTTCGTCGGTTCGCAGCACATGCGCCGGCAGCACGGCGGCGAAGTCGCGGCGCAAAGCCAGAGCCGAGTCGGGGGCGGAGAGCACATCGTTGAGCGGACCGGAGGTGACCAGCCGTCCCTCCTTCAACAGCACCAGATGATCGGCCAGTCGCTCAACCTCGGAAATGTCGTGCGACACCAGCAGGATCGGCACTTTCAGATTGGCGTGCAGCGCCTCGAGATAGGGCAGGATTTCGTCCTTGGCCATGCGGTCGAGCGCCGACAGCGGCTCGTCCATCAGCAGCAATTGCGGTTGCGACAGCAGCGCCCGGCCGATCGACACGCGCTGGCGCTCGCCGCCCGACAGGTGGATGGGCGAGCGGTCGATCAGATGGCCGATGCCGAGCAGGTCGATGATGTCATCGAAGCGGATGTGCTTTTCCGTCCGCTTGGCGCGTTTCTCGCCATACATGAGGTTCTGGCGCACCGACAGATGCGGAAACAGGCTGGCTTCCTGAAACACATAGCCGAGCGGACGCTTGTGAGTCGGCACGAAACGATCCTGATCCTGCCAGACCTCGCTGCCGATGGCGATGCGCCCGCCTAAGCGGTTAAGGCCGGCAACGGCGCGCAGGATCGACGTCTTGCCGCAGCCGGACGGGCCGAACAGCGCGGTGATGCCGTGCATCGGCACGGCGAAATCGACGTCGAGATGAAACGCGCCGAGATCGCCCTTGAGCGTGATGGCAATGTCGTCGCGCATCAGAACGCCCTGCGTCCGGTGCGCCGTGCCAGCAGCGACACGGTGAGGATGACGAGGAACGCAAACACCAGCATTCCGGCCGACAGGATGTGGGCCTCGCGCCAGCGCAACGTTTCGACGAAATCGTAGATGGCGATCGACAGCACCTTGGTTTCGCCGGGAATGTTGCCGCCGATCATCAGGATGACGCCGAATTCGCCGACGGTGTGGGCAAAGCCGAGCACCGCGCCGGTGAGGAAGCCGGGAATCGCCAGCGGCAGCGCGATGGTGAAGAACCTGTCCAGCGGCGACGCCCGCAGCGTTGCGGCAACCTCCAGCGGGCGCGCGCCGATAGCTTCGAAGGCGTTGCGGATCGGCTGCACCACGAACGGCATCGAATACAGCACCGAGCCCGCAACCAGGCCCTCGAAGGTAAAGGCGAAGGTGCGCAGGCCGAACCACGGGCCGAACCAGCCGCCAAGGCCACTCGGCCCGAGCGCGAGCAGGATGTAGAAGCCGAGCACGGTCGGCGGCAGCACCAGCGGCAGCGCGACGACCGTGGCGACGATTTCCTTCCAGCGCGATGTCGACCAGGCGAGCCACCACGCAATCGGTGTGCCGATGATCATCAGCAGCACCGTCGTGATGGCGGCCAGTTCAATCGTCAGCCGGATCGGCGACCAGAGTTCCTGAGACAGTGTTCAGCTCCCGCACTAAAGACGCGCCAATCTAGCCGATTAGCGGTCGAGAGCGTAGCCGTACTTCTCGATGATCGCCGTGGCCGCATCGCTCTTCAGGAAGTCGATGAACGCGGTGGCTGCCGGCTTGTTCTCGCCGGTCTTCAGCAGCACGACATCCTGCTTGATCGGCGCGTAGTTTTCCTGCGGCACGATCCAGCGCGATCCGACGTCGGTCTGCGATACCTGGCCGAGCGCGACGAAGCCGACTTCCGCATTGCCGGTTTCGACGAACTGATAGGTCTGGCCGATGCTCTGGCCCTGGACGATTTTCGGCTGCAGCGCGTCGTAGACGCCCAGCGCCTGCATGGTCTCGACAGCGGCCTTGCCGTAGGGCGCGGTTTCGGGATTGGCGATGGCGATCTGCTTGAACTCGCCCGCCTTGAGCGTTTCTGCGCCGGTCACCTTGCCGGGCTCGATGGAATACAGCACCAGCTGTCCGATGGCGTAGGTGAACACCGTTCCCGCGACGCCGTAGCCTTCGTCGACCGCCAGGGTCGGGCGCTCATCGTCGGCAGCCAGGAACACCTCGAACGGCGCGCCCTGGGTGATTTGCGTATAGAACTGACCGGTCGCTCCGAACGACAATATCGCTTCATGATCTGTCGCGTCGGCAAAAGCCGCTGCAATCTCATTGGCGGCATCGGTGAAATTCGCTGCAACCGCAACGTTTACACTGTCTGCATGGGCCGCTGACACCAGAAATGTCGTAGCCGAAAGCGCGATAAGGAACTGTCTCAAGATACCACCCGATATATTCGAACGAAGATATTGAAATTTCTATCGGGCAGATCGAGAGCGTGCAAGCGGATTGTTTTGGCGCAGATTTTGGCGGCCTAGATGGCGCACACCGTCGAGCGGGTGAGGAAACGTTTCTCGCGGCCATTGTCGAGCGAGAACATACCGCCTCTGCCGGGCACGACGTCGATGATCAGGTCGGTGTGTTTCCAGACGTCATACTGGGACTCGCTGATATAGACCGGCGTGTCGTCGATCATGCCCAGCAGAATGTCGTTGTCGCCGACGATGAAGTCGTCGCGCGGATAGCACATCGGCGACGAGCCGTCGCAGCAGCCACCGGATTGGTGAAACAGCACGGGCCCATGGTCGGCGATGATCTCGGCGAGAAGCGCGCGTGCGGTTTCCGTCGCACGCACCTTGTCCAGGGATACTTTGTCGCTCATCTGTCGCCATCTCCGGGGGAAGGGATGCGGCCCGGCGAGATGTCGCCGGGCCGCAAAGCTTGGGGGGAGGGATCAGAAAAACCCAAGCTTCTTGGGGCTGTAGCTGACCAGCATGTTCTTGGTCTGCTGATAGTGATCGAGCATCATCTTGTGGTTCTCGCGCCCGATGCCGGACTGCTTGTAGCCGCCGAACGCCGCGTGCGCCGGGTAGGCGTGGTAGCAGTTGGTCCAGACGCGCCCGGCCTGGATCGCGCGGCCAAAGCGGTAGGCGCGTGTGCCGTTGCGGGTCCACACGCCGGCGCCGAGCCCGTACAGCGTGTCGTTGGCGATCGACAGCGCGTCGTCGTCATCCTTGAAGGTGGTCACCGACAGCACCGGCCCAAAAATCTCTTCCTGGAAGATGCGCATCTTGTTGTGGCCCTTGAACACCGTCGGCTGCACGTAATAGCCGCCGGCCAGATCGCCCGGCAGTTGCGTACGGGCACCGCCGGTCAGCAGTTCCGCGCCTTCCTGCTTGCCGATGTCGAGATAGGACAGGATCTTTTCCAGCTGTTCGGACGAGGCCTGCGCGCCGACCATCGTGGCCGGGTCGAGCGGATCGCCCTGCACGATGGCCTCGACGCGCTGGATCGCCTTCTCCATGAACTTGTCATAGATTTTCTCGTGCACGAGGGCGCGGCTGGGGCAGGTGCAGACTTCGCCCTGGTTCAACGCGAACATGACGAAGCCTTCGATGGCCTTGTCGAGGAAATCGTCGTCTTCGGCGGTGACGTCCTGGAAGAAGATGTTGGGGCTCTTGCCGCCCAGTTCCAGCGTCACCGGGATCAGGTTCTGCGACGCATACTGCATGATCAGCCGGCCGGTCGTCGTCTCGCCGGTGAAGGCGATCTTGGCGATGCGCTTGTTGGACGCCAGCGGCTTGCCCGCTTCCAGGCCAAAGCCGTTGACGATGTTGAGCACGCCGGG
>JBEBXE010000331.1:0-3992 GCA_040391705.1 Aerobium aerolatum
CGCCGGGTCGTCCTGCGGGGCGCTGTTGCCGACCGGCAATGTCGTCGACACCATCGATGGCGTTGCTGTCACGATGATCGACAACGGTATGCCCTGCGTGGTGCTGCGCGCGCACGATCTTGGCGTCAGCGGCTATGAAACGCCGGAGGAGCTTGAAGCCAACGCGGCGTTGCGCGAGAGGCTGGAAGCGATCCGCCTTGCGGCGGGTCCGCTGATGAATCTTGGCGACGTCGCCGACAAATCGGTGCCGAAGATGACGCTGGTGGCCAGGGCGCAGCACGGCGGCGCGATCGCCACGCGCACCTTCATCCCGCACCGCTGCCATTCGTCCATCGGCGTGCTCGGCGCGGTCAGCGTCGCCACCGCCTGCCTGCTGCCGGGATCGCCTGCGGTGGAATTGGCCGAGGTGGGGCAGGGCGCGCAACGGACCCTGTCGATCGAGCATCCGACCGGCGAAATGAGCGTCGTTGCAACGCTGGACGATGCGGGTACCGTGGTCAGCGCCGCAATCCTGCGCACCGCGCGCAAACTGTTTGATGGCATCGTCTTCGCCGACTAGAGCGCTGTGCGTCCTTCGAGGCTCGCCGAAAAGGCTCGCACCTCAGGATGAGGACTGATGCGAATCGAACGCACTACCGTTGGGGGGTCGACAAACCACCTTCCTCATCCTGAGGTGCGAGCGAAGCGAGCCTCGAAGGACGCACAACATCATTGACGCTCAGAACGGTTCGAACTGCAGCAGCGCGCCTTCATCAATGGCTTCGTCGCCGGGGGGCAGCAGGGCGATGCCGTCGGCGGTGGCTGCGGCGCTGAGGCTGGCGGACGATCCACGCGCCAGCCGCTCGATCACCGGAATGCCGTTGACGGTGCGCCCGGTCAACCGCGCGGGGACGAACTCGGTGCGATCCTTGCGCTTGGCGTAGGAGAAGCCGGCAATCACTGGCTGCGACACCGGATCGATCTCGGCCAGCCCCGCCAGCGCACGCAGCGCCGGCATGGCGATGCGCCGGAAGGTGACCAGCGCGGCGTTCGGATTGCCGGGCAGGCCGACGAACAGCGCCTGACGGATGCGGCCGATCTTGACCGGCTTGCCGGGGCGCATGGCGACCTGCACCACATCCAGCTCGCCGCCGCTGTTGCGTAGCACGGCGGCGACGTGGTCCTCGTCACCGGCCGACACGCCGCCGGTGGTGACAATGGCGTCGCAGTCGGCGGCGGCCTGGGCAAACACCTGTTCCAGCTGGGCGCGGTCGTCGGCGACGATGCCGAAATCGCGCACGTCGGCCCAGTTGCAGTCGGCCAGCATGGCGCGCAGCAGGATGCGGTTGGAATTGTGGATCTGTCCGGGGGCCAGTGGCTGCCCCGGCTCGCGCAATTCGGAGCCGGTCGAAATCAGCGCGATGCGGATCTTGCGGAACACCGCGACCTCGCCGAGCCCCGCGCCGGCCAGCAGCGCCAGCTTGGGCGCTGACAGCAGCGCGCCTTTCGTCAGCAGGCTGGCGTCAGCGGCGATGTCTTCGCCGGCAAAACGGATGTTGTGGCCCAGTTGCGGGCGCGCGTCGAAAGTCACGTCGTCGCCAGTGCGGACGCAGCGCTCCTGCATCACAACAGCATCGAACCCCGGCGGGACCGGCGCGCCGGTGAAAATGCGCAGGCAGGTGTCCGGCGTGGCGGGGCCGTCGCACGGCCTATCGCCGGCGGCGCGCCTGCCTTCGACCTTGAGCGACCATGGACCGGGGCCGGTGAAGCCGGCGGTGCGCACCGCGTAGCCGTCCATGGCTGAGGTATCGAATGGCGGAACCGCATGCGGCGAGCGGGCAGGCGCGGCCAGAACGCGCCCTGCGGCATCGAGCAGCGGCAGTACTTCTGTATACTGGACGGCGGATGCGATGCCGACGGCACGGGCCGCCGCGACGTCAGGCGCGACCGCGCGGCCGACGTTTCCGGCGCTGCAGTCCGCAGATTGCTCGCGGGATGCCGAACTATCCTGGCTGATCGTCATCGGACCCCGTGCCTCCACTGCGACCCCTCCGTACCTGCTGCGCATACTACCTGTAGAGTTTATCGCACGCTTCGCCCGCTTGTGGGGGACGGATGCGGAAATATTCGCGAGGGCGTAGCCGAAATTCAGGAAAAATTAATTAGAATTTTCCAATGCTGGACGGTGACGTAACGTCAAGTGCGGAGAGCCGGGAACCTTTCCTGTCCAGGGTGCTTTCTGTACACAATTGGACGAAACCGATGAATACCCAGAAAGCAGAGATGAAAAAGGAACGGCAGGTGACGGATCTGATCCGCAATGAGCTGGCATCGGAGACGAATCGCCGTTTTTTGACGCGCATGAACGCCTTCAAGCTGGAGGCAGGACTGCCGGACCAGCTGATGCTGCTGCTGCGTGAACTTGATCGCGCAGAAGTGAAGCGCTGAAGGTCAAAAAAATACCGCCGGCTTGGGGCCGGCGGCGCAACATCGTAAAACGAAACGAAATAGACTTAGGCAGCCAAGGACGGCGCTGATGGGCGCGGGCTTCTCAGCGGCTTCTTCTTTGGTGCCGGCAGCAGACCTTCGCGCTGTGCCTGCTTACGGGCCAGCTTGCGCGCACGACGCACGGCTTCGCCCTTTTCGCGGGCACGCTTCTCGGATGGCTTCTCGTAAGCGCGACGGGCCTTCATCTCGCGGAAGACGCCTTCACGCTGCAATTTCTTCTTGAGCGCCCTCAGGGCCTGGTCGACATTGTTGTCGCGTACAATAACCTGCAATGGATTTCCTGACTTCTTACGGGTTCACCCGGCATGTTCTGGGCATGTAGGGCATGGAAGCGGATCGCCCGTGCGATCCTGTGGCAGCAGGCGCTGGCAAACAATTAAACGAACGGAACCGTCCGCGAGCCTGCGCACACCAAAAGATGAACTCGATATAGAGCCCCGGGCTGGATATGCAACCCTTTTGGCAGAAAAGCCGGCTTCACGATGTCGGAATATCAGCCGCACGCGTCTTCTGCATCCTCAATATAGTCTCTCGGGGCCTAAGTCGCAAGGAATTGCCGCAACAACGCGATCTCGCCCGCGCTGGCCAGAGTTGGCGCGTGGCCGCATCCGGGCATCACTTCGAGGCGCGGACGCGGGCCACGCACCGTCATTTGGGCGGCGATGGCAGCCGAGAGCACATCGGAGGTCTCGCCGCGCAGCAGCAGCGTCCGCGCCTCGATGGCGTCATAGGCGTCCCAGACGTCGAGATCGGCCTTGTGGTGGGTGAACTGCGACACAATCGCCGGATCGTAATGGACGGTGACGCGACCATCGTCGGTGCGCCGCACGGAGGTGTCGGCCATGCGCCGCCAGAAGGCGTCGGTGTTGGTGCCGAACGGTGCGTAGTTGTCGCGCAGCCAGGCTTCCATCTCGCAGACGCTGTCATAGACCGGCGGATTGCCGACATAGGCGGTGATGCGACCGGTGCCGGTTTCAGGAATATCCGGGCCGATGTCGTTGATGACGAGGTGGGTCATGCGCCCCTTGAGTGCGCCGGCGCCAAGCGTGACGCCGATCAGCCCGCCCATCGACGTGCCGACCCAGCGCAGCTTGTCGATCGAATAATGATCGAGGATACCAAGCGCGAGGGTGCCGAAGGTGCCGTAGGAATAGTCCTGCGTGTAGTCGCGCGCCCAGCTCGACAGGCCGCGCCCGAGCGTGTCGGGGCAGAGCACGAAATAGCTGTCGCTGAGTGCGGCCGCCGCCTCGTCGAAATCGCGGCCGGTGCGGGCGAGGCCGTGCCACATCACGAGGGCGGGGTTGGTCGGGTTGCCCCATTCGGTGACGTGGATCTCGAAGCCGGACGTTGGCACATAGGTCGAGCGTGGAATGGTCATTTGTGGTCGCCCTTGCCCATGAGAGTGCCTGCGATGCCCGCCGGGAAGAAGTAGACGAGCAGGATGAAGAGGACGCCGAGCCAGAGCAGCCAGCGGTCGGGATTGAGCAGGTCGGGCAGCAGCGGCA
>JBEBXE010000332.1:0-3987 GCA_040391705.1 Aerobium aerolatum
CCGAAGCCGGTGATCGAGCAATAGACCAGACGCGGGTTGATCTGTTTCAGGCTGTCATAGTCGAGCCCGTATTTCTTCAGGCCGCCGACCTTGAAGTTTTCGAGCAGCACGTCGGCGGTGGCGACGAGCTTGCGGATCACGGCTGCGCCTTCCGGCGTCGAGAAGTCGATGGCGATCGAGCGCTTGCCGCGATTGGTCGAGTGATAATACGCCGCCGACAGGTTTTCGTCGTCATGGCCCAAGACGAAGGGAGGGCCCCATTTGCGGGTGTCGTCGCCGCCGTCGGGATTTTCCACCTTGATGACATCGGCGCCGAGATCGGCCAGAAGCTGTCCGCCCCAGGGACCGGCGAGAATGCGCGCGAGTTCAATGACGCGAACGCCTTTGAGAGGTGGTTGAGCCATGCTGCGAGTTCCTTCAATTACCCCGCGTGCGTAGCAGATCGGCTCGCGCTGCGTAATCGACTTATCTGCATGGAGTTATGAGGTTTCCGCATCACCTGCGACGACGCCGCGCGCCCAGACGATGAAATCCTGCATGATGATGTCTCGATTCAACTCGTTGAGAGATTCGTGGCGGGTGTCCGGGTAAACCGTTGAAACCAGATTCGAAAAGCCCATCGCGCGCAATCGTCTCGCCAGATGCGCGGTGGCCTTGCCGCCGTCGGTCGCCGGATCTTGCGCGCCGCCGGCGATGTTGAGCGGCAGGTCGCGGCGGATCGCAGAAAAGTTGCGGTCGTCCGCGCCGCTGAAGATCAGGTCGAACACCGTGGTCCACATGCCGACCGACGCATTCCAGCCGCAGAGCGGGTCGGCGACATAGGCGTCGACTTCACCGGGATCGCGCGACAGCCAGTCGAACGCCGTGCGTCCGTCCGTCGTCTTCCGGCTCCAGTCGGCGAAGGTCAGCTTGGGCAACAGCCGCGACGGCACGTCGGAGCCGAGGCGAAACCGCTCCCATGCCAGAATCATCTGCGCGGCGCGGCCGAGCAGGCCGGCGGAGAAATTGCCGTTCCAGATCGCCGCTCCGGCAAGGCGCGGCGACTGTTTCAGCACGAAGTTCATCCCGATCAGCGCCCCCATCGAATGTCCGAAGAGGAGGACGGGAACGCCGGGCAGTTCTTTGCCGATCAGGTCGTGGACGGCGCCGACATCGGCGAGCACCTTGTCGGCCGCGTGCGTCGCGCCGAACGAGCCCAGCGGGGCGTTGTCGGCCTTGGTCGCGCCATGGCCGCGATGGTCATGGGCGTAGGTGGCAAAACCATGCGCGTGCAGCACATTGGCAAAGCGCGCATAGCGGGCCGCGTGTTCGGCCAGCCCGTGGTTGATCTGGATCGCGGCGACGGGATTGGCGGGGATGGTGCTGTAGAGATTGAGCCGTGCGCCGCTGGGCGAATCCAGCTGGCGTTGGGTGTCAAATGGCATCTCGTGTCCCCCTTCTGGTTTATGCGAAACTCTTTCAAGCTCCAGCACCGCATTCCGTCTGCTGCCGTCCCGCCTGCATAGCAGCCAGCAAAACCGGTGCCTATCCGCAGATTTTTGCAGTGCAGGCGCAGGCGATGCGGGTTTTGCGGACAGGCTTGGATGTCTGTGCAAGGGCTTGCCAAGTGCAAGGTCTCACTGTTTCATGAAGCATAATAAAATAAAGTGATCCAGGGGGACCTCCATGCTTACACGTCGATCTTTTTCGCTTGCTGCCACGCTATTGGCGGGCGGCCTTCTTGCCGGGGTCTCGGCACTTCCAGCCATGGCGCAGACCAACATTGCGTTCACGCTGGACTGGCGGTTTGAAGGCCCCGCCGCGGGCTTTTTTCTTGCCCAGGACAATGGCCATTTTGCCGCCGAAGGCCTGAACGTCACCATCGACACCGGCGCCGGGTCCGTCGAGGCGATTCCGCGCGTTTCCACCGGCACCTACCAGATGGGTTTTGGCGACATCAACTCGCTGATCAAGTTCCTCGATCAGGATCCGACCCAGGAAGTTCGCGCCGTCATGATGATCTACGACAACCCGACCTTCTCGGTTGTCGGTCGTCGCTCGCTCGGCATCACCGAAGACCCGAAGTCGCTGGAAGGCAAGAAGCTCGGCGCACCTCCCGGTGACGGGGCGTTCGCGCAGTGGCCTGCCTTCGTCGACGTCACCGGCATCGACACCACCAACATCAAGCTTGAGGGCATCGGCTTCCCGGTGCGCGAGCCGATGCTCGCCCAGGGCGACGTCGATGCGGTGTTCGGCTTTGCCTTCTCGGTGATCCTCAATCTCAAGGCGCAGGGCGTGCCGGACGAGGATATCGTGCCGATCCTGATGGCGGAGAAGGGCCTTGATCTCTACGGCAACGCGATCCTCGTCAACACCGACTTCGCCGCTGCCAATCCCGACGCCGTCAAGGGTTTCCTGCGCGCGCTCGCCAAGGGGTTTGGTGATGCGGTCGCCGACCCGAAAGCCGGTGCCGAGGCCGTGCTCAAGCGCAACGAGATCCTCGATGTCGCCGTCGAGACCGAGCGCCTGAAGATGGCCAACGAGATGAACATCAACACCGCCGCCGTGCAGAAGAACGGTTTTGGCAACATCGAGATGGATCGTCTTGGCCGCGCCTTCGAACAGTTGCGGCTGTCGATGGACCTCAAGGGCAACGTCAAGCCTGAGGACGTCGTCGACCTGCAATATCTGCCACCGGTCGAGGAACGCCGGTTCAAGTAAGCAAAGAAACGTCGCCCCTCGTTTTCCCAGAATGCCCGGTTCAACGGGCGCATCAGGGAGCAACGAGGGGCGACTTTCTTTTCTCGGATTAGCAGGGACTAAGGGGAAGTTATGGGAGACCATCTGGTCAAGATCGACAATGTCGACATGCGCTATGGCGGCGAGGGGGGCGTGCTTGCGGTCTCTGGACTGACCATCGCGGTCGAAAAGGGGGAATTCGCCGCAGTGGTCGGGCCGTCCGGTTGCGGCAAGTCCACGCTGATGCGGCTGGTGACCGGCTTGCACATCCCGCAGACGGGCTCCGTCGTGGTGGCGGGGCAACGCGTGACCAAGCCGGTGTCGATCGTCGGCATGGCGTTTCAGAATCCGACGATGCTGCCGTGGCGCACGACGCTCGACAACATCCTTTTGCCGCTCGAAATCGTCGACCGGCATCGCAAGCGTCTGCGCGCTCACAAGGCCGAATATGTCGCCCAGGCAGAACGGCTGCTGGAGACCGTCGGGCTGAAAGGCTTTGGCGACAAGTTTCCGTGGCAGTTGTCAGGTGGCATGCAGCAGCGCGCCAATCTGTGCCGGGCGCTGATCCACGAGCCGGAACTGCTGATGCTCGACGAGCCGTTCGGCGCGCTCGATGCGTTTACGCGGGAGGAGTTGTGGCAGGTCATCCGTGATCTTCACGCCCAGCAGGACGTGACCATTGTGCTCGTCACGCACGATCTGCGCGAAGCGGTTTATCTGGCGGATCGGGTGTTCGTGATGAGCGCGCGGCCGGGCCGCATCCAGCACGAACACAGAATAGACTTTCCGCGTCCGCGTGATCTGGACCTGATGTATACGCCCGCCTTCACCGAAAAGGTGCACCAACTGCGCGGCGAGATCGCAGATGCGAGGTTGGTGGCATGAGCAATCCAAGCGCAAAAAAATCGAGCATCAACTGGATCGCGTGGGCACCGTGGCTCTACACGATCGGCTTGTTCGTGATCTGGGAAGGCGTGGTCTGGCTGTTCGGCATCCGGCCGACCATCCTGCCGGCCCCCTCGGCTATCGTGAAGGCGCTGGTGCAGTATTGGCCGGCAATCCAGCGGCATTCGATCCAGACCTTGTTCACCACCACGCTGGGGTTCGGCCTCGCCGTCGTCGGCGGACTGGCTCTGGGGCTGCTCATCGGCTGGTCGCGGATGATCTATGCCGGCATCTATCCGCTGATGGTCGGCTTCAACGCCATCCCGAAAGTCGCGGTGGTGCCGATCCTCGTCATCTGGTTCGGCATCGGCACCATTCCGGCGG
>JBEBXE010000333.1:0-3961 GCA_040391705.1 Aerobium aerolatum
GGGATTCGCGCATCGCGCCGATCTACGAAGGCACCAACGGCATTCAGGCCATCGACCTCGTCATGCGCAAGCTGCCGCTGGACGGCGGCGCGCATGTGCAAGGCTTCATCGCCGAACTGCGCGAAGAGATCGAGACGCTGCGCAAGTCCAATGCCGACGGGTTCGGCAAGACCGCCGAAAAATGCGCTGCCGCCATCGACGATTTCGCCGAAGCCACCGATTTCCTGCAGCAGGCCGCCGCAAGCGGCCGTCAGCAGGAAGCGCTGGCCGGTGCAACGCCGTATCTGCGCCTGTTCGGTCTTGCGGCCGGCGGTGCATGGCTGGTGCGTGGCGCTCTGGCGGGCGAAGACAAGGCGCGCGTCGCGCTGGCCCGCTTCTTTGCCGAAAACCTCGTCGAAGAATCGGGTGCATTGAAGCGCCGGGTGATCGAAGGCGGCGCAAGCCTGCTGGGCGCAGAAGCCGCGCTGGCGTCCTGATCGTAGAGGGGGAGAAAGCTATGAGCGAACACGTCGTAGTGGAGCGCCAGGGCGCGCTGCAGATCGTCCGGATGAACCGTCCCGACAAGAAGAACGCCATCACCCGCGCCATGTACGCGACGATGGCCAGCGCGCTGAGGGACGGCGACGCGGATGCCACCGTCCGCGTTCACGTCATTCTCGGCGTGCCGGGCGCGTTCACGTCGGGCAACGACCTTGCCGACTTCATGACGGTTGCAACCGGCGGCGAGGGCGGCATGGAGGTCTATGACTTCCTCGAAGCCCTTGCCATGTCGCAGAAGCCGATCGTGTCCGGCGTCGACGGCATCGCCGTCGGTATCGGCACCACGATCAACCTGCATTGCGACCTGACGCTGGCGACGCCGCGCACCGAATTCCGCACGCCGTTTGTCGATTTGGGGCTGGTGCCGGAGGCAGGCTCGAGCCTGCTGGCCCCGCGCGTTATCGGCCGTCAGCAGGCGTTTGCGCTGCTGGGGCTGGGCGAGGGGTTCTCGGCCGAACGGGCCAAGGCTGCCGGCCTGATCTACGACGTCGTCGCCGAAGACCAGCTCGAAGCCGCAACGCTGGCTGCGGCGGAGCGCATTGCGCAAAAGCCGCCGGAAGCGTTGAAGATCGCCCGCGACCTGATGCTGGGTGACCGCTCGGTGCTGCTGGCCCGCATCAAGGAAGAAGGTGCGCATTTTCGCGCGCGCCTGAAATCCGACGAAGCCAGAAACGCCTTCGTCGCTTTTATGGGGCGTAAGAAGGGCTAGCCAATTTACGGGTAGAGGCGGGTCTTTTTCCAGCCGGAGCCCTCGGCCTCGAAACGCACCCGGTCATGCAACCGGAACGGGCGATCGTGCCAGAACTCGATCGCCACCGGCTTGATCCGGAACCCTGACCAATGCGACGGGCGGGGAATTTCGCCGATGGCGTAGCGCGCCGTGTACTCGGCGACCGACTTTTCCAGCGCGAAACGGCTTTCCAGCGGCCGCGATTGCGCCGACGCCCACGCGCCGATGCGGCTGCCGCGCGGACGCGAGGCGAAATAGGCGTCGGCCTCGGCGTCGCTCACGGTTTCCACCAGACCACGCACCCGCACCTGACGGCGCAGCGACTTCCAGTGAAAGCACAGTGCGGCTTTCATCGTCGACAGGATTTCCTGCCCCTTGGCGCTCTCGTAGTTGGTGTAGAAGACGAACCCTTGCTCATCGAAATCTTTCAACAGCACCATGCGCACATCCGGCAGGCCGTCGGTGTCGACGGTGGCAAGCGCGGTAGCGTTGGGGTCGTTGGGTTCCGACTTGCCGGCATCGGCGAGCCATTGTGCAAAAAGTGCATAAGGCTCACCACTCACGGTGAAATCACCATCTGTTAACTGTGTCTCTGCCATGGTCGCACCTCGAACCTATGTGAACTGGCAGGGAGATTGCCCATTGGCGAGCCCGGTGCAAGCTTTGGATGGGGGGGGCAGGCAGAAATTCTTTTGGCGCAGCGGGCAGGCCCCGCTGTGGGCTGTGGTGTGTGTCCTGCTTGCAGGATGCGGGACCGCCGGGTTTTCAATCGAAAGCGCGGTGCCGGACACCTCGATCATCACCGGCTCGACGTCGCAGCAACCGGCGACGGCGACCGACAGCGTGCGCACGTCGGATGAAACCATCATCCGCGCGGCGGTCTCGGCGGCAATTGTCGATGAGGTGGACGACGGCATCGGCTGGGCCAACGCCGACACCGGCTCGCGCGGCTCGATCCGCGATATCACAGAAAGCCGCGACACCGGCTTCCTGTGCCGGCGTTTCGTGGCGACACGGGAGAGTTTTGAGGGTATTCACCTCTATCAGGGCGAAACCTGCCTCGGGGCAGCGCGCCTGTGGACGACGAAATCGTTTGACCGGGTTCAGTAGGCAGGCGATTTTGGAACGCTGCTCTGGAATTTGTTCCTAGCAGGCCTCATATACACACCCGACACCTATTTTCCGATTTGGCAGGCAGCATACTATGCGTGATCCCTATGACGTATTGGGCGTTGCGAAAAACGCCTCTGCGAAAGAGATCAAATCCGCGTTTCGCAAGCTCGCTAAGAAACACCACCCTGATCAGAATCAGGATGATTCCAAGGCCAAGGACCGGTTCGCCGAGATCAATCAGGCCTATGAAATCGCTGGCGACGAAACCAAGCGCGGCCAGTTTGACCGTGGCGAAATCGATGCCGCGGGCAAACCACGTTTTGCCGGGTTCGAGAACGCCGGCGGTGGCGGCGATCCGTTCGGCGGGTTTCGCAATGCCGGTGCGCGTGGCGGCCCCGGCGGCTCGCGCTTCGAGTTCCGCTCCGGCGGGCCGGGCGGCGGTGGGTTTGATGCCGGCGATATCTTCAGCGAATTGTTCGGACAGGCGCGTCGTCCGCAGGGTGGTCCCGGCGCACAGGTTCAGGCCGGTGCCGACATCAATGCGACGCTTGACGTGTCGATCGAAGACGTTGCGAAGGCGGAGAAAGTTACCGCTATGTTCCCCGACGGACGCAAGCTCGGCATCAAGCTGCCGGCTTACGTCGAGGACGGCCAGACCATCCGCCTGAAAGGGCAGGGCGAGCAATCGCCGTTCGGTCCGGCTGGCGACGCCTTGATCAAGATCCGATTCGCCCCGCATCCGGTCTATCGCGTCGACGGGCGCGATTTGCATGTCGAGCTGCCGGTGCCGCTGGCCGATGCGGTGCTGGGGGTGAAGGCTGCTGTGGAAACGCCGCACGGACGTCTCTCGGTGTCCATTCCTGCGTGGTCCAGCTCGGACCGCAAATTGCGCCTCAAAGGCAAGGGCCTGCCGCTCAAGGCGGGTGGTCACGGCGATCTCTACGTCCATGTGGTGATCATGCTGCCGGAAGGCGGCGATCACGAGCTAGAAGCGCTGATGAAGCAGCGAAAGGCACATTCCTGACAGGGTTTTCCCCTGTTCGGTCGGGTCAAGCTTGAAGCCGGCATCCGCCTGTGCGATACGGCTGCAAAATGCGACCGATGCAGGAGACGACATATGACGGCAGAAAACGGCCTTCTGGCGGGTAAACGTGGCCTCATCATGGGCGTGGCCAACAACCGGTCCATCGCCTGGGGTATCGCCAAGGCCTGTGCCGATGCTGGCGCTGAACTCGCGCTGACCTATCAGGGCGATGCGTTCCGCAAGCGCGTCGAGCCGCTGGCAGCCGATCTCGGCGCTTACATTGCCGGCGACTGCGATGTCACCGACATGGACAGCGTCGATGCGGTGTTCGCAAATATCGAAGCCAAGTGGGGCAAGATCGATTTTCTCGTCCACGCCATCGCGTTCTCCGACAAGGACGAACTCGACGGCCGCTACATCGACACCTCGCGCGACAACTTCCTGCGCTCGATGGACATTTCGGTCTATTCCTTCACGGCGATCGCCAAGCGCGCCGAGAAGCTGATGACCGATGGCGGCTCGATGCTGACGCTGACCTATTACGGCGCTGAAAA
>JBEBXE010000334.1:0-3943 GCA_040391705.1 Aerobium aerolatum
ATGATCGAGAAGCTGTGGTTGAACGGATCGAGCGGGCCGGCCTCGATGGCCTGATAGTTCTGGTCACCCAGCGTGAAGCCGGCAAGGCGCACGCTGCCGGCAGGCCCGCTGGGCGACTCCGTTGGCAGCGACGACAGCCAGTCGAGCGACGAGCCGGGGATCAGCGAGGTGTAGAACGTCACCGCTTCTTCCATGCCGCGTTCGAACCACAGATGCTGCGTCACCTTGGTCATGACTGTGCTCCGTGGTTGCCGGCCGGACCGACAAGGCCGAACATCGCGCCTTGCGGATCGGTGGCGACGATGATCTGGCTGCCGCCGGGAACGTCGGCCGGACCATGGTGGATCTGCCCGTCATGGGCGGCAATCGCGGTTGCGGCGGCATGGATGTCGTTGACGCCGAAATAGAAGATCCACGCCGGCGGCATGCCGTTCTGCGCCGCCATCACCGCGCCGATGTCGGTGCCGTTCTGGCGGAACAGCTGATAGGTGCCCATGTCGCCCATCGGCATGGCGTCGCCCGTCTGCCAGCCGAACTGCTGCTGGTAGAATGCCAGGGCGGCCTTGGGATCGCTGGTTGCCAGCTCGTTCCATTGGCAATGGCCTTGTTTGTCGCCGGCAAAGGCGGTGCTGACCTGATCGGGCTCGCCACGCATGACGTAGAGCGCTGCGCCCTGCCCGTCGGCGAGCATGGCAAAGCGGCCGACGCCGGGAATGTCTGTCGGCGGCATGTGCTGCTTGCCGCCGGCACTGACCATGCGCTCGACCGTGGCGTCGACATCGTCAACGCCGATATAGCCGAACCAGGACGGACGTGCGCCGGACGTCACAGCCTCGGCCGGCGTTTCCAGCAGGCCCGCGACATCCGTGCCTGCGGCGGAAAACGCCTGATAGCCGCCCATCGATTCATCGAAGCCATGGGCGGACCAGCCGATCACCGCGCGATAGAAATCG
Organism: Aerobium aerolatum; assembly: GCA_040391705.1. Lineage (GTDB taxonomy): Bacteria > Pseudomonadota > Alphaproteobacteria > Rhizobiales > Rhizobiaceae > Aerobium > Aerobium aerolatum_A. The sequence continues at coordinate 954 of JBEBXE010000334.1, forward strand.
GCGGCGGCCTTGGGGTCCGACGTCATCAGCTCGTACCAGATGAAGTCACCTTGTTTGTTGCGCATGATTTGGCTCCTAAACGTCGAGGATTGGCGCAAAGCCGCCATGGACCATGCGGCTGCCGTCGAACGGCATCTTGCCGCCCATCATTCGCGGATCGGCCATCGCCTTGGCCCAGCCGGTGTCGCGTGCTTCCCGCGACGGCCATTCGATCCACGAATAGACCACCTTCTCGCCGGATTCCGCTTTCACCGCGCCCTTGAAGTCGGTGACCTTGCCGTCCGGTACGTCATCGCCCCAGGCGTCGACGACGCGGGTGGCGCCGTACTCTTTCAGCAAGGCTGCATTGGTCGAACAGAAGGCGTCATAATCGGCGCGGTTGCCTTCGGGAACCGCTGCAAGCGCGCCGTCGGCATAGCCCATGCCGTTGGTCTTGCCGTCGTCATGCAGGATGGCAAAACCGCCATAGATCATCCGCTTGGCATCGAACGGCATCTCGCCGCTCATCGCGTCCATGCGCGGGTCGGCCATCATCTTCTTGTTGGCGGCGTCGCGCGCCTGCCTGGATGGATATTCGATCCAGGAGAAGACCACGACCTCGTCGGCGGTGGCCTTCACCGAGCCCTGAAAGTCGGTGACCTTGCCGTGCGGAACGTCATCGCCCCAGCATTCGACAACACGCGTTGCGCCGAATTCCTTGAACAGCGGCGCGGCCTTGGCGGCGTGCTTGCGGTAGACCTCTTTGTTGGCTGCGGGTACGGCTGCGACGAATCCTTCGATGTAGCCCATCGTTATATCCTCCTCGTCTGGTTTGTGGTTATGCGTTGATATCAACGTAATCGCGATGGCTTGTCAACAACCGCCTCAGCGGGTGCGCCAGCGCTGTTTCTATCAACGCGGCCCCGGTCGCGTGGTTTCACCACGGCAGGAAAAATAATTTGGCGGCAGGATTTTCGAGCCGGAATTAGGCTGGTTCCGGCCGATATTGACTTGCTCCGGCATTGTATACATACCTGTTGAGACGGAGGCAGGAGGACAAAATGACCAATAAAACAGCGCTGATCGTCAGCGCGCACTCGGCGGATTTCGTCTGGCGTTGCGGCGGCGCGATCGCGCTGCACGCGCAAAAGGGCGTCGACGTCACGGTGGTGTGCCTGTCCTATGGCGAGCGTGGCGAAAGCGCCAAGCTGTGGAAGCACGAAGGCATGACGCTGGAGACGGTGAAGTCGGAGCGCAAGCGCGAAGCCGAGAATGCCGCCAAGGCGCTGGGCGTCCACGACATCCAGTTCTTCGACCTTGGCGACTATCCGCTGGAGATGACGCGCGAAGCCAAGGACCGCCTGGTCGACGTGATGCGCGCCGTGCAGCCGTCTTTCATGATGACCCACTCCAAATACGATCCGTACAACACCGACCATATGTATGTGTCGGAATGGACGCTGGAATGCCGCGCGATTGCGCAGGCCTGGGGCCACAATCCCGGCCAGAAGATTCTCGGCGCGCCGCAGGTCTATCTGTTTGAGCCGCACCAGACCGAGCAGATGAACTGGAAGCCCGACGTCTTCCTCGACATCACCCCGGTGTGGGAGCAGAAATGGGCCGCCATCCAGTGCATGGAAGGGCAGGAGCACCTCTGGCACTATTACAAGAACGTCGCCGAAAACCGCGCCAATCATTTCCAGCGCAATTCCGGCGGCCAGTCGGGCGGACGGGCGGCAAAATACGCGGAAGGCTTCCAGAGCATCTTCCCGCGCACCGTGGATGAATTGTGATGAGCGGGCTGGTCGTCCAGAACATCGAACGCGCCGCGCAGTCGGTCATCGACCGGCTGGCGGCCTGCGGCGTCGCCACCGTGCACGAGGCGCAGGGGCGCAAGGGGCTGCTGGCCAGCCACATGCGCCCGATCTATCGCGGCGCGCGCCTGGCGGCCTCCGCTGTGACCATCTCGGCCCCTCCGGGTGACAACTGGATGCTGCATGTCGCCATCGAGCAGCTCAAGGCAGGCGACATTCTGGTGCTGGCCCCGACCAGCCCATGCGAAGACGGCTATTTTGGCGATCTGCTGGCAACGTCGGCGCAGGCGCGCGGCTGCAAGGGTCTGATCATCGATGCCGGCGTGCGCGATATCGCCGACCTCACCGCGATGCAGTTTCCGGTGTGGTCGAAGGCGATCTTTGCGCAAGGCACGGTCAAGGAGACGCTGGGCTCGGTCAACGTGCCCGTGGTCTGCGCCGGGGCGCTGATCCATCCGGGTGACGTCATTGTCGCCGATGACGACGGGGTCTGCGTCGTGGCGCGCGCCGTTGCCGAAGCGGTAGCCACCAAGGCCGAGGCGCGGGTGGCGCTTGAAGAGGACAAACGTCGCCGTCTGGCAGCGGGTGAACTCGGGCTCGACATCTATGCGATGCGCGAGAAGCTTGCCGAAAAGGGCCTCAAATATGTCTGAGGCCCGCTGCATGTGGATGCGCGGCGGTACCTCGAAGGGCGGCTATTTTTTGGCCGAAGACCTGCCGCAGGAAACGGCGGCGCGCGATGCGTTCCTGTTGCGGGTGATGGGCTCACCCGATCCACGCCAGATCGACGGCCTGGGCGGTGCCGACCCCCTGACCTCCAAGGTCGCCGTCGTGCGCAAATCGATCCGCGATGGCGTCGATGTCGATTATCTGTTTTTGCAGGTGTTCGTCGACCGGGCGATCGTCACCGACGCGCAGAATTGCGGCAATATCCTTGCCGGCGTCGGGCCGTTTGCGATCGAGCGCGGGCTGGTCGCGGCGCAGGCAGGCACCACGCCCGTGCGCATTCATATGGACAATACCGGCCAGATCGCGGTTGCCACCGTCGCCACGCCGGATGGACGGGTGAGCTACGCCGGTGAAGCGCGCATCGACGGCGTGCCCGGCACTGCCGCGCCGGTGCCGATCGAATTCAAGGACACCGCCGGGTCGTCCTGCGGGGCGCTGTTGCCGACCGGCAATGTCGTCGACACCATC
>JBEBXE010000335.1:0-3939 GCA_040391705.1 Aerobium aerolatum
GCGTCGGCGATCTGGGTCATGTCGCGGACGTCGAAATTGTCGTCCTGATCGGGGGCGATGCGGCGGGTGTGGCGCAAAATGTCCTGCACGTCGCCCATCACCTGCGACGTCGACACACCATCGTTCACCGCCACCAGAATCTGGCCGATGTCGCGATTGCCGGCGATGCGACGCTGGAACGTCGTCAGCGGCATCATCACGACATTGTCCTGATCCTGGCCGAACCCCGACGTGCCTTTCACGTCCAGAACACCGATGACGCGGCAGCTCATGCGGCCGACGCGGATGGCGGCGTCGAACGGATCGCCGTCGCCGAAGAACCGGCTGCGCACGGTTTCGCCAATCAGGCAGACATTGGCGCCGCCGCGCACTTCCGATTCGGTGAAGGCGCGCCCGCCCGTCACGTCCCAGTTGCGGGCGGTGAAGAAGTCGAGGTCGGTGCCGGTCACCTGGGCAGCGGTATTGTCGGCGCCAAAGACGACGCGCACGGTGCGCTGGGCCACCGCCGAGATGGCGCGGACGTCGTCCAGTCCCGCGACCAGCCCGTCGAGATCGCGGGCGTCCAGCGCGCGCGGGGTAAAGTTGGTGTCGCCGCCGCGCATTGGCCGCAGCGCCTGCACCGTCAGCAGATTGCTGCCGAGCTTGGTGATGTCCTGCTTCACCTTCTCCGTCGTGCCGGTGCCGATGGTGATCATCGCGATCACCGCCGCCACGCCGATGACGATGCCAAGCAGGGTCAGGAACGAGCGCAGCGCGTTGCGGCTGACCGAACGCAGCGCGAGGCGGATGGTTTCAAACAGCATCACGCCACCTCCAGCTTTGCGGTGTCGGCGGCGATGTGGCCGTCGAGGAACCGGATGGTGCGCTGCGCATAGGCGGCGATGTCGGCCTCATGGGTGACCATGACGACGGTCAGCCCCTGCAGCGTGTTGAGCTGCGTCAGCAGGCTCATGATCTCGTGGCTGCGCGCGGTGTCGAGATTGCCGGTCGGCTCGTCGGCAACCAGCAGCGTCGGCTTGGTGACGATGGCGCGGGCAATGGCGACGCGCTGCTGCTGGCCGCCCGACAGTTCCGACGGGGTGTGGTGTTCGCGTCCCTCGAGGCCGACCTGCGCCAGTGCCTGCATCGCCAGTTCGCGCCGGTCGCGCGCCGGCACGCCGCGATAGACCAGCGGCAGCTCGACATTTTCGGCCGCCGTGGTGCGCGGCAACAGATTGTAGCCCTGAAACACGAAGCCGATATAGCGGTTGCGCAGCATCGCCCGGCGGCCACGATCGAGCCCGCCGGCATCGACGCCGAGAAAGCTGTAGACGCCTTTCGTCGGCGTATCGAGGCAGCCGATGATGTTCATCGACGTCGACTTGCCCGAGCCGGACGGGCCCATGATGGCGACGAATTCGCCGCGCCGGATGTCGAGATCGACGCCTGCCAGCGCATTGACGCGCGTCTCGCCGGTTCCGTAGGTCTTCCAGACGCCACGGAAGGCCAGCAGCGGCTTTTCTAGCCCGGTCATGGACGCCGTCATGGGTGCAACCCTGCGCTGCCCCCGCGCGCCTGGCCGGTGCCGCCTGGACGGCCCTGGCCACCGCTCGGGCGTCCCTGGCCGATGCCGGTGATGACGCGGTCGCCTTCCTTCAGCCCGGAGAGGATTTCGACTGACTCGCCGGTTGTCGCCCCCGTGGTGACGCGCACCATCTCGGGCTGGCCGTCGCGCAGCACATAGACCGGGCGGCTGCCGTCGCTTGCCGTGGTGGTGCCGCCGCGCTGGCGGAAGAAGCCCATCGATGGGCGCGGGTTGAACAATTGCTGCAGCGACCAGCCGCTGCTCTGGCTTGGCTGCGGCGGGGTGAAGCGCAGCGCTGCCGCCGGCACCAGCATCACGCCATCGGCCTCGCGCGTCACGATGTCGACGGTCGCGGTCATGCCGGGCCGCAGCAGCAGTTCTTCATTGGAGACGTTGAGGCGGGCCTGATAGGTGACCACGCCTTCCGTCACCGACGAGGCATAGGAAATGTCGCGGATCTTGGCGTCGAAGCGCCGGCCGGGAAACGCATCGACGGTGAAGCGCGCGGTCTGGCCGGGCGCGACGGTGCCGATATCAGCCTCATCGACCGCCGCCTTCAGCTCCATCGTCTCGAGATTTTCCGCAATCACGAACAGGATCGGCGCCTGCATCGACGACGCCACGGTCTGGCCGGGGTTGACGGTGCGGCTCAGCACGATGCCGTCGATCGGCGCGTAAATCGTGCTCTTGGTGAAATCGGCCTGTTGCAGCTTGAGATCGGCGTCGGCGACTTCGAGATTGGCCTTGGCGATGGCAACCGCGCTGGCGGCGCGGTCGCGCGCGGCCTTTGCCGTTTCCAGCGCCTGTTCGGTGGCCATGCCACGTCCCGAAAGGGTCTGCGTGCGCGCTAGCGTCTGGTCGGTCTCTTTCAGCGTCACGTCGGCGTCAGCGACGCGGGCAGCGGCAGCCGATACGCTGGCCTGTGCGCGCTCGACCTGGGCGCTGATGCGGGTCGTATCCAGTTCGGCCAGCACGTCGCCGACGGCAACACGCTGGTTCTCGTCAACCCGGACCGAGCGCACCACGCCCGACAGCTCGCTCGACACTTCCACCTGTGTCAGCGGTTGCAGCGTACCGGTGGCGGAGACTTCGACGGTGATATGGCCGCGCTCGACCGGCACCGAGCGGTAGACGACGGCAGGTGTGGCCGCGCCGGCGCTCCATTGCCAATAGGCCGCGCCGCCGGCGGCGACGACAGCCAGCAGCGCCAGCAGCGGCCAGAGGCGGCGCTGGCGTTTCGGCTTGCCCTCGCTGGTCAGCGCCAGCACTTGTTCGATCGATTCCGGCGCGGCATATTTTGCCTCGCCGGGGCGCTCGACGATCTGGTCCATGCGCACATCCGCCTTTGGTATTTCTACATCCCTTCAGTCGACACATCATGGATGTCGGACGGGATTTCAAATTAAAGTTTAGCCATGTTTGCGAGCCTACACTTCATTGCCAACATCAGGAGCCGCCGATGATCCAGCGCAACTATGCCGTTTATGACGTCTTCACCGACACGGCGCTGAGCGGCAACCCGTTGGCCGTCGTGTTCGATTCGCAGGGCCTCGATGCCGCTGCCATGCAGAAGATCGCACGCGAATTCAACTATTCCGAGAGCGTCTTCGTCCAGCCGGCGGCCAATCCGGCCCATTCCGCCGCCATCCGTATCTTTACGCCGCAGTACGAAATGCCGTTTGCCGGTCATCCGACGGTCGGCGCGGCCATCGCGCTGGCCGAGCGCGGCGCCACGACGGACGACACCGACACGCTGCTGATCCTTGAAGAGCAGATCGGCAATGTCCGTTGCGCCGTGACGCGCAGCCACGACGCGCCGAGTTTTGCCGAATTCGACCTGCCGCAATTGTCGCGCCAGCTCAAGCTCGACGCCGACGACGCGATGATCGCTGCGGCTTTGGGGCTGGGCCCGCACGAAATCGGCTTTGAAAACCACCGTCCCGGCCTGTGGTCGGCCGGCGTGCCGTATCTCACCGTGCCCGTCGCCGGGCTCGCCGCCATGGCGCGGGTGCAACTCGACGGCCCGATATGGCTCGGCCTGTCGCCGCTGCGCGACAACGGCGCACCGTCGAGCGCCTACGTCTATTGCCGCGAGACGATCCGGCACGACAGCGCTTTTCACGCGCGCATGTTCGTTCCCGGTCCGCCGGTCTACGAAGACCCGGCCACCGGCTCGGCTGCCGCAGCCTTCTCCGGCGCGATCCGGCATTTCGACCAGCTGACGGACGGCAACCACACCGCATGGATCGAGCAGGGGACCGAAATGGGCCGCCCCTCGCGCATCCGCCTCGATATGGAAGTCAAAGCCAGTGATATCACCTCGGCCCGAATCGGCGGGCACGCGGTCAAGATCGCTGAGGGGAAGTTGGTGTTCT
>JBEBXE010000336.1:0-3933 GCA_040391705.1 Aerobium aerolatum
TGCGGTTTCGTGTTTCACGTCACTCGTCATCGTCATGTCTCCGCGCATTTTTCGATTTTCCGCCTTGATATCCCAGAATGGGCAGACAAGGCGACCGGCGTCAAATCCCGGCAAGCCGGCAGGTTGGAGAATATTTCATTTGTGATCAGGGCGTTGAACGGTTTTCGGGCGGACGCTCTTGAATCGCCATTTTTTGCTTCCCATCTCGAATTCAAGCAGCCGGACGTGGCTGTTTCCAAGTGAAGGAACGGACGAAATGACCAAGACTGCCCTGATCCGGCCAGCATGGACGCCCGCGACCATCGCGCTGATGGTCGTCGGCTTCATGGCTTTCTGGCCTCTGGGTCTCGCAATGCTTGCCTACATCATCTGGGGCGATCGCCTCGGTGAGTTCAAGGGCGACTGGAGCAAGGCCCGCGAAACCTTTTTCGGGTCCTGCAGAAAAGGCAAGACGATGCATTCCCGTACTGGCAATGTCGCCTTCGACGACTGGCGTGAAAAGGAACTCGAACACCTCGCCGAAGAGCGTCGCAAGCTCGACGCCATGCGCGAGGAATTCGACACTTATGCACGCGAACTGCGTCGCGCCAAGGACCAGCAGGAGTTCGACCGCTTCATGGCCGAACGCTCCAAGACCACGCCTGCAACCCGCAAGCCCGACCAGGGCGAGGGTCTGCTGGACGACGTCTAGGGCCTGATCCGCGCACGTAACCGTGCGTCCTCCCCGAAACGGCGCCGGAGCAATCCGGCGCCGTTTTAGTGCCACTAACGACCCGCTCCCCCTCTCCCGCGAATCGGCTAGACTCAGACCCATGGTCTTCAGCTTTCTGAAATCGACAAAAGCGCGCAGCACCCCCCGCCCCTCTGCCCAGGAGCGGGTGCATGTGGTCGCCAACCGCGAGTTGCCGCTCAGGATTGTCGAGAACGACCGCGCCAAACGCCTGACCCTGCGCATCGACGCCGGCGGCAAGGGCCTGCGCGTCACCGTGCCGCCCGGCTTGCGCAAGGGCGAGGTCGATCTGTTTCTCGACCGGCATCGCGGTTGGCTGGAAACCAAGCTGGCCAAGCTGCCCAACCAGCCGCGCGTGCGGCCGGGCGTGAAAATTCCGCTGCGCGGCCTGCCGCATCTGATCGTGCACGCGGGCGGACGGCGCGGCACGGTCACGCTCGGCACCGAGGATGGCGTCCCGGCGCTGCTGGTGCATGGCGAGCCGCAGCACCTGTCGCGCCGCGTCGCCGACTTTCTCAAGCGCGAGGCCAAGCACGATATCGAACCGCTGGTCGCCAAACACAGCGCCAGCGTCGGGCGGCCGGCCAAGTCGATCCGCTTCAAGGATACCTCATCGCGCTGGGGCTCGTGCACCTCGGACGGAGGCCTGTCGTTTTCCTGGCGCATCATGATGGCGCCGCCGACGGTGATCGACTACCTCGTCGCCCACGAGGTGGCGCATCTGCGCGAAATGAACCACGGGCCGAAATTCTGGGCATTGTGCACGCAATTGTGTCCGCGCACGCCGGAAGCCCGCGCCTGGCTGAAACGCAACGGCAGCGCGCTGCAGGCGATCGATTTCAGCGCCTCCGACGCCGGTTGAGGCAGCAGCGCCCTTCAGGGGCTTTGCCGGACTCGTGGTTTATAGCCGCAAATCCGTTTCGTCCTTGAAACGCCCGCATTTTCATGTCGATAAGAAAGCCATGACGCTCGATATCAAAATATGTGGTCTGACGACCGACGAGACGCTGGCAGCAGCGCTCGACCAGGGCGCAAGCCATGTCGGTTTCATCTTCTTTGCCAAGAGCCCGCGCCACATCGAACCGGCCCGCGCAGCGACACTGCGCCAGGCAGCGATTGGACGGGCAAAAGCGGTCGCCGTGACCGTCGATGCCGACGACGCGATGCTCGACGCCATCGTCGAGGCGATGCAGCCGGACATCCTGCAACTGCATGGCGCGGAAACCCCGCAACGGGTCGCAGCGGTCAAGCAGCGCTATGGCTTGCCGGTGATGAAGGCGTTTTCGATCAGCGAAGCCGCCGACCTGGCCAAGATCGAGCCGTTTACCGGCATCGCGGATCGGTTTCTTTTCGACGCCAAACCGCCGAAAGGGTCGCAGTTGCCCGGTGGAAACGGTGTCTCCTTCGACTGGCGACTGCTCGCAGCCCTTGACCGCAGCGTCGATTACATGCTTTCGGGAGGGCTCAACGCCGCCAACATCGGCGATGCCCTTCGTCTCTCCAATCCGCCCGGCATTGATATCTCGTCGGGAGTGGAGCGTGCGCCGGGTATCAAGGATACGGCGCTGATTGCAGATTTCTTCAAAGCCGTCCGGAGCGCGCAGGAAACAAGCGCCGCCTGACGAACAAAATCCCTGAGGAGACCGGCCGTGAACCAGCCCGCGACCCCGAATTCGTTTCGCACCGGACCCGACGAACAGGGCATGTTCGGCATATTTGGCGGCCGTTTTGTCGCCGAAACCCTGATGCCGCTCATTCTCGACCTCGAGAAGGAGTGGGCTGCGGCCAAAAACGACCCGGCGTTCCGCGCCGAGTTGCAGGCGCTGTCGACCCATTATGCCGGGCGTCCGTCCAAGCTCTATTACGCTGAAGGCCTGTCGAACCACCTCGGTGGCGCGAAGATCTATTTCAAGCGCGAGGACTTGAACCACACCGGCTCGCACAAGATCAACAACTGCCTCGGCCAGATCCTGCTCGCCAAGCGCATGGGTCGCAAGCGCATCATCGCCGAGACCGGCGCGGGCCAGCACGGCGTCGCCTCGGCCACCGTCTCCGCCCGCTTCGGCTTTCCGTGCGTCGTCTATATGGGCGCTACCGACGTCGAGCGGCAGAAGCCGAACGTGTTCCGCATGAAGCTGCTGGGCGCCGAAGTGAAGGCGGTTGCCGCCGGCCATGGCACGCTCAAGGACGCGATGAACGAAGCGCTGCGCGACTGGGTGACCAATGTCGAGGACACCTATTACCTGATCGGCACCGCCGCAGGTCCGCACCCCTACCCGGAGATGGTGCGCGAATTCCAGTCGGTGATCGGCACCGAAGCGCGCGCACAGATTCTCGAACAGGAAGGCCGGCTGCCGGACGTCGTGATCGCAGCCGTCGGCGGCGGGTCGAACGCCATCGGCATCTTCCACCCGTTCCTCGATGACAAGGACGTCAGGATCATCGGCATCGAAGCTGGTGGTCGCGGCCTCGACGGCGCCGAGCATTGCGCCTCGATGAATGCCGGCAGGCCCGGCGTGCTGCACGGCAACCGCACCTATCTGCTGCAGGACGCCGACGGCCAGATCCTCGACGGCCATTCGATTTCCGCCGGGCTCGACTATCCCGGCGTCGGCCCCGAGCACAGCTGGCTGCGTGACAGCGGCCGCGTCGATTACATCCCGATCCTCGACGACGAGGCGCTGGACGCGTTCCAGCTGACGACGAAGAAGGAAGGTATCATCCCGGCGCTGGAATCCTCGCACGCGATTGCGCATGCGATGAAGATTGCGCCGACGATGGGCAAGAACGAGATCATCATCGTCAACCTGTCCGGCCGTGGCGACAAGGACGTGCATACCGTCGCCGGCATGATGGGCATGGAAATCTGACCAAGCCGATGACAACGCCGTTCGTGGATATCTGGATCAACTGCCCCGACCGCACCGTTGCGGACGGGATCGCCAGAGCTGCGATCGACGCCAGGCTGGCGGCCTGCGCCAATGTCTACCCTGCGATTTCCAGCGTCTATCGCTGGAAAGGCGCGGTCGAACAGGCCGACGAGGTGCCGCTGCTGCTGAAGACGCGCGCCGCGCATTTCGACCGTGTGTCGGCGCTGGTCAAGTCGCTGCACCCCTATGAGGTGCCGTCGATCGTCGCGGTGCCGATAGCATCGGTCGAAGCCGACTATGGCGACTGGCTGCGCACTGAAACCGAGGCGGAGA
>JBEBXE010000337.1:0-3929 GCA_040391705.1 Aerobium aerolatum
ATCATCTTCGCGCTGCCGCCGATCATCCGCCTGACCGATCTCGGCATCCGCAACGTGCGCGAGGATCTGACCGAAGCGGCAATCGCGTTCGGCTCGACCTCCTGGCAGATGCTGATCGAGGTGCAGTTTCCGCTGGCGATGCGCACCGTGATGGCGGGGCTCAACCAGACGCTGATGCTGGCGCTGTCGATGGTGGTGATCACCGCTCTGATCGGCGCAGGCGGGCTTGGCCTGACCGTGTTTACCGGCCTTGGACGACTGGACGTCGGAAATGCGACAGCAGGCGGCGTCGGGATCGTGTTACTCGCAATCATTCTCGACCGTATCAGCCAGGCGCTGGGCGAGGGGCGTGGTCCCCGTGGTCCGTCGCTGTTCGATACGTTGAAATCTTTTTTCTCGCTGCGGGGCCACAAGCCCGCAGCGGAAGCCGAAAGGGCAGGCTGATCCTGCTCCAATCGCGTCCTTTGCGCGGTTCCCATGTCCCCCTTCTCAGGCGGGGACGTAAGAAGAAGACAAGGAGAACACCCATGACCAACCCATCACTTTCGCGGATTTTCGCGATTGCTCTCGCGGCGGGCACCATGCTGACGATGCCCGTTGCAGCTTTGCATGCGCAGGAAGGACCCGGGGCCGGAACGACGGTGCGCATGGCGCAGGCCACATGGGATACTGGCTGGTTCGAGGCCGCCATCTACAAGCAGTTGATCGAAAAGCTCGGCTACACGGTCGAAGGGCCGACGACGCTGGACAATCCGCCATTCTACCAGGCCGTGTCGCAAGGCGATCTCGACCTGTGGGTGAATGGCTGGTTCCCGCTGCACAATACCTATGAGAGCACCTATTCGCAGGGTGCCGAGCTGGTCGGCTACGTCGCCAAGGGGGGCGCGCTGGAAGGCTATCTCGTCGACAAGAAATCGATAGAGAAATTCGGCATCAAGACGCTGGACGATTTCAAGCGCGCTGACGTGAAGGCCGCCTTCGACCGTGATGGTGACGGCAAGGCCGATCTGGTTGCCTGCCCGCCAGGCTGGGGCTGCGAGATCACCATCGAGCATCATCTCGACGCCTATGAACTGCGCGATCACGTCAACCCGATCAAGGCCAGCTATTCGGCGTCGATGGCCGATGCGGTCGCCGCCTATGGCGAAGGCTCGCCGATCCTGTTCTACACCTGGACGCCGAACTGGACCGTCGACGCGCTGAAGCCGGGCGAAGACGTGATGTGGATCGAGGTTCCGCGCGTGGACCTGCCGGAGGCCCAGAAGGACCTTGAATCCGCAGCGACGCTGCCGGGTGTTGTCGGTTGCGTCAACGATCCGTGCAAGCTCGGCTTCCCGGCCAACGACATTCGCCCGGTGGTGAATTCGGAGTTCCTCAAGGCCAACCCGTCGGTGAAGGCGCTGCTGGAAGCTGCGTCGATTCCGATCGGCGACATCTTTGCGCAGAACGCCAAGATGAACGCCGGCGAAGGCGCGACGGCTGATGTCGAGCGTCATGCGTCGGAGTGGATCGCGGCCAATGGCGACCTCGTCAACGGCTGGCTCGAGACCGCACGCGCGGCCAAGTAAAGCAACGACGGCAACGGCGTACGCGCCGTTGCCGTTTCTTTTGAGAGTACGGAAGGAGCGACGGCATGAGTGCCGGCACCTACGACGACGATACGCTGGGCGGACGGATGTCGCTCTGCAGGGAAAGCGCGGGCCTGACCGTGGCGGAGGCTGCGAGCCGCCTGGGCGTGCTGGTGGAAAGCTGGGAAGCCTGGGAGCGCGACCGCGACGTTCCGCGCAGCAACCGCCTGACGATGATGGCGGGCCTGCTCGGCGTCAGCCCGTCATGGCTGTTGTCCGGCCAGGGCGCTGGACCGGTCGAGCGGGTCGACAGTCCGCCTGAAGATTTCTTGCAGGCGGTCAAGGATGCGTCGCAGGAAGTCGCGGCGCTGAACAAGCGCATCGACGACCTTGCCGCAAGCCTGCAGCGCCGGGATGACCAGTAACGCAAGACTGCGCTGGCGGCAGTTTCCAGCCTCGGGTCGAAAACCGGTTTCCCCTTTCGGGAGACATGCGCTAGCACTGCGTCTTTGCGATTGAACTGCCGGGACATGTGATGATTGAAGACCTGATGAACGTCCACCCGCTTGTCGGGACGGGCGTCGCGTTGCTGCTGCTGGTGCTGGCGGCGCTGTTTGCCAATTACGTGGTCAAGGCGCTGCTGCTGCGCGGCCTGAACCGGGTTCTAGCCTACACCGCTTACGGCCGCGATCCCGAGCTGCGCCGGTACGGGTTCATCGAGCGGCTCGCCAACGTCATGCCCGCGCTGGTGATTGCCGCCGGCATTGCGCTGGTGCCCAACCTGCCGACCTTTGTCGTCTCGGTGGTGCAGAACGTTGCGACTGCGTTCGTGATCCTGATGGTGGCGATGTCGATCAGCGCTGCCTTCAACACCATCGACACCATCTATCACCGCCGTCCCGAGGCCAAGCTCAAGCCGATCAAGGGCTACATCCAGGTGGTCAAGATCGCGATCTATGTGATCGCGGTGCTGCTGATGATCGCGACGCTGGTCGACCGCTCGCCGCTGATCCTGCTGTCGGGTCTTGGCGCGATGGCGGCGGTGCTGATCCTGGTGTTTCAGGACACGCTGCTGTCGCTGGTCGCCGGCATCCAGATATCATCGACCGACATGGTGCGGGTCGGCGACTGGATCGAGATGCCGGGGCAGAACGCCGATGGCGACGTGATCGAGATCGCGCTGCACACGGTGAAGGTGCAGAATTTCGACCGCACCATCACCACGGTGCCGATCCGCAAGCTGGTGACGGACCCGTTCAAGAACTGGCGCGGTATGCAGGAGGCGGGCGGACGGCGCATCAAGCGCGCGCTTCATCTCGATCAGACCAGCATCCGTTTCCTGACGGCGGAAGACCAGGAGCGGCTGGCCGCGTTCGGGCATCTGGAAACCTATCTCAAGCACAAGCAGGAAGAGCTGGCGGAGTGGAACGCCAAGCTCGGCGAGCGGGCGAAAGTGCCGGCCAATACGCGCCGCTCGACCAACATCGGCACCTTCCGCGCCTATGTCGACACCTATCTGCGCAACCATTCCGGCGTGCACAAGGGCATGACGATCATGGTGCGGCAGATGCAGCCCGGGCCGGAGGGCCTGCCGCTGGAAATCTACTGTTTCACCAACACGATTGCCTGGGTGCAGTATGAAGGCATTCAGGCCGACATTTTCGATCACCTGCTGGCGATCCTGCCGGAATTCGGCCTGCGCGTGTTCCAAAGCCCCAGCGGCAACGATTTTCGCGCGCTGGTGGCCGGCGAGTAGCGCCGGTCAGGCGATGAGAATGGCGCGGAAGTCGTTGACGTTGGTCAGCGTCGGGCCGGTGATGACCTGACTGCCGATCCCGGCGAAAAAGCTGTGGGCGTCGTTGGCAGCGAGGGCAGCGGCGGCATCAATGCCGGCGGCTCTCGCCTTGGCCAGCGTGTCGGGGCCGATCAACGCGCCGGCGATCTCGGCTGCGCCGTCGACGCCATCGGTATCGCAGGCGATGGCGTAGATGCCGGGCGTTTCGTGCAGGGCGAGCGCCAGCGCGAGACAGAATTCAGCGTTGGGACCGCCGACGCCGTTGCCCGTGCGGGTGACGGTCAGCTCGCCGCCTGACAGCAGCAGCAATGGCTTTGCGCCAGCGGCGCGCGTCTGGCGATGGTGGAGCGCGAGGGCTGCTTGATCCTGCGCCACGAGGCGGGCTTCGCCTTCCAGGTCTGCACCCAGCACGATGACCTCGCACCCTTGCGCCTCGGCCAGTTCGGCGGCAGCCGCGATGGACTGCGTCGGTGCGGCGATGACGCGGTTTTCGGTGGTGGCGAGCCGTGGGTCGCCCGATCCGACGACGCCGCTGTGCTGCAAGGCGTCGGCGAGCGTATCCGACA
>JBEBXE010000338.1:0-3928 GCA_040391705.1 Aerobium aerolatum
ATGCCTCGACCATTCCGGTGGCGATCCAGGGCATCGCCGGCGACACCATCAACGGAGCCAATTGGTCGGCGCTAACAGCCGTCGGCACCATCACCGTCCTTCCCGTCGTCGTATTTGCGCTTCTGGTGCAGAAATGGCTTGTACAGGGCATGGCGGACGGCTCGACCAAGGGCTGATAGCAAAGCCGGGGGAAACGAACCATGACTCAGCCACCCATTTTCCTGACCAAGTCGGATGTTGCGCGCAGGCACATTCAGGGCATGATCCTGTCTGGCAAGGCGCGCTCCGGCGACCGCATCACCACCCGCGAAGTGTCGGAAGCGCTCGGCATTTCCGAGACGCCGATCCGCGAGGCGCTGCGCAGCCTCGAGGCCGATGGCTGGCTGGAAATCCAGTCGCATGTCGGCGCGGTCGTCGCCCGCTTCGGCGGCGAGCAGATCACCGAAATCTACGCGCTGCGTGGCTTGATCGGGTGTCTCGCGGTGGAACTGGCGGGCCCGACCTACGATGCCGCGCGGCTGGACGCCATCGACGCCAATATTGACGCCGCCACGGCCGCCGTCGCAGCGCACGACGTCGAGCGCTACACGCAGCTGAACAATGAATTTCACACGCTGCTCTGCGACACGCCGGTTTCGCAATGGTGCATGAAGATCCTCTTCAGCCTGCGCGCCCAGACGGCGATCCATCAGGGCTTCGTTGCCGTGCCGCAACGGTTGTCCCAATCGCTGGCCGAACATCTCACCATCCGCGATGCGCTCCGGGCCGGCGATTTCAGCCGCGCCGGGGAACTGATCAAGGCGCATGAAAATGCCGCCGGACTGGCGCTGGTCAACGAACTGGCGATGGCCCGCCCACCACTTTCCCAGACCGGCACCTGACCCCGCCGCCGCGTCTGGCAACCAACCGATCCGATTTTTCCGCTGCGGCGGACCTGCAATGAAGGTGCATTTGAATGGCAGCCGGCCCCGACAAGATGGAACGCGAGATCACCGCAGCCGTCGATCTTTGCCTGCCCAATGGCCGGCTGAATCCGGACGCTGTGGGCTGGACGCGCCAGCCGCTGCATCGCGCCAACCTCAAGGGCTGGGGCCGCAACAAGCGGTTCGAATATTGGTGCATCACCTCGCCGGACCTGGTGGTGGCGATCAACGTTTCGCATGGCGACTATCGCGTCACGCTGGCGACGTTCTTCCTCGATCTGAAGACGATGGAGACCTTCTCCGAGGTTGAGGTGCACTGGCTGCCGCGCGACAAGATCACGCCGATGCCGGAAGAAACAGGCAAGGGTGGCGTCACCGGGATGGGCGACAAGATGCGCATCTCGATGCACAGCGTCGAGGGCGGCACGCTCTTGAAGGCGGCAACGCCGCGCCTGAATCTCGAGATCATGGCGCATGAGGAGCCCGGCCACGAATCCATGGGCGTCGTGGTGCCGTGGGACAACAAGCGGTTCCAGTACACCCGCAAGGACAATTGCATGAATGCCACCGGCACATTGCTGGTGGACGGCAAGACCTATCCGCTCGAAAACGCGTTTGCGACGCTGGACCATGGTCGCGGCCGCTGGCCGTATTCAATTGTCTGGAACTGGGCGTCGGGCAGTGGCTATTCGCAGGGGCGACTGCTCGGATTGCAGTTTGGCGCCAAGTGGACGGACGGCACGCCGTCGACCGAAAACTGCCTGCGCATTGATGGTCGCATCGAGAAGATCAGCCAGGAGCTGGAGTGGATCTACGACCGCTCCAATTACATGGCGCCGTGGAAAATCCGTGGCGATCGCGTCGATCTGAATTTTACGCCTGTCTATGACCGGTTCTCGAATTTCGACCGGATGATCGTGCGCAGCAAGGAACATCAGGTGTTCGGCTGGTTCGATGGCACGATCACCAGTGAAAAAGGCGAGAAGATTCCGGTCGAGCGCATCTTCGGCTGGGCCGAGGAAGTGTGGCGCCGCTGGTAAGCGGACAAAGTGATCCCGCCGTCAGGCACCCCCGAGTTGGGCAGAGGAAAGTTGCGATGAGCACCGTCGATATCAGAAATGTGCGCAAGTCCTATGGCACGCAGGAAGTCCTGCATGGCGTCTCCATTCACATTCCGGATGGCGAGTTCGTCGCGCTGGTCGGCCCTTCCGGCTGTGGCAAGTCGACCCTGCTGCGGATGATCGCCGGGCTTGAGGACATCTCCAGCGGCGAGATCGCCATTGGCGACCGGGTGGTCAACGACGTGGTGCCGCGCGACCGTGACATCGCGATGGTGTTTCAGAACTACGCGCTCTACCCGCACATGAATGTGCGCCAGAACATGGGCTTCGCGCTCAAGCAGCGGCGCGTGCCCAAGGCGGAAATCGAGGAGCGGGTGATGAACGCCGCGCGCATTCTCGGCCTCGAAAACCTGCTCGACCGCAAGCCGCGTGCCTTGTCGGGCGGCCAACGCCAGCGCGTCGCGATGGGACGCGCCATCGTGCGCAGCCCGAACGTGTTTCTGTTCGACGAGCCGCTGTCGAACCTTGACGCCAAGCTGCGCGGCGAGATGCGCTCGGAGTTGAAGGAACTGCACCAGCGCCTGCAGACGACGACGGTTTACGTCACCCACGACCAGATCGAAGCGATGACGCTGGCCGACCGCGTCGTGGTGATGAACGGCGGCAATGTCGAGCAGGAAGGCCCGCCGCTCGAACTCTACGACCGCCCGCAGAGCCTGTTTGTCGCGGCGTTCATCGGCTCGCCGCCGATGAACTTCCTCGAAGGCTCGGTCGATAAGGGCGCGCTGGTGCTCGAGACTGGCGAACGCCTGCAATTGCCGGTGGCGTTTGACGACGGCGACCGTATCGTCGCCGGCGTGCGGCCGGAAGATTTCAGCCTCACGGCGCAAGGCTGGCCGGCAGTGGTGTCGGTGGTGGAGCCGACCGGGTCGGAGACGCAGGTGACGGCGCGCATCGCCGGGCAGATCGTGCGCATTCTGGTGCGTGGACGCACCGACGTGCAGCCCGGAGAAACCGTGCATCTCACCGTCGCGCCTGGCAAACTGCATGCGTTCGATCCGAAAACCGGCCGCCGCCGCGAGCTGGCGGCCTGACAGCAACCTGACAGAGGGGAGGGACGCGTGGAGGAGACGCTGATCCGGTTCAACGACGATCTGCCCGCGGCAGTGCCGCCATGGGCGGGCTTGCCACGGTTCAATTTCATCGGCGGCCACAACGATCCCGAGCGGGTGCCGGTCGAGGCGCTCGCCAAGGCGGCCGACACCGCCCTGCGCGCCCATGCCAGCAAGCTGGCGCGCTATAATCTTGGCACCGGACCGTTCGGTTTCGAGGGTTTGCGCGATGCGATTTCGGCGCGGCTGGCGCAGTATCGCGGCATCACCGCCGCGCGCGACCGTATCCTCATCACCTCCGGCTCGGGGCAGGGTCTCGACCTGATCAACGCGGCGCTGCTGGGGCCCGGCGACACGGTGGTCATCGAGCAATTCACCTATCAGGGTGCGCTGGGCAAACCGCGCAAGCTCGGCGCTGAGATCGTCGGCGCGCCGCTGGACGAGCACGGCCTTGACGTTGCACGGCTGGGCGAGTTGCTGGAGGCGCTGGCCCAGCGCAACGTGCGGCCCAAATACATCTACACCATCCCGACCGTGCAGAATCCGACCGGCAGCGTGCTGTCGCTGGAGCGTCGGCATCGGCTGATCGAGATCGCGCGCCACTATCGCGTGCCGATCTTCGAGGACGATTGCTACGCCGACCTTTGCTACGCCGATCAGGCTCCGCCGGCGCTTGCCGCGCTAGCTCCCGAAGGCGTGCTCTATATCGGCTCCCTGTCCAAGACGCTCGCGCCGGCGTTGCGTCTCGGCTATGTCGTCGCTGATCCAGCGGTGCTGCGCCAGCTGGTGGCGCTCAAGACTGACGGCGGCACCGGGGCGATCGATCAGATGG
>JBEBXE010000339.1:0-3912 GCA_040391705.1 Aerobium aerolatum
AATTTGGCCAGGTCGATTTTTACCGAACGCGCCGCCGGACCCTCGCCGATGATCAAATCGAGCTGGAAATCCTCCATCGCCGGATAGAGAATCTCTTCCACCGCCGGACTCAGCCGGTGAATTTCATCGATGAACAGGACGTCGCGGTCTTCGAGATTGGTCAGCAGCGCCGCCAGATCGCCCGCCCTGGCGATCACCGGGCCGGAGGTTGAGCGGAAATTGACGCCGAGTTCACGCGCCATGATCTGCGCCAGCGTCGTCTTGCCGAGGCCGGGCGGGCCGACGAACAGCACATGGTCGAGCGCCTCGCCACGGCCCTTGGCCGCCTCGATGAACACTTTCAAATTGGCGCGCGCGGCCTGCTGGCCGACGAAATCGTCCAGCGTTTGCGGCCGCAACGTCACGTCGGCATCTTCGCCGCGCATGTCCGCGGATATCAGACGGGGTGGCACACTCATGATGCTGTCATTTCACGACACAGGCAGGCTTGCAACATTACCGCGCAAGCTCTTTCAGACCGAGACGGATCAGCTTGGCCGAATCGGCATCCTCGCCGCCGGTCCGCAGCGCGGCGGCGACCGCATTGGCCGCGACATCGCGCGAATAACCGAGATTGGTCAGCGCCGAGACGGCATCAGCCACCGGCGCAGGCGCAACGCCCTCGCCCAGTTCCTGCTTGAGGCCGATCGTACCGCTCGCCTCGCCGGCAAAAGCCGGGGCCTTGGTCTTCAGTTCGGTAACGATGCGCTCGGCCACCTTCTTGCCGACGCCCGGCGCCCGCGACACCATCGCGATGTCGCGCAGCGCGATGGCATTGGCCAGTTCCGACGGCGACAGCGTCGACAGCACCGCCAGCGCCACCTTGGCGCCGACGCCCTGCACGCTCTGCAAAAGCTTGAACCATTCGCGTTCGAGCACGGCGCTGAAGCCGTAAAGCCGGATCATGTCCTGGCGCACCAGGGTTTCGATAAACAGGATCGCCGCCTCGCCGGGCCGCAGCGTCGCCAGCGTGCGCGTGGCACAAAAGGCAACGTAGCCGACGCCATGCACGTCGATGATGCAATGGTCTTCGCCGATCTCGTCAACGGTGCCCTTGAGTTTGCCTATCATGGTCGTGTCCCTACCCGGCCTTTGCCATTGCCACGGCAGCCGCCATCCGTCCTGTCACGCTTTGCCGGTGATGCGCGTGACAGATGGCGATGGCAAGCGCATCGGCGGAATCGCTGGTGTCGAACGTCGCCTTCGGCATCAGCACGCGCACCATCATCTGGATCTGCTTTTTATCGCCATGGCCGACGCCGATCACGGCTTTTTTCACCGCGTTGGGCGCATATTCAGCCACACGCAGGCCCGCCAGCGCCGGCACCAGCATGGCGATGCCGCGCGCCTGCCCGAGCTTGAGCGTCGCGGCGGCGTCCTTGTTGACGAAGGTCTGCTCCACCGCCGCCTCATGCGGCAGCTGGCTATGGATGATCCGGCTCAGGCCATCGTGCAACTGGCACAGCCGCGAGGCAAGATCGGCCTTGCCATCCGACTCCACCGTGCCGGAGCCGACGAAGCGCAGGGAATTGCCCTGCACGTCGATGACGCCCCAGCCGGTGCGGCGCAGGCCGGGATCTATCCCGATGATGCGAATCGTCTCGTTCATGGCGCTCACCCTAGCTTGACGGGCAAGGATTGCCATCACAAATGTGAACAAACCGGAAACAACCAGCACCCCTGGAACAACCGGACCCCTGCTCCTGCCACTAACCGGCAACCGACACAGCGGCCCACAGGCGCTGCATCATGGATATCAATATCTGGTCACTGCCCGAATTCGACACCGCGTTTCAGCTGCTGCTGGCGGTCATTTTCCTCGCCGGCATCGCCCGTGGCCTGTCCGGCTTCGGATCCGGCATGATCATCGCCCCGATCGCCGGCGCGATCTATGGCCCGAAGGCCGCGCTCACCCTTCTGGTGCTGATCGACATTCTGCCGTCGCTGCCGGTGACGATTCCAGCCTTCCGCATCGCCCGCTGGAACGAAGTTCTGCCGTTGCTGGCAGGCATGTTCATCGGCGTGCCAGTCGGCGTCTGGGTTCTCGTCAATGGCGACGAGTTGGTGCTGCGCTGGCTGATCTGCCTCACCATCCTCGCCTGCGTCGTGGTGCTTTGGTTGCGCTGGACCTGGCGCGGACCGCGCAACACCGGCGTCTCGCTCGGCATTGGCAGCTTTGCCGGTGTTCTGTCAGGCATTGCATCGATCCCGGGACCGCCGATCATCGCCTACTGGATGACCGCCGGTTACCCTGCCGCCATTGTCCGGGCCAACCTGCTCTCGCTGTTTTTCCTGTCCACCTTCATCGGACTTGCCAACCTGACCTACGCAGGCATCTTCGCCTGGGAAATCGCGGTGCGCGCGGTGATCGCCGCGCCGATCTATTTCGTCGGCATCGTGTTGGGCACGCTCGCCTTCTCGAAAGGCGGCGAGCAACTGTACCGGATCGCCACCTTCATGCTGATCCTGCTCGCGGCAGTGCTGGCCCTGCCGGCCTTCGACACCATGTTCGAAGCGGCAGAGAGCCTCGCAAACTGAAACAGGCAGGATGCGTTGTCCGCATCCTGCCTGCCAAAACTCTCAGAAATTCTTGGTCAGCCGCGTCCGAATGCCGTCTGCAGCAGAGTGATCTGGTCGGAAACCGGATTGCCGAACCGTGGCGTCGGCATGAACTGCGGCGCGGACAGATCGATGTAGAGTTCCTCGTCGACACGACGCACCAGCGCCTGCAGGCGCAGCGAGTGATCGACGATGGCGCGGAAATCGCTGGGCATCTCGGCCCAACCCGGCGTGTCGTACTGCGCCGACGCGGTGTCGAGGCGCACCTTGGTCTTCTCGGCAGCCACCTGGTCGCGGGTCATCTCGCCGGAATTGGCAGCGCGCTGCAAAAGCAGCCACGAAGCCACCTGCATCAGCCGGGTGGTCAGCCGCATCGATTCAGCGGCGTACAGCGTGGCACCGACGCGCGACAGCTCCTTGGCTGCGGCACGGCCATCGCCGTCGAGATACTCAGCCGCGCGCTCAACCAGCCCCATGCCTTCGTTGTAGAGCGGCTTGAAGGAATCCGTGAACACACGCCTCTCGGCGAGCTTGATCGTGTTACCGCTCTGAAAACCGTGCTCGTGCATGAACGCAACCCCGTAAACTTTCAACGCCACTGCCGCCCATTCGACGGGCAGCGGTCCAGGGCGCGCTGACTAAACGAACCCGGTGGGAATTTGATCCCCCTGCGACGCAAACGCAAGCGCGTGTTTAACAAAAGGTTAACGTCTACAAAGTGTCGCCAACTGGCTCCAAAACAAAAAAAGAGCCGCAAAGGCGGCTCTCAGGAGTTAAACAGGGAGGCGTCAAACGGAGTGGCCTAGCCACTCGGTAAGAATCCAGATCACTGGATGCCCACAGTAATGACATATAAAGCTTAACCGAACCTTAACGCGACGGTTAACATCCGGTAAAAATGTCCCGCTTCGGGACAGTCAACCCCCAATCGAACCGATTCGCAGGCCGAATCACCCGCAAACCAGCTGAGGACGCGTCAAGCGCTCTTGTCCCCGTTCAGATCGTCTTCGCCATCTCGCGCAGGACGAATTTCTGGATCTTGCCGGTCGACGTCTTCGGGATATCAACGAACATCACCGTGCGCGGGCATTTGAACCGCGCCAGCAGCGTGCGGCAGTGAGCGATGATCTCGTCTTCGGTCGCCGTCTTGCCGGGCTTCAACTCGACATAGGCGATCGGGGTTTCGCCCCATTTGTCGTCGGCGCGCGCCACGACGCCACAGGAGGCGACGGCCGGGTGCTTGTAGAGCGCATCCTCGACCTCGATCGACGAAATGTTCTCGCCGCCGGAGATGATGATGTCCTTGGAGCGGTC
>JBEBXE010000340.1:0-3911 GCA_040391705.1 Aerobium aerolatum
AGCATGCCGGTGACCGATTTGGAGATCGAGAAGACCAGATGCGCACGCGCCGGGTCGGCGTGGTCGGCCAGCCATTCGGCAATCACCACGCCGTTGCGCATCACCACGAGGTGGTCGGTGTGCGAGCGGCGCAGATGCGCGCCTGGTGCAATCGCACTGCCGTCGCGGTCGGTGAGCGCCAGGCCCGCCAGCGCGGCTTCACCGGGCGAGGCGGGTTCTTGCCCCGAAGGCATGACTATGTCGGCAACGGGCACGAATTCCGCGACGTGTTGGAAACTGTAGCGGCTGAAAGGGTGCACGCGCCAATTGGCGAGTGTGATGTCGGCCCGCTGAAATGTCTCGGTCATGGACATCGCCCCAAATGTGAACCTTCCACGCTGATAGGCGAGCCCCGAACGCCCCGCAACAAAAAACCCGGCATTCGTGGCCGGGTCTTCTGCAATGGACGCTGTCCGGGCTTAGCGGCCGAGGCGGAACGAGCTGTCGAACGACACCGACGCCAGGAAATAGGCGGGGCCATGGTTGGAGTCGTGATAGCGCGCGTCGAGCGTGATCTTCTCCTGCAGCGTGTAGGAGACGCCGACGTTCCAGTCGTTGCGGTCGTCAAACCAGGTGCCGTAGCTGCCCGAAACCGAGAAATTCTCCGGCAGCGCCAGCGAGGCTTTCGCCACGCCATAGGTCGTGTCGAATTTGTGGTCGTAGTAGATCTCGCCGCCAGCGGAAAACTCTTCGGTGAAGGCGTATTCGGCCTTGGCGTACCATTCGCCACAACAGCTGCCGCTGCGGTCGTAGAAATAGTGGACGTAGCCGAGGTCGAGCGACAGGGCGTCGAACTGCGGCCGGATACCAGCGTAGAGGTCGATCTCGGCCCGATCAGGATCAAAGCTGACATTGGACGCCCAGACACCGGCGTAGAAGATGCCGTAGGAGGGCTCGATATAGCCCTGAATGGCCGGGCCGGTGGTCTGCGCAACGCCGCGCGAGACATAGCGCGTCGTGGCGGTGACGCCAAAGGCGACTTCGATCGCCGAGGCGATCTCGTCCTGAGTGCCGGTGCTGTCAGCGGCAAAGGCTGAACCTGATGCGAGTGTAGCGGCCGCCAGCGCGAACGCGGTGTGACGAATGAAGTTCATGGGACCCCTCGAAGCCTGAAAGAGAAGAAGCCAAGTCATCGAACGACAAGAGAGCACACCCGACACAGCTCGCCGATCCTTCATGTCTGCGAGATTGATTTGCCGTTTATGAATTAGCAACCATGATTATTGGCTGTCACCAAGGGGTTTTGGGATTGTAACGTCAGTGTTGCAGAAAAGAGTCTACGCCCCGAGGTTGTTTTTTCTCAAGCTGAGAGTTGTTCGAAGGTTCGCTTCGAAAGAAAATCTTAAAAGATAAAAGATTTTACCATAATAGAAGGTGGGAAGCGCGAGGCGAAAGCACTACTGCAGGTGCATCTCTGTAGATGTGGATTGTGGTCAAGTATCCGCTTCGACGGATGAAGCCGCTGTTGCCGCCGTCTCGGCTCCGGCCTTGCTGTATTCCGGCACGATATGGGCCAGCAACTCGAGCGTACGCTCGATGTCTTCGCGTTCTGCGCAGGCCTGCATTTCCGCCAGCGTCCGCTCGACCAGACGGCGGTCGATGACGCGTGGCGACGCCACGACATAGCCCTCATCGGTACGCTGCTCGGTGATCTCGGTCGGATCGAACAGTTCCTCGAACAGTTTTTCACCGGGGCGAAGCCCGGTGAAGACGATGTCGATGTCGACACGTGGCTTGAACCCGGCGAGCTGGATCATCCGTTCGGCCAGATTGGCGATACGGACCGGCTTGCCCATGTCGAGCACCATGATCTTGCCGCGCTCGTCGAGGTGGCCCATCGCATGCGCACTTGCCTGCAGTACAAGGCGGACCGCTTCCGGGATGGTCATGAAGTAGCGCACGATATCCGGATGGGTGACCGTCACCGGCCCGCCGGCGGCAATCTGTTCCTCGAAGCGCGGCACCACCGAGCCGTTGGAGCCCAACACATTGCCGAAGCGCACGGTCTTGAAGCGGGTGTGCTCCGAGGTGACGTCGAGCGACTGGCAGTAGGCCTCCGCCGAGCGTTTGGTCGCGCCCATGATGTTGGTCGGGTTGACCGCCTTGTCGGTGGAGATCATTACGAAGGTCGACGTCTGGCTCGCAAGGGCGGCGTCGGCGACGTTCTTGGTGCCGAGGACGTTGGTCTTGACCGCCTCGAGCGGATTTTCTTCCATCAGCGGCACATGCTTGAGCGCGGCGGCGTGGAAGACGACGTCCGGCCGGAATTCGGCGAACGCGCTGGACACCCGGCTGCGGTCGCGCACGTCGACGACGCGTGTGACGATATCGATCTCCGGATGCTGCTGGCGCAATTCCTTGTCGAGCGTGTAGAGGTGAAATTCCGAATTGTCGGTGACGATCAGCCGGCGTGGCTTGAACATGACGATCTGGCGGCACAGTTCGGAGCCGATCGAGCCGCCGGCACCGGTCGCCAGCACGATCCGGTCCTCGATCAGGACGGCGACGTTTTCGACATCCGTCTTCACTTCGGGCCGATCGAGCAGGTCGCCGAGTTCGATCGGGCGCGGTTGCAGCAGGGTGTTGCTGGTCAGCGAGGCCATGTCGGTGGGGTCGGGCAGACGCGACACCTTGATAGAGCGCGCCGTGGCCTTTTCCACCACGTCGGCCAGCCGTTCTTTCGGCAGCGCCGGCTGGGTGACGATCAGTTCCGCCACGACGATGCCGCGACGCTCAAGCTTCGACAGCACCGCGTCCAGCGCGGCCAGCGGTCCCAGTACCTTGATGCCCTGAATGGTGCGGCCGACATTCCTGTCGGTATCGTCGATGATGCCGACCACGGCAAACTTGTTGTGGGTGGCGCGTCGCGTCGAACGGATGAAGCTCTCGGCGCTGCCGGAGAAGCCGTAGAGCAGGACAGGCGTCGTTTCGCGCTTGACCCCACCCCAGAAGCTCGGGAAATGCACGACGCGCTCGACGAACATGCGATAGGCGAGCCGGGCGCCGACGAGCGCGATCACCATATAGATGAAGCCGAGAACGACGACCGAGCGCGGAAACCCTTCGCCGCGCGACAGCAGGAACATGCCGACCGTGTAGATCACCATGGTGAAGAAGGCGGCCACCACGATCGACTTGAGGTCGGGGATGGACACATAGCGCCACGAGCCCCGGTAGGGCTTGAACACCAGATAGGCGACGATGGCTGCGACGGCAAAGCCGAGGAACTTGGCTTCCAGATTGGGTACGTAAAGCAGGCGCGGATAGCCGTAGGCGGTCAGGTACGCCGCGCCGATGGCGACACCGGAGAGCACCAGATCGAGAGCGACGCTGACAATGTGCCGCGACAGAAGTCGTAAAGGTATCGTCTTGAAGGACATCATCGGGACTGCCGTCCTGGCATGTTTCAACCTCTCCTAGTAGATCGCATCCCTGCGCGCAACCGGATGTGCACAACGGACGGCAGGCAAGAAGCCTGCGTGTCCGCATCATCATGAATTTACGATTCGATTTTCAGTTCCCTATCGCCACCAGAACTTTGGCGGGAGGATGACCGCACGGCTGGCGATTGCGCCGGGGCGTCGGCACCTCTAAAGCACAGTTTGCGTGGTTTGGAGAGACGGATGCGGATTGCGATTACCGGAGCAACTGGCTTCGTCGGACGGAATCTCGTGCCGGCGCTTCAGGCAAGCGGGCAGGAGCTGCTGCTTGTCGGCCGCGATCCGCAGAAAATCCAGGCGCTGTTTCCCGGCATCCCGGCTTGCGGTTACCCCGAGCTTGCTCAAAAGGCGGCGGGCTTCGATGTGCTCGTCCATCTGGCGGTGGCCAATAGCGACGCCGCCCTGAGCGAAGCGGAATTTCGCGCCGTCAAT
>JBEBXE010000341.1:0-3911 GCA_040391705.1 Aerobium aerolatum
GCACGCTTTTGATCGAAAAGGGATCATCTTGCCTGCTCGAGACGCTGACCGCGGAGAGCACCATGGCCAGTTTCAAAGCCAGGATCGAAATCTTTCTCGATGCCGATTGCGAGGATGAAGCGCGAACCGCCGTTTCCGAGACCATGCAAACGCTGTTTCGTGAAATCTGCCTGTTCACATCACTCATGATCGGATGGCGCTTTTGCGATGATGACCAACGATCTCACCCTGACGAGACACGGTCAGCAGACTCTCGTGTGCGGAGCATCCCAATCAATGAGATCGATGGAGCTGCCAATGTCGCGACGGAATCCTGAAAATTTCCGTGGTCGCGTCGCCTATGCCGCCCAGGTGATCGCGCGAGGCGGAAGCAACACGCGCGCCTTCGGCAACTGCTTCGAAAATAATGATGGCGACGAGGTCGCTGTCGCCATTCTGCGCCGCTCACGGCGCAATCCAAAGCTCGGCGCCAATCTTGCGAAATATCTCAATGTAGCGCTGGCCGAGGAATGCGATCGATGCCTGGCGCATATTCCAACTCGCAAGCTGCATATCGCGGCTGCGCAGTCCCGACAGCGGGCCGGAAACGGGTAGCACGGACACGTACTCCACGGCCGGCCCAGTCTTCTGGGGCGCAATCGCGATCACCCATCAATACCGAACCAACGCCCGGAAACTCACTGCCGGTTGGCTCCGCGCACCCTGAACCAGGGAGAATGCCTTATGTTCCACACCGCAAACCTGACCCCGATGCAGCGAGGCCGCCTGAATGCCGCGCTCGACAAGCAGTACCGCTATAACGGCGTCGTCAAAACTCTCCGTGATCATGTCGTCGCGTTGGCCAGAGAGGGTCCTCTTGAATTATCCGAAAGCGACGGGATGATCGATTATTCGCGATCCCGTTTCAATCATCTGCCTTCTCAAAAGGATCAGGACGCCTATATCGCTCGCCTCAAGGCCAGGCGGTATTTTTATGTTAACGGATGGGTGGTTCCCAAGCTGGTCCATGATGCCCTCAGGGACGCGGCTGCTCATGGATGAGTCCGACATCACGTACGAAAATGGCGATTGCCGGGTAGACCGTACGGCGAGGGGATTCGTCGGGTACCGCAATGACGACACTCACGCCATGCCGCCGGTCAGGGCAGGCGTGGCATGTCCCCTTCCGCCACACGCCACACCCAGGAGGTGATCTCTGGCCTTGCCTCGATCATCTCGGCGAGCGCATGCTCGTAATCCTCGTCTGCGCTCGCCGGCACGATGAACATCGCAATCGGAGCCGGCTTCTGCTCGGGCAACGTCACGGAGACGATCGGCTGGTCGCGCGTGAGGTTGAAGCGCAATCCCTTGACGCTCTTGCGCTTGAGGCTGCTCAGCCGCTCCAGCAGTCGCAATTCGTCGATGGTCTCGAACGGGATCCAGTGCTCGTTGACGACCATCAAGGCGATCTCTTCGACCGAGGCGATGCCCGCGCCCGAAAGCCCGAAGGTCGCGATCACGATCAGGTGGAACGCCTCGTTGGATCGCCATAGCTCCAGTTCGGCTTCATACCGCATGACCAGCCGCCGCCATGCGCCGTCCTCGACCATCAGCCCGAACGGCAGATGCCGGATCGAGATTTTTTGCCCCTCTCTGGCAGCGGCGAATTCCTTCACCTCTCCCACCATCAGCATCAGCTTGCGTGGTCCGGATCCGCTGGCGCGGACATCTTTAAGGGCAACTGCCCGCCGCGCCGCAATGCCATCCTTATCGTCCGGATAAAACACTTCCGGAACGAAAAGAATGTCGCTTAAGGGGCCGCTCCTTGCGGTCATCAGCGAAGCTGCGTGGATGAGGCTGTTGCGCACCCGGATCCAGCCACGCTTGCCCGCCCAGGTGGACCGCCATTCCGTCAGCTCGCCAGTTTCCCACAGATAGTGCAGCATCGCCCGCAGCGACAGCTTTTTGGGTTCGCTCTGGATGCTCGGCTCCGACGATGCCGCCGAAGCACCCGGAGCCGTCCTCGGCCCCCGCTTGGTCAAGGTGAAGTCCAGCTTCAGGTCGGCCCTGCCGCTCGCGTCGATCTGGATCGCGTTGCCGATCAGCGGACCAAGCCCCGATAGTTCATAAGGCGGTTCATAGGACGGGCATGCCGGATCGTGATCGCGGCCCGACAGCGGCATGCGCTTAACGAGATACTGTCCCTCAAGCCTTGCGATATACATCGGAACCGGCGGTTCCTTGCACATGCACAGTGGCCGAAGCCGCTGCTCGTAGGCATGGGGGAGGGCATCCTTGAACTCGGAGGAATGTTCCTCCAGAGCCCGATCGCCAATTCTATATTCCCGCATCCCCAACCTCCTTGTCTGTTCAGTTGGAGCGGCACATTGCGCCAACGCATATCCAGCGTTCAGCGCGAACATGGCTACGATACTATCAGAACGAGAACAGTATAGCTTTTTAAAAGCGCGCACCATGAAAGCGGAAGGCTCCGTCAGCATGGATGCTGCTAATCCCCCAGGGAAAGAGGTTGGTTCCGGATGGTGGGCGGGAGTTGAGTTGGAGGAGAGGCCTCCAACTGCCTGCTCGGGAGCTTTCATTATGGTACCCATCACCAGGGCGCAGTGTCGCGCCATTCATCGGAAATGGCTTGAGGCCGATCAGGGTCTGTCTTATCGCGCATTCCGCGAACTCGCCGTCCCGGTCTTCGCTGGGGACGGCGCCATCGCGATACCATGGTGCGGAATGTGGCTCTGCATCGAAGCTGACGGCTACACGCATAGCTGACAGCCTGATGGAGGCTACGCTTCGCCGGCGTTGATATCGGCCAGTCCCATGACCGATGATCATGATCGAGAAGGTAACGGCCTCCGAGATTTTATCGGAGATGATGGCGTGTCCCCGGTAGGGATGTCGAACTATCTGGAATAGGCGCCGTTGCCCTGTTCGTACGATACTGTGCTGTTCGACAGCAGGTCTGGGCAGCTTTCCCCCCAGAACCCGGGTGCGTTGGCTTATTTTCAGGCGCCGCATTTCACATGGTCCGTACAGAAGCGTCATCAGTTCTGACGTTTTCAACCCCAAACATCGCTGCAGAGGAAGAGCGGGGCCGGGGAGGGTTGGTCCGGCGGGGTTGGAGAGCGCCCTGCGGGCCAGCCTTTTCCCCGCTCTCGACAGGGTTTTCCATGAACGTCGTTTCTTCCCCGGCTGCGAATGCAGCCGCCATCCCGCTTGTCTCTGCCGACCGCGCCAGTCAGATCCTTGAGGCCGCAACCACGCTCACGCCGCTTCTCGAACAGGGCGCGGCGATCGGCGCGACTGATCTGCGCACCGTCATGACCAACGCCTTCGGCGGCAGTGACGTCGCAGGGTTCTGGACGTGGAAGGACGCCTATGAGCGACCGAGGTGGCGCAGGTCCTGTTCCTGCGCAAGTTCGGGTCGGCGATCACAACCCGCACGGACGGCCCCCATGCTGCGCTCGCTACCCTGACAAGGGTCGCGGCGCTGATCCCGACCCATACGCGCCGGTCCGAGGAAAGCCAGGCGCTGCAGCAACTGTCGACACCGATGCCGCTTGCCTATGTCGTATCCCGTGCCGCCGGCATCATCGCCGACGATATTATCCTCGAACCGTCCGCGGGCACTGGCCTGCTCGCCATTTTCGGCGAGCTTGCCCATGTGCGCCTTTCCCTCAACGAATACGCGCCGGTCCGCCATTCGCTTCTCCGACATCTCTTTGCCAGATCGACCGTGACCCGACACGATGCGGCGCATATCGACGATTATCTCGATCGCACGTTCCGTCCTACCGTGGTGGTGATGAACCCGCCATTTTCGGCTAGCGTCCATGTCGAGGGTGTCGTGGCCGATGCCGCCTGGCGTCATCTGTCGGCGGCGTTTGCACGGCTTCAGCCGGGTGGCCGGCTGGTCG
>JBEBXE010000342.1:0-3907 GCA_040391705.1 Aerobium aerolatum
TTGTTGAACGTGTCGCAATCGGCCAGCCGGCCGTTGCGCAGGCCATTGGCAAACCACGTCGCGCGCTGTTCCGAGGTGCCGTGGTTAAAACTTTCCGGCACGACATAGCCCTGCGACTTGCGCTGCAGCGTGTCGTCGCCGATCTGGTGCGCCGCGTTCAGCGCCTCCTCGATGTCGCCGTCTTCCAGCAACCCCTTCTGCTGTGTGAAGTGCGCCCAGATGCCGGCGAAGCAGTCAGCCTGCAGCTCGACGCGAACCGACATCTTGTTGGCGTCGACCTGGTTCATGTTCTGGCGCATGCGGTTGAATTCCGGCAGCACGCCGATCAGGTTCTGGACATGGTGGCCGACTTCGTGCGCGACGACATAGGCCTGGGCAAAGTCGCCCGAGGCGCCGAAGCGCTGCGTCAGCTCGCGGAAGAAGCCGAGGTCGATGTAAACCTTCGAATCGCCGGGGCAGTAGAACGGCCCGGAGGCAGACGAGGCAAAGCCGCAGGCCGACTGCACCTGGTCGCTGAACAGCACCATCGACGGCTCGCGATAGCTCTTGCCTTCGGCCTGGAACACGCCGTTCCAGACGTCTTCGGTTTCGGCCAGCACCACCGACACGAACTGCGCTTCCTCATCGGTAGGCTGTGCGCCGGGCGTCCGGTCCACCGAGACATTGGAGCCGCCGCCGACCGGGCCGCCTTCCAGCAATTGCAACGGATCGATGCCGCAGGCGCGCAGCGCGAAAAAGATCACGACGAGGATGACGATGCCCGAGATTCCGCCACCGCCGACACCCCGGCCCAGTGGAATCCGGATCGGGCTGCCACCCCGTCCAAATCCGCCCGGCGTGCCCGACGACTGGCCACGGCGATCCTCGACATTTCCGCTCTGGCGACGGTCTCTCCAACGCATATTCAGGCCCTCACAGGGAAAAAGATATCGAACTGGCTCCCCGAAACGGAAAGCTAGCCCAACGGTTGCATACGGTCACGGCATTTCTGCTTTTCGGCCCCCGGCATGGCGCGCGATTTATCGTTAATCAAGCGTTAATGCGTTCGGCGGTAGCGTCCGGCCACCCATTCAACAGGTTCTGCCTGACCGCATGTCCACGCTGACGCCCCTCATCGAACTGGCGACGCAGAAGAGCCTCGATCTCTTCTTTCGCGTCGGACAGGGCTATGTTGCGCGCACAGGACGCGAAGGCGGCCCGCTTCAGGGCAGTTTCGGGCTCAGCCCGCTCGGCGTCCAGTCGCGCGCCGAAACCCGCATCGTCTGCGCCATGCCGCACCCGAAGCCGGAAGCCCGGATGCATGCCTGGCCGGCCGCCACCGCACCGCGCCAGCGCCTCGTTGGATCCTTGCGTTAAAGCGCGTCGCGATCTTTCAGATTCGCTCTTTGCGCTTGAGCGTCTTGAATTACCGCATGTCTTCAGCCCGAAACCGGTCCCCACTTTCGGAAGACATGCGCTAGCTCTCGGCGCGCACACCCCGGATTGCCGCATAGGTCGGCACGAACACCTTGCTGACCAGCGGCACCAGCACCAGACCGAGCGCCAGTCCGAAGACGCCATCAAGCGCAGCTGTCACGATCCATTCGACCGCGCCTCTGGCCGCAGACAGCGCATCGCCGGCCAGTGTCGCGACATGGGCGATGAAATGGCCGATCGGCGTGAAGCCGAGCGCTTCGACACCGTGCAACACGATCGAGCCACCGACCCACAGCATCGCCGCCGTGCCGACGGTCGAGATGAAGGTCATCACGCTCGGCATGCTCTTGACGATGCCGCGCCCCAGCGCCCGCGTCGTGCGCAGCATCCCGGCCTGCGCCATCTTCAGCCCGGCATCGTCGGCCTTCACCAGAATTGCCACCGCGCCATAGACCAGCGCGGTGATGCCGATGGCAACCAGCGCCAGCACGATGCCGCGCGTCAGCGTGCCCTGCGCCTCGATCGCCGACAGCGCGATGGTCATGATCTCCGCCGACAGGATGAAATCGGTCTTGATTGCGCCAGCGACGCGCTGCTCTTCCAGCGTCGCGGCGTCGAGCGTCTGTGCCGTCTCGGCCCCCTCCTCATGCCCGGAGAACAGATGGACGATCTTTTCCGCGCCCTCGAAGCACAGATACATGCCGCCGAGCATCAGCAGCGGCGTCATCAGCCATGGCGCAAACGCGTCCAGCAGCAACGCTGCCGGCAGCAGAATCACCAGCTTGTTGAACACCGAGCCGCGCGCGATCTTCCAGACGATCGGCAATTCGCGCGCTGCGGGCAGGTTCTGGACATATTTGGGCGTCACCGCGGTGTCGTCGATGACGACGCCGACCGCCTTGGCGCCGGCTTTGGCGGTATCGTCGATCACCGACGCCGCCACCTTGACCCCGACCCTGGAGGCCTGGCCGGCGATATCGTCCAGCTGGGCAGCGGCAAGTTTGGCGATGGCTGCAACATCGTCCAGAAGCGCAAGCAGACCACTCATGCGGAGTTCAACCTTTTGTTGCCGCCCAGCCCCCGTGCATCACACACAACTGCAATAGCAATTGCAATCCTGTACCAAGACGATCTATGGTCGCGCCGTTCTCAGGGCGGGGTGCAATTCCCCACCGGCGGTATGCAACGTGTTGCGAGCCCGCGAGCGCCTTCGCCAAAAGCGAAGGGTCAGCAGATCAGGTGAGATGCCTGAGCCGACGGTCATAGTCCGGACGAAAGAGAACGGGTGCCGACAGCCGCGTTGCGGTCTCCGTCAGCGTCCGTGATCGCCTTGGGTGACGTGTCGCTACGCAAGGAGATCATGGATGACACCCACCCGCTATGCCTTCATCAAGGCCAACTGGCACGCCGATATCGTCAACCGCGCGCTTGACGGATTTCTCGAACTCATTCCCGCCGAGCAGGTCGATGTCTTCGACGTTCCCGGCGCTTTCGAAATGCCGCTTCTGGCGCGCGACCTTGCGGCTTCCGGCCGCTATGCCGCCGTTGCAGCTGCCGCGCTCGTCGTCGATGGCGGCATCTACCGCCATGATTTCGTCGCCCAGGCCGTAGTCGACGGGCTGATGCGCGCCGGCATGGATACCGGCATTCCCGTCCTGTCGGTGTCGCTCACGCCGCACAATTTCCAGGAAACCGACCACCACCGCGAGATCTTCGGCACACACTTCGTGCAGAAGGGCCGCGAGGCCGCGCAGGCAGCCCTGATGATCGGCCGCACCCGCGCCCAGCTCTCAGTCGCTGCGTAAGAACACGGGCAGGAGCGGCGCATAGCCGTTCCTGTCCTCTTTTAAGTGCGCATCGGAATAATCCGAAACCCGGTGCCCACTTTCGGTCCGATGCGCTGGCCTCACGGATCGTCGGCGATCCGTTCTTCCATATCTTCGAACATCGCCGTCCATTCCGCGTCGCTGAACTGGGCAATGCCCAGCCCGCGCAACAGGAACGCTCCCTCCCCGGCAAGAAACGCCAGCCGCTGCTGTCGGCCCTGCTTGGTGTTGCCGTCGAAGCGGTCGAACCAGTCGCGGTAATAGGCATGCAGCCGCTCGGCATGGTCGGGCGCGTCGGCCAGCGCCGCCGTCAGGCTCGCCGCACGCGCTGCCAGCGCAACGTTTTCGTGCCGCGTTGCCGCCAGATGCGCCCGCAAATGCGGAACGCCACCTGCATCCGAGTCGCGATAGCTGTCGACGTCGCGCTCGAAGCGCTCGATGTCGCGCGTCATCATCGCTGCCACCAGTTCGCGCTTGGAGGGGAAGCAATAGAGCACCCCGCCCTTGCTGACCCCTGCCCGCCGCGCGACTTCATCGAAGGTCAGGCTGCCGGAGCCCAGCTCGGTGACGATCGCCTCGGCGGCATCCAGAACCGCGTCGCGATCGATCGTACGCTTGCGTCCCATCATAAAACCTCTTTTCAAACCGTCTGGTCGGATATATAT
>JBEBXE010000343.1:0-3889 GCA_040391705.1 Aerobium aerolatum
GGCACCGAGGGAGACGGCCTGCCCGCCAGCCTGATGGCGCGGATGCAGACGGTGCGCATTCCAATGTCGGACAGTTTTGACAGCCTGAATGTCGCCGCCGCCTCAGCGATCGCCTTGCACCGGCTGTGGCGCGGCGCCTGAGGCCCGTCAGTCCCGGCGCGCGGTTTCTGCGGCGCGCAGCGCGCGGATCCGGTCGGCAAGGCTGCGCTGGGCCACCTTGTTGGCAATGCCGGGGTTTTCCGCGTCGATGGCGCGATAGATCGGCGATTCCGGGCCTTCCAGCGACGCCGTCAGGTTGACGACTTCCGCGGCCAACGCCCCGATCTGCTCGCGCAGCATCGCCGTGTCGCGACCACCGCCGTCAGGACTCACTGCTTCCAGCGCGGCGCGCAGCTTCTTGTTTTCATCCATCAGCGCGTTGGCGCGCACTTCGAGACGATCGAGGTCGGCACTGGACACGGAACTCACGGCCTTGCCTTTCATTTGCTCGCGCAGCCGCGACAATTCGTTTTCCCGGCGCTCGGCGCGATCTTCCGCGTCCGCCAGTCCTGACGTCATCTGCGCCAGCTTGTTTTCAAGACCCACCAATTTCTTGTGCTCGTCCTTCAGCGCTGCATCCATGGCCTTGGCTTCGACCTCTGCCTCGCGCGTGCGCAGTTGGGCGGTCTTCACCTCTGCCCGCAACGCGGCCAGATCGTCGGCCAGTTTTTCGAGTTTGGTTTCCTGCGCCACCATCTCGATCTGGCGGCTCGAGGCGGAAAAACTTGCCTCGTCATACATCCGGCCGAGCCGTTCGATATGCCCGGCCTGCGATCCGATCTTGTCCTGAAGTGCGGCAAGCTCGGCCGCCAGATCGTTTTCGCGCGCCACGCTGCTGTCGAGTTGAGCCCGCAACTCCTGCATCCGCGTATCAGCCGCAACGACGGTTTCGTCTTTCTGCACCACATCTGCCGACAGGCGCACAAATTCTTCCCGGTGACGCCCCTCTTCCAGCATGAAGGCGGAAATCTTGTCGCGTTGCGACTTGATCGTCATCTCGAGCTGGCGCGCTGCAACCGCGTGCTCGGCCCGCAGCCGATCCTTGTCGGCCTGGATTTCGTTCATCGTCAGCGGCAAGGCGGCCTCGACACGACGGCGCGTCAGCAAGACAGCCCGCCGCCAGATCGCCGGCGCCACCAGCAGCGCCAGAAACACGGCGCTGAGAAAGCCCAGAATGAAGAAAAGCGCCGTCTGGATCACTGCCGTCAGTCCATTCCACGCCACGCGGATCGTTCCGCGCGCGATGCCCGGTTTCTTTCTGCCACGAGGCAGGTGCGAGAATCCAGTGTTCTCGTCACCCGCCCAAGCCGCCATCCGGCATGAACTCTATCAGAAAGGGTTCCAGGTTGGGGATGACGTCAGCTTGAGATAGCCAAGGTTGACGCCGAGACGCGCACCCACGCCGGTCCGCACCGGCACCAGCAGCACCGGACCGTTCTTCAGAACCGTAAAGCCAAGACCGGCAATCACGTAGGCCGACCCGGCCACACCCGCATAACGGCGGTAGAGATTGGCAATATTGTCGAGGTTGTAGACGAGGATCATCGTCCGCGACCCTTGGCCGCCGAAATCCCAGCCGATCGACGGGCCCTGCCAGAACACCGGATGGTCACCGACATTCTTGGTGTACAGCGTGCCCTCGCCGAACGTCAGGCCGCCGATCAGCGCGCCGGAGCCTTCTTCGCCCAGGATGTAGCCATTCGGCATGCCATAGGACGCGAACACCTGTTCGACGACACTGGCGAGACCGCCTGATGTCGACCCGAAGAAATGGTGGCCTGAATCGAGAATTTCCTGCGCGGTGAACGACGCGCCGGCGTCGGCTTCAGCCTTTCCGGGTTGAGCTACCGCCACAGCGGCAACAAGAAGCAGCGCACCGATGGCGCGCAGAAAACTGCGAAAATACAGCTTGTTGAACATGCTCTTCACTCTCCGTCTCGGACCGCTCTGAGGCGCCTCCGGCGCGGGACGGCTCTCCGGCCGTTTCGATACGCCAATCACAGCCAAACTATGACGCAAACCTTATCCAATCATTAACCATTGCCACGCCTTCTCAGCGATAGCGGCCGGGATGGGAAACATCCTTGCCGTGACGAAAGCACCACGCGTGACGACGTTGCCCGCTGCGCACTTCCTTGTCGTGCTGGCTCGGCTGTGTAACGTCTATCCGACCGCTGGAGGAGTGATTCGCCGGGGCCACATTGCGTGGAACCGGGGATTAAATTGTATCGTTTGTATCGCATCACGGGGACACTTCACACATGGCCGACATTCTGACCCTTTCCGCACCCGACCTTGCCGCGCTGCTGTGCAGCCGCGTTTGCCACGATATCATTTCTCCCGTTGGCGCCATCAACAACGGGCTGGAATTGCTGGAAGAAGGCGGCGCTGACGAAGACGCGATGCGCCTGATCAAGACCAGCGCCCGCAACGCATCCGCCCGGCTTCAGTTTGCGCGCATCGCGTTCGGCGCAGCCGGCTCAGCCGGCATGCAGATCGACACCGGCGACGCCGAATCGGTCGCTTCGGCATTCTTTGCCAATGAAAAGCCTGAGCTGGAATGGAAAGGCACCCGCGCCCTCCTGCCCAAGAACAAGGTCAAGCTGCTCCTCAACATGCTGATGATCGCCAGCGTCGCCATCCCGCGCGGCGGCAAACTCACGGTTGAGTTGCATGACGTCGACACCTCGCCACGCTTCACGCTGACGGCCAAAGGCCCGATGATGCGTGTGCCAGCACGCTTCCTCGAGCTGCATTCCGGGGTCAAGCCTGAAGAGCCGATCGATGCGCATTCGGTCCAGCCTTACTACACGCTACTTCTGGCACGCGAAGCAAACATGAAGATCTCGATCCACGCCAGCCCAGAAGAAATCGTCCTGACTGCCGAATAGGCAAGTCTTTCCAGGCAGATATTTCAAGCAATCCGACACACGGCCGCGCCTCTTGGCGCGGCCGTGTGTTTTTGCGTATTTACGAATTTTTTAGCTAACCTCTTACCCCGACTTTTACCTCCACGCGCTACTCTGCTGCAACTTGGCAGAGCATCGGCGCGAAACGGGAACGCCGTTTCGGATTATTCCGGTGCTCGTTCAAAGCGTTAGATCGACTTTGTGCGCGCCCATGAGGCGCACGACGATCCAAACGCGATGCAGGCGCATGAGGGGTGGGATTATGAAACGCTGCATGATCGTTGACGATTCAAACGTCATCAGGAAAGTCGCAAAACGCATTCTGGCTGGCCCGGATATGGCCGTCATCGAAGCCTCGTCGGGACACGACGCGCTTGCCATGTGCAGGACGCAGATGCCTGACATCATCGTCGTTGACGCCACCTTGCCGGATATGGACGCGACGGATTTCGTTCGCCAGGCGATGGCAACCCATCCGCAGATCAAGCCGCACATCTTCATCTGCATGATTCAGTTCGATGTCGGCGCCTTCATGCGGGCGAAGCGCGCCGGCGCAAAGGGCTACATTCTCAAACCCTTCGATCGTCCCCAGTTGCTCGAACAGTTCCGCGAGATGGATCTGGCTTCGTAAGGCCCAAATGGAAAAAGCCGCTGAAACATCAGCGGCTTTTTTCAACGTCTGTGCGTAAGGCTTATGCGCTTTCGCGAATTTCCTCGGGTTCACGCAGCACATAGCCGCGGCCCCAGACCGTTTCGATGAAGCTCTGGCCGCCGGAGGCCGCGTCGAGCTTCTTGCGCAACTTGCAGATGAAGACGTCGATAATCTTCAATTCCGGCTCGTCCATGCCACCATACAGGTGGTTCAGGAACATTTCCTTGGTCAGCGTCGTGCCCTTGCGCAGCGAGAGCAGCTCCAGCATCTGGTATTCCTTGCCGGTCAG
>JBEBXE010000344.1:0-3852 GCA_040391705.1 Aerobium aerolatum
CCGATATCTTCGCCTAGGCTTCCTCAACCTCAAGAGGCGTCATGCGGAGTTGAAGCCAGAATGTCGACGATTGCGCCATCCCCGCTGCCTGCTCCCGGATTGTTGCCGGGCGCCGCGCCAGCCGACGCGCCGGCTCCCAGCGCGAGCAAGGCTCCGGCAGCTTATACGCCGCTCTGGCTGGTCGGCAGCGGCTCCAGCCAGGGTCTGTTCCAGAGCCTCGGCATCCGCATGCCAAACGCCACCAGCGATATCGCGACACTGTTGTCTCAGGTCTCCCTCAATCTCGAGCTGTCCGACGGGGAGGGCCGCAAGGACAATGCGCTGGCCGGTCTGGCGGGCCTCGCCGCTGCGCTCTCGGCGTTCGGGCTTGATGCCATGCGCAACACTGCCGAAAACCAGCGCGTCGAGACAGAGGCCGCGACTGGAACGCTGAAGGAAGTGCGCGAAAAATCGGCGCCGCTGATCACCGCGCGCGATGCC
This sequence comes from Aerobium aerolatum, assembly GCA_040391705.1. Lineage (GTDB taxonomy): Bacteria > Pseudomonadota > Alphaproteobacteria > Rhizobiales > Rhizobiaceae > Aerobium > Aerobium aerolatum_A. Next base: position 481 of record JBEBXE010000344.1, read on the forward strand.
GAGAACGTCAAGATTACCGACTTCAAGGCACAGATAACGAATCTGGAGACGCAGCTGCAAAACCCGAGCCTGACGCCGGCCGAGCGGACACAGATTCAGGGACAGCTGACCACGGCACGGGCGGGGCTCGAGACCGCGTTGACCAAGCGCGAAGGTATCGACATCAAGCTGGCCAACGTGCTGATCGACAGCCTGGAGCAGCAGATCGTCGACGTCCAGGCCAGTCTGAAGCGCCTCAAGCCAGGTTCGGATGAGGCTGACGACGCATCCGATCTGTTTTCGTCGCTGAGCAGCCAGTTGAGCGTCGCCGAAACCCGGCTGGCGTCTTTCGTCAACGGACCAAAGACGGAGGCAGCGCGAACGTCGTTCTCCAACACCACTATCGCGGCTCTGAATGCCAACACTAATGCGCTGGCCACCCGGCTGGTCAGCAATGAGGCAACCTACTCCCAGACCAAGAAAGAGCTGGAAGAACTCACGTTTCACGCAACGGCTTCAGCGGCGAATACCATCGCTGCCTATCGGACCGACCGCCAGCAGCAGGATGTCGATGAAACCGGTCTGGACAAGGGCTTCGAGCAGATCTTTGCCGCGCTGACCCGGCAGATGCTGGACAAGTCTGACAAGACCAGCGCCGTGAGCGCGGACCTGCGCGCGCGGCTCAATGACCTCAAGGACGACCATCGCAGCCGTAGCATCCAACAGGCGGCGCTGATGTTGCTCGGCACCCTCGCCACGGTTGTCGGATCGATGTCGGATGCCGACCAGAGCATTCCGAGCGCACTGACCATCGCCAATCGCTTCCGCGTGGACATCTAGACCCGCTCCCCGCGTTTGCAGGGACGGTCAAAAGGAATTGTATGCAGCGTTTTCTGATCGCCCTGTCCAAGCGAAACGACCTGTTGCTGGCGGTCCTGCTGGTCAGCATCATCTTCATGATGATCCTGCCGCTGCCGACCGCGCTGGTCGATGCCCTGATCGCGGTCAATTTGATGCTGACCGTCATCCTGCTGATGGCAGCGGTCTATCTGACCGACGTCACCCAGCTGTCGGCGTTTCCGTCGATCCTGCTGCTCAGCACGCTGTTTCGTCTGGCGCTGTCGATCACGACGACGCGGCTCATTCTTCTGCAGGGCGATGCCGGCCACATCGTCGAGACCTTCGGCAAGTTCGTCGTTGGCGGCAATCTGGTCGTCGGCATGGTGATCTTTCTCATCCTGACCATCGTCAACTTCCTCGTCATCACCAAGGGGTCGGAGCGCGTCGCCGAAGTGTCGGCGCGGTTCTCGCTCGACTCGATGCCGGGTAAGCAGATGTCGATCGATTCCGACATGCGCGCCGGCATGATCGAGCTCGACGAAGCCAAGCGCCGCCGCAACAAGCTGGAGCAGGAAAGCCAGCTCTACGGCGCCATGGACGGCGCGATGAAGTTCGTCAAAGGCGACGCCATCGCCAGCATCATCATCATCTTCGTCAACCTGATCGGCGGCATCAGCATCGGCGTGTTCCAGCGCGGGCTGGAGGCTGGCGAGGCGCTGAGCCTCTACGCCCTGCTGTCGATCGGCGACGGGCTGATCTCGCAGATCCCGGCGCTGTTCGTCTCGATCACCGCAGGCTTCATCGTCACCCGCGTTGCCTCGGACGACAATGGCGACCTCGGCAGCGATATTGCAAGACAGCTCATCAACCAGCCCAAGGCGTTGATGGTCACCTCCGCCATTCTGCTGATTTTCGCGATCGTGCCGGGCTTTCCCTGGCACGTTTTTCTGGTCCTGGCGGTTCTGGTCGGCGCGGGCGGCTATTTCCTGGCGCGCAAGGAGACACGCAAGACCGCCACGCGCAGATCGACGGAAATGCCGTCGCTGGCCAGCGATCTCGCCGGGATGTCGACACCGCCGACGATGCCGGATGACCGGGAAGACACCAGCCCGATCGACCCTGTCAACTTTGCCCTGACAGTGCCGTTGATCGTCGACATCGCGTCAACCGTGCGTAATTCGATCCGCCCCGACAAGCTCGACCGCGAGGTCGCCCGCGTGCGGCGCGCGCTGTATTTCGATCTCGGCGTTCCGTTTCCCGGCATTCATCTGCGCCTCAACGACAATCTCAAGGACGGCGAATATCGCATTCTGGTCAACGAGATTCCGGTCGCGGCCGGTCTCGCGCGTCCGGGCTTCGTCATCGTGCGGGAGACCGAGAGCAATCTGGCGATGTTCAACATTCCGTATGAACGCGGACAGGACTTCCTGCCGAACACGCCGAGCCTGTGGGTGTCGACCAAGCACCTGCCTGTGCTGGAGAAGGCAGGCATGCAGGTGATGACCCTGTCGAGCATGCTGACCTATCATCTGGCCCACATCCTGAAAGCGCATGCCCCGGATTTCATCGGTGTTCAGGAGACGATGTTCCTCATCAACCAGATGCAGAAGAACTTTGCCGAGCTGGTGCGTGAGGTGACGCGCCTGCTGCCGATCACCACCATCACCGACGTCCTGCAACGCCTCGTCAGCGAGGAAATCTCGATCCGCGATCTGCGCACGGTTCTGGAAGCGCTCGTCACCTGGGGGCAGCGCGAGAAAGACGCGATCATGCTGTCGGAACATGTACGCGGTGCGCTGAGCCGCTACATCACTCACAAGTTTTCCGGCGGGCAGAACATCCTTCCGGCCTATCTGGTTTCCAAGGAGATCGAAGACGCGGTGCGTGGCGCAATCCGCCAGACCAGTGGCGCGTCCTATCTGGCGCTGTCGCCTGACGTGCATCGCGAACTGGTCGCCAGCATCAAGAGCGTGGTGGGCACCCGCGAGGGTGCAGCAACCGGTGCTATGCCGGTCATCCTCGCGCCGATGGATATCAGGCGCTTCATGCGCAAGATCGTCGAGCGCGATTTCCCGGGCCTTGCCGTCCTATCCTACCAGGAGCTGACGCCGAACGCGAACATCCAGCCGCTGGAGCGGATCAAGATGGCACAGCAAGGCCAACTCACTGCCGCCGAATGACCGAAATTCCCGCACCCGTTTTGAGACGAGAAGCCATGGGCATGCAGCCGATCGCCGACACGGGTCGGCTGCGCGCCTATCTGCTGTGTCTTATCGTGGTGTTCGCGATCTACTGCGCCGTTCACGTCACGGGACAGAGTTTTCGCTTCCTTGTCCTTTGCGGGCTGCTTCTGGGCGCGCTGGTGGTCGCGGCGGTTCTGCCGGCGGCGGACCGGCGGTTCCAGCTGCTTGTGCGTCTGGCGGCGACAGGTGCTGGGGCAACCGCGATCCTGGTGCCGCTGGCGGGCGACATTCTGGCCGGCACGCCACTGGCTGTTGCCGTTCAGACTGGGCCGGTGTGGTCGCAAATTCTCGTGGCGCTGTTTGCGGCGCG
>JBEBXE010000345.1:0-3836 GCA_040391705.1 Aerobium aerolatum
TGCGAGTGGCGGTCGTAGCGTCGGCGCCAGTTCGGCATCGTCGCCACCGGCAGCACCTTGACGACGATGCCGTATTCCTTGCGCAACCATTCTTTCAGCGCGCCATAGAGGTCGTCGCCGGGTTGCAGCAGTTTGACGAAGGCGTCGGCCTCTTCCTCGATCGCGGCAAAATGATTGGCGCGGCGCTCGAACGTCTCGCGCACCTCGTCGGCCGGCAGCCGCGCGGACGAGATCGACGTCGCCCGCCCCTCGCGCACCAGCATCTCGGACAAGTCCGACAGGCGCTCGGCCTGCTCGCGATAGGCGCGAAACAGCTTCACCATCGCCGCCGATGCGTTGGGTGCGGCTTCGGCCACTTCGATCAGCTCCTGCTCGCCCGGCAGTTCGCCGACCAGCAGCGGATCGGCAAACACCTCGCGCAGGGCAGCGATCGAGCCGCCCGCCTCGCCGTGCAGCTGTTCCGGCTCGACGTCGTAAACCGACGACAGCTTGAGGATCAGCTGGACGGTCAGCGGCCGCTGGTTGCGTTCGATCAGGTTGAGATAGGACGGCGAGATCCCCAGCCCTTCGGCCATCGCCGTCTGGGTCAGCCCCCTGGCGTTGCGGATGCGCCGGATGCGCGGCCCGGCAAAGATCTTCTGTTCGGCCATTCGCCTGCCCTTTGACGGTCTTTTACAAAACCGGACATGAAGTCTGCTTTTACAATTGTGACAATTTTACAAGCATGCCCTGTCAAACTCAAGACTGGTTCACTCGAATAATTACACGGTTTTCGGCTATTTTCTCGCCTAGTTCGCAGCCGCAATGTAAATCCAGTCACAGGCAGCGCACACAAATGACTGTGCCTGAGAGACAGTTTTTTACAGCCGGAGTTCGACATGACCGATTTTTACAACCTCGTCCCGAACGCACCCAAGGGCCGTTTCGATGGCATCGAGCGCCCCTACTCCGTCGAGGATGTAAAGCGCCTGCGCGGCTCGGTCGACATCAAGTACACGCTGGCCGAAAACGGCGCGAACCGCCTGTGGCAGCTCGTCAAGGAAGACGATTTCGTCAACGCGCTCGGCGCGCTGTCGGGCAACCAGGCGATGCAGATGGTGCGCGCCGGCCTCAAGGCGATCTACCTGTCGGGCTGGCAGGTTGCCGCCGACGCCAACACCGCCTCGGCGATGTACCCGGACCAGTCGCTCTACCCGGCCAACGCCGCGCCTGAACTGGCCAAGCGCATCAACCGCACCTTGCAGCGCGCCGACCAGATCGAAGTTTCCGAAGGCAAGGGCCTGTCGGTCGAGACCTGGTTTGCGCCGATCGTTGCCGACGCCGAAGCCGGCTTTGGCGGCCCGCTCAACGCATTCGAGCTGATGAAGGCGTTCATCGAAGCCGGCGCTGCAGGCGTCCACTTCGAAGACCAGCTGGCCTCGGAAAAGAAGTGCGGCCATCTCGGCGGCAAGGTTCTGATCCCGACGGCGGCGCATATCCGCAACCTCAACGCCGCGCGCCTCGCCGCCGACGTCATGGGCGTGCCGTCGCTGATCATCGCCCGCACCGACGCCGAAGCTGCCAAGCTGTTGACCTCGGACATCGACGAGCGCGACCAGCCCTTCGTCGACCACGCTGCCGGCCGCACGGTCGAAGGCTTCTACCAGGTGAAGAACGGCATGGACCCGTGCATCGCCCGTGCGATTGCCTACGCACCGCATTGCGACCTGATCTGGATGGAAACCGGCAAGCCGGACCTCGCCCAGGCGCGTCATTTCGCCGAAGCCGTCCACAAGGTGCATCCGGGCAAGATGCTGGCCTACAACTGCTCGCCGTCGTTCAACTGGAAGCAGAACCTCGACGACGCGACAATCGCCAAGTTCCAGCGCGAACTGGGTGCGATGGGCTACAAGTTCCAGTTCATCACGCTGGCCGGGTTCCACCAGCTCAACTACGGCATGTTCGAACTGGCGCGCGGCTACAAGGACCGCCAGATGGCGGCCTATTCGGAGCTGCAGGAAGCCGAATTCGCTTCGGAAGCCAACGGCTACACCGCCACCAAGCATCAGCGTGAAGTCGGCACCGGCTATTTCGACGCCGTGTCGCTGGCGATCACCGGCGGCCAGTCCTCGACCACGGCGATGAAGGAATCGACGGAAACCGAACAGTTCCGCCCGGCGGCGGAATAGCACACCCCAGGGACACCCCAAGGAGAACAATCATGACGCCCAAGACCCACGTGAAGGAACGTGCCGAGGAACAGGCTTCGGCCATGAATGACGACCAGCAGGCCATGATCCGCATGTTGGCCAACGACCTGCACCGTCTCAACCAGTCGGTCATGAAAGCGGTGGAAGCAGGCGTATCGGTGGAACTCGTTCGCTCGGCCCGTCACCATGGCGGCGACGGAAACTGGGGCGACCTGTTGACACCGGTGATTGTGACCCAGTCCAAAAACGCGGCCTGACCGCAAGTAAAAAGCCAACCGAAGACACCAGGCGGCGCAGCAATGCGCCGCCTGAAACGTTATTTGCTTTCTTTCCCGGTGAAATCGCCTTCTCGGCCGCCGCCTCTTGACTCCGCAGCGCGAATATACTGAAAACTATTCATTCAAATCTTGCTGCGTCTGTTTCAACCATCGGTAGGTGCCTCATGCCGGATTCGATTTTTGACGGCGCCGTGCCCGAGCACGCACGCCCTCGCCCTGCCGACGCCAGCCTCGGCCTGCTGATGGTGGTGGGGACGTCACGCGTCAATCATATCGTCGTCGGCAAGATTGCCGAGCGCGCCGGGCTGAAGGTGCTGGCCGAAACCCCCGACGGCGCCGGGTCGGTGCTTGTGTCGCACAGACCGGGAACCGTGGTTCTCGATGGCGGCGCCGACAACAGCGATTGCGATATCGTGATGGAGACGCTGGCGGCACAGCGGCTGGCGTCAGACGGTCGCCTGCCGATCGTCATTCTGCTGTCCAACACAAATGCGACGGATGTCGAATCGCTGCATGGCGACACCATCGACGCCGTGGTGATGAAACCGATCAACCCCGACCGGCTGCAACCGCTGCTCCAGGAACTGGTCGACCAGCGGCGATAACAGCGCCCTGCGTCGCGTTCTCCCGGCTGCATCGTGCGGCGGCCTCTTCCCTTCGTTCGCCGCCCACGTCTATACTTGCCTGACACAACGCAAAATTGGTGATTGATGCCTGCCCCCAAAAAGGAAGCCCGTTCCACAGGTCGAGGCGCTCGCATGCGCACGCCTGCGTTTCTTCAGAGCCTGCGCGGCGTTGCCGACTGGAAGGAAGCAACCGCATGGCTGGAGTCGCGCGGGATCGAGGATATCGAGTGCATCACGCCGGACCAGGCCGGCGTTGCCCGCGGCAAGATGATGCCGTCGAAGAAATTCACCTCCAACACCTCGCTGGCGCTGCCGTCGGCCGTGTTCATGGCCACCATTTCCGGCGGCTATCCGGAAGACGGCAACGGCTTCGTCTATCCGGAGGATGACGGCGACCTCAAGCTGGCACCCGACCTGTCGACGCTGTCGGTGGTGCCATGGGAGAGCGACCCGACCGCGCAGGTGATCTGCGATCTCGTCCATCAGGATGGCCGCTCGATCGAATTCACGCCGCGCAACGTGCTGCGCCGCATCGTCGCCGCCTATGCCGAGCGCGGCCTGCGCCCGGTGGTGGCGCCCGAGATCGAGTTCTATCTGGTGCGCAAGAACCCGGACCCCGACTATCCGCTGGAGCCGCCGGTCGGACGCTCCGGCCGCGCCATTGGCGGCGGTCAGGGCTATTCGATCGCCGGCGTCAACGAGTTCGACGAGTTGATCGACGACATCTACCACTTCTCGGAAGC
>JBEBXE010000346.1:0-3826 GCA_040391705.1 Aerobium aerolatum
AGTGGGTGACGAAGCAGATCGTCTTCGAGGTTCGCGCCCACAACTCCAGAAGCTGGCCGTTGAGGTGGTCGCGGACGATCTCGTCGAGCGCGCCGAACGGTTCGTCCATCAGCAGCAGGTCGGCATCAAAGGCCAGCGCGCGCGCAATCGAGGCGCGTTGCTGCATGCCGCCGGACAGCTGCCACGGGAACTTCTTCTCGAAACCGGTGAGATTGACCAGTTCGAGCGTGCGGTGGATGCGCTCGGCGATGTCGGTGCGGGAAAAGCCCATCACCTCCAGCGGCAGAGCGACGTTGCGCTCGATGGTGCGCCACGGCAGCAGGGCGGCGGCCTGGAACACATAGCCATACGCCCTGACCTCGCGCGCCTGGCGCGGGGTCATGCCGTTGACCGTCAGCGTTCCCGCAGTCGGCTGTTCGAGATCGGCGATGGTGCGCAGGAACGTCGTCTTGCCGCAGCCGGACGGGCCGATGAAGGAGACGAAGTCGCCCTTGTCGATGGTGAGGTTGACGTTGGACAGCGCGTGAACCGGGCCGTCATTGGTTTCGAATGTAAGGCCGAGGCCGTGCGCCTCGACGACTGAGGTTGAAACTGTGGATGCTGGCTTTATCTGGCTGGCAAGTGCGTTCATCTGGACGGTCACACACCTGTTGCCGGAATGCCGGTGCGTTCCACCTTACGCGGCGCAACCACCTGCTTCCACGTCGACAGCGCCTTGTTGACCGCCATGTGCGGCTCGCGGGCGACGAACTGGCCGTGACCCGGCGTGGCCTGAACCTTGCCGTCCTCGACCGCCGCCTCGCCGCGCGTGAACACGTGGCGCGGCAGGCCCTTGACCTCGATGCCTTCAAAAACGTTGTAGTCGATGACCGACTGCTGCGTTTTGGCCGAAATCGTCTTGGAGCGCTCGGGGTCCCAGACGATGATGTCGGCGTCGGAGCCTTCGAGGATCGCGCCCTTCTTCGGGTACATGTTCAAAATCTTGGCGATGTTGGTCGAGGTCACCGCAACGAACTCGTTCATGGTGAGACGGCCGGTGTTGACGCCGTAGGTCCACAGCACGGGAAGACGGTCTTCGAGACCGCCGGTGCCGTTGGGAATCTTGGTGAAATCGCCGACGCCGGTGCGTTTCTGGTCGCTGGTGAAGGCGCAATGGTCGGTCGCGACGCATTGCAGCGAGCCGGACGACAACCCCGCCCACAGCGAATCCTGATGCTGCTTGTTGCGGAACGGCGGGCTCATCACCCGGCGCGCCGCGTGGTCCCAATCCTTGTCGAAATACTCGCTTTCATCGAGCACCAGATGCTGGATCAGCGGCTCGCCGAAGACGCGCATGCCCTTCTGGCGGGCGCGACGGATCGCTTCGTGGCTCTGCTCGCACGAGGTGTGCACGACATAGAGCGGCACGCCGGCCATGTCGGCGATCATGATGGCGCGGTTGGTCGCCTCGCCTTCGACTTCCGGCGGGCGGGAATAGGCGTGGCCTTCCGGGCCGTTATTGCCTTCGGCCAGAAGCTTGGCCGACAATTGCGCGACGACGTCGCCGTTTTCGGCATGCACCAGCGGCAGCGCGCCAAGCTCGGCGCAGCGCTGGAACGACGAGAACATCTCGTCGTCGTCGACCATCAGCGCGCCCTTGTAGGCCATGAAGTGCTTGAACGTGGTGATGCCGCGCGCCACCACTTCCGGCATCTCGTTGAACACCTGCTCGCCCCACCAGGTGATCGCCATGTGGAAGGAATAGTCGGTGCAGGCCTTGGTGGATTTGTTGTCCCACATCTGCATCGCCTCAAGCAGCGATTGCCCCGGCGACGGCAGGCAGAAATCGACCACCATCGTCGTGCCGCCGGCAAGGGCGGCACGGGTGCCGCTCTCGAAATCGTCGGCGGAATAGGTGCCCATGAAGGGCATTTCCAGATGGGTGTGCGGGTCGATGCCGCCCGGCATGACATAGCAGCCGGTGGCGTCGTATTCCTGATCGCCCGTCAGATTGGCCCCGATGGCGACAATCTTGCCGCCATCGATCAGCACATCCGCCTTGTAGGAGCGGTCGGCGGTCACGATCGTGCCGTTCTTGATGACTTTGGTCATGATGTCAGTTCCCCATTCTTGCGAACCGCTTCTTGTGAGCGGCTTCAGCTAATTTCAGGCGCGTCAGATCACTCCACGATCTCCGCCGTCTCCACCACGGCGTGGAACAAGACGTCGGCGCCGGCCCCAGCCCATTCCTTGGAAATTTCCTCGGCCTCGTTGTGCGACAGGCCGTCGACGCATGGACACATGACCATCGCCGTCGGCGCGATCCGGTTGATCCAGCAGGCGTCGTGGCCAGCGCCCGAGATGATATCGCGGTGCGAATAGCCCAGACGCTGCGCGGCATCGCGGATCGCCTTGACGCAATTCTCGTCGAAGGTGACGGGTTCGAAATGGCCGACCGGCTCGATGTCGAAACCGATGCCCAGCGCGTCGCAGATCAGGTCGATGCCATGCTCGATGCGCTCGCGCATCTCGTTGAGCACTTCAGGATTGGGCGAGCGGATGTCGATGGTGAACACGACTTCGCCCGGAATGACGTTACGCGAATTCGGATAGACCTCGATATGGCCGATCGCGCCGACGGCGTCGGGCTGATAGTCCATCGCCACTTCGTGCACCAGTTCGGTGACGCGGGCGAGACCCAGACCGGCATTGCGGCGCTTGTACATCGGGGTCGAGCCCGTGTGCGCGTCGTTGCCGGTCAGCGTCACCTGCAGCCACCACAGCCCCTGGCCGTGGGTGACGACGCCGATGTCGATGCCTTCGTCCTCAAGGATCGGGCCCTGCTCGATGTGCAGTTCGAAGAACGCCTTGATCGGCCGGTTGCCGACTTCCTCGTCGCCCTTCCAGCCGATGCGCTCGAGTTCGTCGCCGAAGCGCTTGCCCTTGGCGTCGGTGCGGTCATAGGCCCAGTCGAGGTCGTGCTCGCCGGCAAACACGCCGGACGCCAGCATGGCGGGCGCAAAGCGGGTGCCTTCCTCGTTGGTCCAGTTGGTGACGACGATCGGATGCTTCGTCTTGATGCCGAGATCGTTGAGGGTGCGGATAACTTCCAGCCCGCCCAGAACGCCGAGCACGCCGTCAAACTTGCCGCCGGTCGGCTGGGTATCGAGATGCGAGCCGACATAGACGGGCGGCAGCGACGGATCGGTGCCTTCGCGACGGGCAAACATCGTGCCCATCTTGTCGACGCCGACGCTCATGCCAGCCTTTTCACACCATGCCTTGAACAGATGGCGGCCCTCGCCGTCCGCGTCGGTCAGGGTCTGGCGATTGTTGCCGCCTGCGACGCCCGGTCCGATCAGGGCCATCTCCATCAGGGAGTCCCACAGCCGATCTGGGTTGATGCGCAGGTTTTCGCCGGGTGCGGCCATGAATGCAGTCCTTCGTTGGTCGGTTACAGGAAGGGCCGGTGACGATTGTCTCCGGCCCCTCATTGGCAATAATCAGTCTATTGCATTCAATACGTCACGGACGCAGTCGACAATCTCGTCGATCTGCTTCTTTTCCACAATCAACGGCGGCGACAGCGCGATGATGTCACCGGTGGTGCGGATCAGCACGCCCTTTTCGAACGCCTTGACGAAAGCCGAGAACGCGCGCTTGGACGGCTGGCCGTCGATCGACCGCAGTTCGATCGCACCGACGAGACCGATATTACGGATATCGATGACGTGCGGCGCATCCTTGAGCGAATGCAGCGCGTCTTCCCAGTAAGGTGCGAGTTCCGCGCCGCGGGTCAGCAGGCCCTCTTCCTTGTAGGTGTCGAGCGTGGCGATGGCCGCGGCCG
>JBEBXE010000347.1:0-3820 GCA_040391705.1 Aerobium aerolatum
AATGCGCAGGCTAGCGCTAACCTTTCGTTTACGTTGTCTTCACCCGCCGCGTGTAGGGTCGCCGAATGCCCATCCACCATGTAAGCTGTATGGAACAGGGATAGACGTCTCATGGAAGGTAAGACCCGCGCCCGCGCCTCACTTGCAGGCCTGACGCTCCTTTTGTCGCCTGGCCTCGCGCTGGGCGACGTTGCGCTGCCCAGCAGTGGCCCGATCCCGTTCGATCGTCCGCACACCGCAGCAGCTGGAATGCTGGCCATCGACAAGGTGATCACCACCGGCTCGGTGTCCGCCTTTGCCGCGCCAGCCATGGCAGCGAACCCGATCAACCTGATTGCCGGCGGCAGCATTGCACAGCTGAAGAACGGCCTCGACGCCGTCTCTTCCGGCAACATGTCGCGCGCGCGACAGGTGCGGGACGGCCTCGCGCGCAATTCGCTCGACCGCCAGATCCTGACATGGGCGATCGCCATTTCCGGCAACAGCGCCGTGCCGAGCAGCGAAATCGCCGAAGCCGCCAGCGTGCTTGCCGGCTGGCCCGGCATGGCGACACTGCGCGCCAATTCCGAACGCGCCATGTTCAAGGAGAATGTCGGCCCGCGCGTCGCGCTGGCTGCGTTCGCCAACTCCAAGCCGCAGACAATCGAGGGCGCCATCGTGCTGGCCCGCTCGCATGCGGCTGTCGGCAATCCGCAAGCCGCCCGCGCGGTGCTTTCGCCGTTCTGGCGGACAGCACGCCTTGAAGCCGCCGAGGAACAGGCCATCATTCGCGAGTTCGGCAAGATCATCCCGACTGCCGACCATCGCTTCCGCATGGAGCGGATGCTCTACAACGACCGCCTCTCTTCTGCGGAACGCGTTGCAGGCCTGGCTGGCGCACGTGAACTGGCCAAGGCCTTTGCCGCCGTCACCCGCAACGAGAAGAACGCCAACAGCCTGATGAACGCCGTGCCCAAGGCACAGCGCGGCGCAGCGTTCCTGTTTGCGCAGTCCCGTCAGTTGCGCCGCAGCGAAAAGCATCGCGAAGCAGCCGCCGTGATGCTGAAAGCTCCCAAGGACGCGGCAACGCTGGTCGATCCCGATCAATGGTGGGTTGAGCGCCGGGTGCTGTCGCGCGAACTGCTTGACCTCGGCGACGCAGCAACCGCCTACAAGCTCGCCGCAGCCCATGCCGCCGAAAGCCCGTCGATGGCGGTGGATGCCGAATTCCACGCCGGCTGGTACGCGTTTCGCGGACAGGGTGATGCACGCACCGGCGCACGGCATTTCGCGCGTATTGCCGAAATCGCCGATGGCCCGATCTCGCTGTCGCGCGCCTATTACTGGCTCGGCCGCGCTGCTGACGCCGGCGGGCCTGGCAACGCCCGCCAGTATTACGAGCGCGCCGCCGCCTATGGCACGGCTTTCTACGGCCAGTTGGCCGCTGAAAAGCTGGGGCGCAAGACGATCCCGGCCGGTTTCCCCGCCCCCAGCGATTCGGACCGGCGCAGCTTCGACAACCGGCAGGCGGTGCAGGCGATTCGTCGTCTGGAGCAGGCAGGCCATGCGCGTCGTGCCGACAGTCTTTACCGTGGGTTGGCGCAGGAATTGACCAGCGTCGGCGAACTGGCGCTGCTTGCGGTGATGGCCGAGCGCCAGAACAACCATTTCCTCGCCCTGCGGGTCGGCAAGTGGGCGGCCAATCGCGGACTGAACGTCGGCGCGCTGGCACATCCCGTCGGCGCCATTCCGTCGAACGCCAACATTTCCGGTGCCGGCAAGGCGTTGGCCTATTCGATCGCGCGTCAGGAAAGCGAATTCAACATCTCGGCTAAATCCGGTGTTGGCGCTTTGGGATTGCTGCAGTTGATGCCCGGCACCGCAAAGGACATGGCGCGCAAGGCGGGCATGAGCTATTCACCGGGCCGCCTGACCACCGATGCCGCTTATAACGCGACGCTCGGCTCGCATTACCTCGACGAACAATTGTCGCGTTTCAACGGCTCCTACATTCTCACCTTTGCCGGCTACAACGCCGGCCCGACTCGCGCGCAGCAATGGATCGATCGCTATGGCGATCCACGTGGCAAGAACATCGACGCAGTGGTCGACTGGATCGAACGGATTCCGTTCACCGAGACCAGAAGCTATGTCCAGCGCGTGATGGAGAACTATCAGGTCTACAAGATGCGGCTTACCGGCAGCATCGACATCACCACCGACCTGATTCACGGACGGCGCTAACGCAAACATCCAGTCTCGAGCCCTGTTGGGCTCGAGCTTTTACCCGCGTGGCCCCGACATAAAGGCAAGCTGACGGTCGTCGCTTGCCGCCCCTGCGCAATGCGCACCTCCCCCGACATATTTTGTGCCTATCCGCAACGCCGCCCCTTCCTCTGGGTTGAAGGCAGCGGCTGGTTTAGCACGCGCCCAACTTTCCCGAGAGAATAGCGGAGCGTGGCCAAGGTTAATCCCTGCCAACGTCTATCACTGTAATTTCCGGATAATCTGGCCGGACATTAAACCCGTCATTCGGGATGTCCGATGCGCTCAACAGAGCGAGATCTGCCTGTTTGCATCCGAAGGGACGCAAGGGAGATCTTTTCCGTGCGCTCAAGCAGGCGATGGGTGCCGTGCGAGCTTCACCAAAAAAGAAAAAGCCCGGCGAAACGCCGGGCTTTTCCTCAAATCAGCTAATCAGCCGATTAGAACGAACGCTGGAAGCGCAGGAAGCCCCAGGTTGCATCGTCCACGCCCTGGGCGTGGTTGAGGGTGTGACCAACTTCCAGAAGAGCGGACAGGCCGGTCGTGATCTGGTGGTTGACGTTACCCACGAAGCGCCAGTCGCCGCCGTCGAAGTACTGTGCGTCGACAGCAACCGAGGTACGCTCAGCAATCGGAGCCTGGATGCTACCCATGATCGACCACTCGGCAAGCGTGCCGTCAGACGTCATGTAGTTCCAGTAGCGGTTTGCACCGTGGTTGGTACGGCTTGCGTAGAAACCAGCAAGACGAGCCTTCACGCCGGAGAAATCAGCAGTCAACTTGCCGCGCAGAGCAACCGACTCGATGCTTTCGTCGTAACCAACGGTTGCGAGAGCTTCGATGTTGCCGAACTTGCCGCCGACGCCGGCTGCGAGGTCAGGCATGTAGTTCAGGTTGTTGTCGTGGTCGAGCGACACGAAACCGGTGAAGCCGTCACCAGCGAAGGTGTAGCTGATGTAATGGTTTTCGTTGAAGCCGTAGACGTCGCCGTCATCGGTGAAGCCGCCGTAGCCGAACCAACGCGTGTAGGTCGAGTCACGGAAACCCATTTCCAGACCGCCGACGCCCAGGGAGTACTGGAAGTTGGTCGAGAAGCCGTTCCAGCTCTGGTGACGCATGTCGTAACGGACGTAGCTAGCTACGGTGCCGAGTTCCGACTCGTTCTTAGCCTGGATCTCAACGCGCGAACGTGCGCGCTTGTCCCAGCCGTCAACGCCGTCGCGCTTGTGGATTTCGTAACGAACCCAGCCGCCGATCTTCAAGCAGGTCTCGGTGCCCGGAATGTAGAAGTAACCAACGCCGTAGGTGTCGCAGATGCGAACGTATTCCAGCGGCTCTGGCTCAGCAATGATGATAGCGTCGGCAGCGCGAGCGCCGGTAACAGCGACAGCAGCCACTGCGGAGCCGAGAAGAAGGCTCTTAATGTTCATTTTCTGACCTCCAGTCAAAAGTTAATAAGTGGGTCTGGGTATTAATTTGCTGAAGGACAGCGTTTCCCTGCCCCATCCCCTGCATCGAAAAAGACGCGCTTGCGTGCCCCTTCTTCGATGTCGACAATACGCGTCCCGACGGCTCG
>JBEBXE010000348.1:0-3814 GCA_040391705.1 Aerobium aerolatum
CGAGTCTTCCAGCGCCTTGTAGAGAACGATGCGCTGCTCGGTGTCGATGGTCAGCTTGTTGATCAGCGTGTTCTGCGCCGCGATCTGGTTGTTGAGCGAATCGACGAAGGTCTGGAACATCGAGGTGTAGCGTTCCAGCGTCTGGCTCTCGGCCAGCAATTCCTGCTCTTTGGCCTGCGCCTGGTTGTATTCCGTCGCCAGCTTCGAACGCTCCCCTTCCAGCTCGGTGCGCTGCGTCTGGTCGGTCGAAGCGGCAATGCGGTTTTCGACATCCAGCAGCATCGGATTGAGTTCCTCAATGCGCTTCTGGGTCGTGGTCAGGTTTTCGATGGTGGTCTTGCGGCGCTGGATCACTTGGCCCAGGCTCGCCTCGGACGTCTTGTAGCGCTGGTCGAGGACGTTCTTCTGGTCTTTGAGGATGCCGACGATGGTGTCGGATTTCGCAAGCAGTTCCTGGAGGTTTCCGGCCAGCGACATGTTGCGCACGCGTTCGGTGCGCATGCGCTGCTTACGCTGCGCGGAAAAAATACCGATGAAGCTTTCCCAGCCGGAATAGCTCTTCATGCTTTCGAATTCGGTGCCGAAGATGTTGGTCGCATCCTCAAGGCCGATGATGAGATCGGCAATATTGCCTTCCATCACCTTCTGCTGGCTCAGCACGTCCTGGATACGCGCATTCTCGATATCGAAATCAGCGGCGCCGATCTGGCGGTCAGCCTCGGCGAATTTGTCCAGCATCACGCCGGACGTCTCGATCTTCGAGCGCATGTCTTCTACGACTTGCCGCGTCTTGGCGATTTCGGCATCGAACTTCTGCAACGTGGCCATGCGCTATAGTCTCCAGCCTTGGAACGAACAAACAGGATGGCGAATATATGTGGCGCGCGCGTCTATTAAAAGACACGCATGCCATTCAAAGTTGCAAGTGGTCAGGTATTTGCGCTGGCTTCGCGAAACGAGACGAGACGGCGCTTGCTTTCGTCCCACAGCGACAGCTTCACGCAGCCGAGGCTTTCGGCGATGCTGATGCGGCCGATATCCTTCAGTTCCGGGAAATCGCGCAGCACTTCCGGCAGGCGGTAGCAGGGAATCTTGCTGGACAGATGATGCACGTGGTGCACGCCGATATAGCCGGTCAGCCAGTTCAGGAACGCCGGCAGGTCGTAATACGACGCGCCATGCAGTGCAGCCTGCCTGAAATCCCAGTCCTCGCCGTTCGACCAGTGCGTTTCCTCGAACTGATGCTGGACGTAGAACAGCCAGATCCCCGCCACGCCGGCCAGGAAGACGATCGGCAGATGGACGAGCAGGAACGGCACAACACCGACAAAATACATGGTGACGGCGGCCAGCACGGCAATCGCCACATTGGTCGACATCGTCGAAATCCACGGGTCCTTGCCTTCATTCATCATGCCGGCAGGCACGCGCTGCTTGAGCCCGAACACCCAGATCGGCCCGATCCCGAACATGACGACGGGATTGCGATAGAGGCGGTAGACAAATTTGTCCCAGCGCGACAGGGCCGCATACTCTGCAACCGTCAATGTCGAGATATCGCCAAGGCCGCGCTCGTCGAGATTGCCAGCGGTTGCGTGGTGCACGGCATGCGCGCGACGCCAGTAGCCATAAGGCGTCAACGTCAGCACGCCAAGGACACGACCGGTCCAGTCGTCGCTCTTGCGATGGGCGAAGAACGATCCGTGGCCGCAATCGTGCTGGATCATGAAAAGCCGCAGCAAAAAGCCGGCTGCCGGCACGGCCAAAAGCAGTCCTGGCCAGAAACTGAAATACACCGACGCCCAGCACAACGCCCACAGGCCGCAGAACGCAACCAGCGTGATTGCCAACTCCATCGCGCTCCGCCGCCGGTCTGGCGAGCGGTAGTTGGCAAGAAGCTTGGTCCAGCGACGGATGTCAGGGCTGACAGGGGAGTGCTCGAGCGGTATGTTCATCGATGCTTATAGGCATTGCGCACCGCCGGGCTCAAGTGCATAATCAGCGGAATTGTGCGTCGCGTCGATAATGTCGCGGCAAAGTGAAGGGTCAGCCGGCAAAGCCGATCATGTCTTCGGGCGGCATCCGTCCCATTTCTTCTTCCCAATGACGGCGGCACAGCGAGGCATATTTGTCCTCGCCACCAATCTCCACCTGCGCGCCCTGGCGCACGATCTTGCCGTCCGCGCCCAGCCGCACCACCATCGTCGCCTTGCGTCCGCAGCGGCACAGGGTCCTGATCTCGCGCAAATCGTCGGCCAGCGCCAGCAACGCCTCCGACCCCGGAAACAGCTTGCCCTGGAAATCGGTCCGCAAGCCGTAGCACATCACCGGCACCGACAGCCGATCTGCAACCCGCGCCAGTTGCCACACCTGGTCCTCGGTCAGGAACTGCGCTTCATCGACGAAGACGCAATGCAGCGGCCCACGTTCACAGGCTTCCTTCACAAGACTGAACAGGTCGTCGTCGGACGAAAACATTTCTGCGTCCGCCTGAAGGCCGATTCTTGAGGCGATGCGCCCAACCCCTGCCCTGTCATCCAGTGCTGCCGTGAACAGCAGCGTCTCCATCCCGCGCTCGCGATAATTGTAGGACGCCTGCAGCAGCAGGGTCGATTTGCCGGCGTTCATCGTCGAATAATTGAAGTAGAGCTTGGCCATCCGCCTATTATTCCGCTTTCTTCGGCACAGGGGAGAGCTTCGGCCATCCCATCCACGAAAAAACGCCATATGCCGCTGGAAAACAAGCCGACGACGCAATCAGCACAATGAGTCGGGTTGAAACCACCTCCAAATGATGTTTGGCTCAACACAATATCAATAATCATCGGCGAACACGCCACGAGCCATAAAAATGGGAGACGTTTCATGTCGCTTGGCAGATCACTGCTGATTTCGCTCACTCTTTCCATCGCCCTGGGCACCGGCACAGCGCTCGCGGCGGACCCGGCATCCTGCCAGAGCGTCACCTTCTCCGATGTCGGCTGGACCGACATCACGTCCACGACCGCGACCGCGTCGGTACTGCTCGAGGCGCTCGGCTATCAGCCGGAGGTTCAGGTCCTGTCGGTGCCGGTCACCTACGCCTCGCTCAAGAATGGCGATATCGACGTATTTCTCGGCAACTGGATGCCGACGATGGAAGCCGACATCGCGGCCTATCGCGCCGATGGCTCCGTCGAAACCATCGTGACCAATCTCGAAGGCGCGAAATATACGCTGGCTGTGCCGAAATACACCTTCGACGCCGGCCTCAAGACGTTCGCCGACATCGCCAAGTTCAAGGACAAGCTCGAAGGCAAGATCTACGGCATCGAGCCGGGCAATGACGGCAACCGCTTGATCCTCGACATGATCGCGGCCAACCAGTTCGACCTCGGCGGCTTTGAACTGGTCGAAAGCTCGGAAGCCGGCATGCTGTCCGCCGTGATGCGCGGCGCACGCACCAACCAGAACATGGTGTTCCTCGGCTGGGAGCCGCATCCGATGAACGCCAATATCGAGATGGCCTATCTCGACGGCGGCGATGACGTCTTCGGCCCCAACTATGGCGGCGCCACCGTCCACACCAACGTGCGCAAGGGCTTCGCGCAGGAATGCCCCAACCTCGGCAAGTTCCTGACCAATCTCGTCTTTTCCCTCGAAATGGAAAACGAGATCATGGGCGCCATCCTTGATGACAGCGAAGACCCGAACACAGCCGCCACCGCATGGCTGAAAGCCAATCCCGACAGCCTCGGGCCCTGGCTTGCCGGCGTGACGACGTTCGACGGCGACGACGGTGCTGCAGCCGTGAAGACGGCACTCGGCCTCTAAG
>JBEBXE010000349.1:0-3809 GCA_040391705.1 Aerobium aerolatum
CGCTCGAGGCCAAGCTGGCGCTCGCGCCAGATGATGAACAGCCCTGCCCCGACGACGATCATCCCGCCGACCAGCGTGTGCGCCGTCGGCAGATCGCCAAACGCCCAATAGCCGACGACGATGCCAAGGATCATCGACGTGTACTCGAACGGCGCAACCGTCGATGCCTCGGCGTGCCGGTAGCTTTCCGTCATCAGGATCTGCGCCACCCCGCCACAGATTCCCGCCGCGATCAGAAACGCCGCCTGCTGGACGGAGAGGCCGACCCATCCGAACGGTACGGTGCAGAGCCCGACGATCGACGCGGTGAGCGAGAACCACAACACAATCGTCGCGGTCTTTTCGGTGTGAACCAGCCGGCGCACCAGCAGCAGCGCGACCGCCGACAGGGCAGCCGCAATCAGCGCCGCCGCCACGCCCACCGCCAGGTCGACGCTCATCGGGTCTTCCGCCCCGAACAATGTCAGCTTCGGCCACGAGATCGTCACCACCCCGATCAGGCCGACGATAACGGCCGACCAGCGATACAGGCGGATGGCTTCGTGCAGGAAGACCGCGCTAAACACCACCACGAGCAACGGCTGCGCATAGTTCAGCGTGATCGCGTCGGTCAGCGGCAGTCGCGTCAGCGCAAAGAAGCTCAGCCCCATCGAGGTGACCCCGACCACCCCGCGCAAGACATGTCCCCACGGATGCGCCGTCTTCAGTGCAAATCTCAGCTCATGACGCCAGGCGAGCATCACCACGATCGGAAGAATCGCAAAGAGGGAGCGGAAGAAGACGATCTGCCCTGCGGGCACCTGGCCAGCGGCCTTGATGCTCGCCGACATGCCGACGAAGATCGCGACCGACGCGACCTTGAAGCCAATACCGCGCAAGGCATTGCCCGAAACGACTGAGGAAGAAGTCACCGCGTTCTCATTTACGAAAGTCGCCAGTTGCGCAATCTGCTGCCACCAGCGGTCGGCAAGGTCGTTTCAGCAAAAATCCAGTTCCCACGACCATCTCCCCCAAGGCGTAAAGATGTCGTTTCCAATGTCATAGATCATCCGGCTGAAAAGTGGAATCTCCGTACGCCACGGCTGTGGCCTCGTGCACATTGGCAACGTTGGTCCAGCCAGTGGTTTTGTCCGGATGGCGGATCATGTAAGACGATGGCAGTCAACAGATTCAGGGCCTCATGCCCGGCGACAGGAACGAGAGCGAATGCGCAAGGACACGGGCCATATCTTCAAGATCGAGGATTATCGGCCGAGCGACTATCTGATCCCCGAAACGAAACTCTCCTTCGTGCTGTCGCCAGAGGCGACCATCGTCACGGCCGAGCTTGTCATCGAGCGGCGCGCCACCGTCGCGCCGGGCACCCCGCTGACGCTCGATGGCGATGAACTCGTCCTTGTCCGCGTCGACATCGACGGCACGCAACTGGACGCCTCGGCGTTCGAAGCCAACTCGCAGAAGCTGACGATCAAAAGCCCGCCCGCTGCCGATCGCTTCACGCTGACCGTCGTCACCCGGATCGACCCGTCGCACAACAGCACCCTGATGGGTCTCTACCGCTCAAACGGCGTCTACTGCACCCAGTGCGAGCCGGAAGGCTTTCGCCGCATCACCTATTTCAGCGACCGGCCCGACGTGCTGTCGGTCTACACCGTGCGCATCGAGGCCGAGCGCGCCGCAGCGCCGATGCTGCTGTCCAACGGCAACCCGGTCGACAGCGGCGATCTCGGCTCCGGCCGTCACTATGCCGTCTGGCACGATCCGTTCCCGAAACCGTCCTACCTGTTTGCACTGGTCGCCGGCGACTTCGCCGTCCTCGACGACACATTCGTCACCGCCTCCGGGCGCAGCGTCGATCTCGGCATCTATGTCGAGCACGGCAAGCAGGCGCGCGCCACCTACGCCATGGATGCGCTCAAGCGCTCGATGACCTGGGACGAAGAGGTTTTTGGCCTCGAATATGATCTGGATGTTTTCAACATCGTCGCCGTCTCCGACTTCAACATGGGGGCGATGGAAAACAAGGGCCTCAACATCTTCAACGACAAATATGTGCTGGCCGACGAGGCAACGGCCACCGATGCCGACTTCGCCAATATCGAGGCGATCATCGCGCATGAATACTTCCACAATTGGACAGGAAACAGAATCACTTGCCGTGACTGGTTCCAGCTCTGCCTGAAGGAAGGCCTGACGGTTTTCCGCGATCACGAATTTTCCGCCGACCAGCGCTCGCGCGCCGTCAAGCGCATCGCCGAGGTGCGGACGTTGCGCGCCCACCAGTTCCCCGAAGATCAGGGGCCGCTGGCCCATCCGGTGCGCCCGCGCCGCTATCGCGAGATCAATAATTTCTACACCGCGACGGTCTACGAAAAAGGCTCGGAAGTGGTGCGGATGATCCGGACGGTTCTGGGTGCCGACGCCTTCGCCAAGGGCATGAAGCTCTATATCGGCCGCCACGACGGCGAAGCCGCCACCATCGAGGACTTCATCCGCGCCTTCGAGGATGCCTCCGGCCAGGACCTGTCGCAGTTCGCGCTCTGGTATCATCAGGCCGGCACGCCGAACCTGACGGTCTCCGCCTCGCACGATCCCGAGACCGCGACGCTGCGGATGGACATCGAGCAGTCGGTGCCGCCGACACCGTCCGAAAGCCGCAAGCGCCTGATGCATATCCCGCTCGCCTTCGGCCTCGTCGGCGATGACGGGCACGACATCGTGCCGACGCAGATTGACGGCGCGCAGGTCGACAACGGCGTCATCCACGTCAAGAAGCGCAAGCACTCCGTCACCTTCCATGGTGTATCCAAACGCCCGGTGCTGTCGCTCAATCGCGGGTTCTCCGCGCCGATCACGCTGTCGGTCGAGCAGAAACGCGACGACCTCTTGTTCCTGGCGCGCAAGGACAGCGACCTCGTCGCCCGCTGGCAGGCGCTCAACACGCTGTTCACCGACGCGCTGGTGCAGGGCTATCGCAGCGTGCGTGGCCAGGCCGAAGTCGAGGTCAGCGCCGACCTCGTGCGCGCCGCCGGCGAGATCGCCAGCGATGAGGCCCTCGAGCCGGCCTTCCGCGCGCTGGCGCTCACTTTGCCCGCCGAAGCCGACATCGCCCGCGAGGTCGGCGCCAATATCGACCCCGATGCGATCTTCATCGCCCGCGAAGCGCTGACCACGGGGATCGCCACCCACAATTCCGGTCTGTTTGCGACCCTTCACGAAAGCCTCGACCCCGGTGCGTTTCATCCCGACGCCGCCAGTGCCGGCAAACGGGCGCTGCGCAACGTGCTGCTCGACTATCTGTCGGCCGCCAGCAACGAGCCCGCACGCGCCGCCGCACAATTCGCCACCGCCACCAACATGACCGACAAGGCCGCCGCCCTGACGGTGCTGGCGCATCGCTTCACCGGGCATGCCGACACAACAGCCGCCCTTGCCGCTTTTGAGGCCACCTACGGCGACGACCCGCTCGTTCTCGACAAATGGTACCAGATCCAGGCGACGACGCCTGGGGCCGACGCTGTCGACGTCGTGCGGTCGCTGATGCAGCATCCGGGCTTCTCGCTCGGCAACCCCAACCGGGTCCGCGCTCTCATCGGCACCTTCTCGACGATGAACCAGACCGGCTTCCATCGCGCCGACGGCGAAGGCTACCGGCTGTTTGCGCAAACGGTGCTCGACGTCGAGCGCCGTAACCCGCAGGTCGCCGCCCGACTGGCCACCGCCCTGCGCTCGTGGCGTGCACTGGAGCCAACCCGCCAAGCCGCCGCGCGCCAGGCCCTGCTCACCATCGCCGAACCCGCCGACCTCTC
>JBEBXE010000350.1:0-3808 GCA_040391705.1 Aerobium aerolatum
GGCGATCGACCACAGAACCAGCGGTGGATCGAGAGACACCGAAGCCACGGAATTCACGGTCACGCCTGCGCTTTGGCCGTCATGATGCGTGGTGATGATCGCGACGCCGGTACCGAACTGTCCCAGGCAACGGCGAAACAACCGCCCATCGGCAGCCGGATCGCCTTCTTCAAGATGAATACCAATGTCCATCACATGCATTTCCATAGATATGCCGAACTCGGCTGATGCGGAAACCGAACGGTATCGATCGTATTCAGTCGATGACTTCGGACGGGTAGTGCAACGCGGCGATCAGGATTGCCTCTGACTGGGGCAATCCCCCCGACCGCTGCCGCTCACCCGACCAAATCGGTCGTTTCAACGCATGAATTACGACAGATCAAGCGCTCATCGAGTTATCAAAACAATCGTTTGAATAAAATATCTATCGCCCGCTGTCAATCGGCATTGCCGAGTGGCCGGTTTGGTCGGCGCTATGGCGGAAAGAAATGCGAGCTTATCCGCGAGGTATCTGATAGCTCGCTGGCTTGGCTGTGGGCCCGACGGGCGCGTCTCCGCCTTGCAAAGACCGGTGATGATTTCGTCGAGAAAGCAAGGCGTTTCTGATCCAGGAGGGGCGCGGGGTGCCGCTTGAGGATGCCGGAACGCTAAAATTCGTCAGGGCTGGAGTTCAGGTCGGGGAGGGGGTAGGTCGTTGTCGAAAATGCCTGCTGTCGGTGGCCCAGTGCAAAATCAATACGACGCACACAAAGATCATTCATCAAAAGTTCGTTTTGAAAAATCACTTGACGCGCGGGCAATCTCGGCTTCAGTATTGAAACGATCGTTTTGATCGGCGTTGCCGGTCGCCTTCGGGAAGCTGGTTTAACACGTGGCAGTCGCTCTGTTGATCAAGTTAAAGCGCGTCTGTTCTGGTTTCAGCCTCTGCCCTTGTTTGGCAGCCTACAAGTGAACAATACTTCGGGGAAGAAATCCATATGAGTGACCTAATTCACAGCGCAGCCGGAGCCACGCCCGCTACAGCGAGTTTGTTCAGCCCGTTTGCGACAAATGGACTTCAGCTGCCCAACCGGATCGTGATGGCTCCGATGGGGCGGTACTCGTCTCCTGGTGGCGTGCCCGGACCTGACGTTGCGAAATATTATCGGCGACGCGCTGAGGGTGGCACCGGCCTCATTGTGACCGAAGGCACCTATATCGGCCATCCTACGGCCGGCGATGCGATCAACTGCCCGAAATGTCATGGCGAGCGCTCGCTGGCGGGTTGGAAGCATGTCGTCGACGAGGTTCATCAAGCCGGCGGACGGATTTTTGTGCAGCTGTGGCATATCGGCATTACCAAACGCCACGAGCCAGGCGACCTGTCAGTCAAGTTTGTGGGGCCATCCGGCCTTGACGGCAAGGGCCAGCAAGTTTCGGAGCCGATGACAGAGCGGCAAATCGAGGAGATCATTGCCAGTTTTGCGGAGGCTGCTTTGGCGGCAAAGCAGGTTGGGTTTGACGGGATCGAGCTCCACGCAGCGCATGGTTATCTCATCGACCAGTTCATGTGGCACAGAACGAACCGGCGAACCGATGGGTGGGGCGGAGACCTGGGTGCACGCACGCGTTTTGCGGCGGAAGTGGTTCGCGCATGCCGCAAGGCGGTCGGCCCCAATTTCTGCATCTCTTTCCGATTTTCGCAATGGAAAGTGGATGACTATCAGGCGCAGCTCGTCACATCACCGGCAGAACTCGAAACCCTGTTAACGCCGATCGCGCAAGCCGGTGTCGACATCTTCCATTGTTCGACACGCAGGTTCTGGGAGCCGGCGTTTGCCGAAAACGCCTCCAATCTTGCGGTGTGGACCAAGAAAGTTACCGGCCTCCCGACGATTGCCGTTGGGTCGATAACACTCGATCAGGAATTTACCGATAGAACCGGGGTCGCTCGGCCAGTGCCGATTGCTGAGGCGGCGAAGATGATCGACCGCGGAGAAATTGATCTGATTGCGGTGGGGCGCTCGCTGATCGCCGACGCCAACTGGCCAAAGAAGACCCAGGCTGGCGCCACCGATGAATTGCTGTCGTTCGTGAATTCCATGAGGGATACCCTGGTTTAAGGGACGCGACGACGACAGGTCCAGAAAAGCAACCGTCCTCCCGCGGGAGATCAAGGCCCCCAGTGCTTGAAGAAGCGCGGCGTGCCTTGGTCAAACCGGGCAGGACCAGGCGTGGTTTACCCAGGGAGAACGCTAGTGGATAAGCTCGAACAACTTCTCGCCCGTGCTGAAATTCAAGACTGCATGGCGCGCTACGCACGCGGTGTGGATCGCCGGGACTGGGCGAGCGTACGCGCGACTTATCATGACGACGCTGTTGATGATCACGGCTCGTTCAGTGGCAGCGCTGACGATTTCGTCGAATGGGTGAGCAAGGGTCAGGCAGTTGTTCCCTTTGCCACGCATTTTCTGGGCAACAGCCTCATCGAATTTTCAGATGAGAACACGGCCGTGGTTGAAACTTACTATATGGCCAGCCAGCGCATCCCGCTTCCCGACCGCCCACTCGAAATCGATGTTGAAGTGCTCGGGCGCTATGTCGATCTGTTCGAAAAGCGTGACGGGGCCTGGAAGGTTGCGCACAGGCGCGTTGTCTATGACACGTCGCGCACGCGCGGGGCGACGAACCGGACGCGTGTCGTCGGCACGGTTGGGAGCCGCGATTCTTCCGACCCTATCTATGCTCTGCGCGAGCAGGCTGGTTTGCCGGAGCGGTAGCCTCGTCTTTTTGATCGTGGATTCGGGAGGGCGCGCGCAAGCGCGCTCTTTCCTATTTCGTATGGACGATAGCTTATCTTCCTGGCTCGCGTTGAAGGCGGGCCAGCATTGAAGAGGATGAACGTTGTGAACAAATTGCCCCTGGACGATTTGATGGTTGTCGATCTGTCGCGCGTGCTCGCAGGTCCGCTCAGCACGATGTTGCTTGGCGATCTGGGTGCAAACGTCATCAAGGTCGAGCACCCGCTTCGGGGCGATGATACCCGCGATTGGGGTGTTCAAATCGCTCCGTCGGACACGTCTTACTATTACAGCTTCAATCGAAACAAACGCTCGATTGCTCTTGACCTGTCCACCGAGAAAGGCCGCGAAGCCGTCCGTTCGCTTTGCGCAAAGGCCGACGTCGTCGTCGAGAATTTCAAAGCTGGTGGCATGGAGAAATTCGGGCTCGGCTACGAGGACCTCAAGCAGCTCAACCCGCGTCTGATCTACTGCGCAATTTCCGGCTACGACCGGAGTGGACCGGAAGCCGCGCGACCGGGCTACGATCTCGTCGTTCAAGGCGAGTCGGGCCTGATGTCGATCAATGGCGAGGCAAACCAGCCGCCACTGAAATTTGGCATCGCCGCCGTGGATCTGATGACGGGAATGTATGCGACGCAAGGCATTCTTGCGGCTGTTTATGAAAGAACGCGCACAAACAAGGGGAAGCGTATCGACCTCGCGCTCTATGATTGCGGCGTCATGATCAGCTCCTACTACGGTCTCGAGACGCTCCTCAAAGGGGAGGACCCACTGCGCTGTGGCAACGCTCATCCTTCCATCGTTCCGTATGGTGTATTTGAGGCTTCGGATGGGCCGCTTGTCATTGCGGTCGGAACGAACGGCCAGTTTCGGAGTTTGTGTCGCGCCATCGGTCATGAGGGCCTCGCAGAGGATGCGCGCTTCACGACCAATTTGTTGCGCGCGCAGAACCGCACGGCGCTGCTTGATTTGTTGATTGCGATATTCGCCGGAAAAATGCGGGCAGACCTATTGCGGCAGCT
>JBEBXE010000351.1:0-3806 GCA_040391705.1 Aerobium aerolatum
CGGCCAACGCCCCACGATAGGTGCCCCTGTATAATGGTCAGCGTCCACTGGCCGTTCGAATAGGTCGTTCCGTCTGACCCCATGGAGGGCAGATCGACCGGGGTCGCACCGTTGACTGATACCGAAGCGCGATCGCCGAGGAGGCGCACTGCCAGATGCGTGCCGTCCTGACACGTGTATTTGCTGACGGGATAGGGGTTGCCCGCGCCAACCGACGCGCCAAATGCGGAATACTCGAAGCTTGCAAACATCAGGGCGCTGATTGCCACCATCGATAGATTTCTCAACAAGATAGTCCTCCAGTGGCCTATATTGGGAACGGACGCAGACAGCAGTTGAGGGCAAACCGCCGATCATGGTCGCGACGACACCGAGCCTGCCAGAACCATTTCCGCAGCTCTCTCAGCCGGCCGCTCGGGGGCTATGACCGCACCTAGTCTGAAGGTTCCGTACCACTATTTTCTACCGACGCACGCTGAAGGGCATCGCGCAGAAGCTGTTCCTTGGTCTCGTCGAGAGACGTCCTGAGCACGACGCCACCAAAGCCCTGAACCTGCTTCAGGACTTTATCGGCCGTCATTTCCTCAATGAGCAGGAACAGTGCTGCGTTGCCCGGCTGTATGCTGTCGGACAGGTCCTTCATGAAGGCATCGCTTATACCGACATCTGTCAAGGCACCGCCGAGCGCACCCGAGGCGGCGCCGACGGCCACACCCAAAAGGGGGTTGAGGAAGAGAACTCCAACCAACAACCCCCAGAAGCTGCCGGAAACGGCCCCGGTGGTGGTCGTATTGATCAATTGGTTCAGCTTTATCTTGCCCGCATCGGTCTTGGTCGCGATTACGGCGTCGCCGAGTTTGATCACGTACTCCTTCTGCAGTCCAAGCAGCGTTTGACGTACTTCTTCCGCCTTCGATTCGGTGGGATAAACGATCACAATCAGGTGTGACATGGCGGCTCCTGCAAAGGTGAATTGTCTGGTGCGTCCCGCCTGAATGCTACCGCGGCAACGGCAAGAAGAAACCAGCGAGGAATCCAACTGATGTGCTGGCCGTCTCATTTGTTATCGAGCGCCTCCGGATTCCGATTAATGGCCTCGGCAAACACGAACCAGCCACCGGTCATGGTTCTCGCAAGCGTCCGACACGCCTTGCCGGCCGGTCGAGAAGTGTCCCTTCTCCAACCGGGTCATACAGGTCGCGTCAGGCCTCCAAAGTCACCTTCTGATGCGGCGTAGATCGACGACGCGGCCATTGTGCGCGCTGACTGCAATTTCAAATCTGGCTGCGCCGAGTCGAGCTCGATAGACGAAAAAGCGCCCGTGGCAATCGACACGCCGGATGTCCCGGAAGCCTCGATTTCGGAGGATCCGCTCTCCATCCCGGCAGGTGATGGCGCGACCATTGTTGAGGCTGGTGCCGATGTTCAGGTTGATCGCAGCTGCGTGCGCGGGCGCAGGGACGATTGCCGGCGTCGCGAAGCTGAAAGCTAGACCAATGCAAGCGAACAAGAAACGAGGCATCAATGTTCTCCATATCAACGCGCTCCTCGTGACATCATTCGTCATCGGTTGTGTTGTCAAGAACGGTAAGTGCTTGCCGCCAAGTTTGGGACATACGGCTCATGCTTTGGATTCTGTGCGCATGACTCTTCTGCGCCGACGTCTAAGTTTGCGGTAGCGCTATCGATCCGACGGAGTCTCGGTAGCCGCCTTCATACTCGGCTACAAGGAGGCTCACTGGCATGCCTGACGTACCTAAAGAAGGCCTTGCTCGCCGCGATTTTATGATTGCATCTCTTGCGACAGTGGGGGCTACGGTTGCTCTCGCCGCAAGTTCCAAGAACGTCAATGCCCAGGAGCCGGTGGTATCCTCAGCCGGTCCGGCAACCCAAGGAACGGTCTATGTCGGTGATGTGATCCAGGGCAAGAAGGTCGTCAGCGCACTCGATGTGAACGATCTGGAACCGGGGCAGAAGCACTTTTTGTATTTTCAGGGCGTTCAGGCGCCCACCGGACAGTTCTGGTACGTGTCGGTGACGGTCGCCAAAGGGGCAAGGCCGGGCAAGCGCGTCGTCCTGACCAGTGGTGTGCATGGCGACGAGATGAGTTCCATACATACGGTCCAAGCCGTGATGAATCAGCTTGATCCGGCGGCGATGTCGGGCACGGTGATGGCGGTCACGGACGTCTCCCGCCCGGCTATCGAAGGCATGCAGCGCAGATGGCCCAATTTCGGCAGGGGCAACGATCTCGTTGACATGAACCGGGAATGGCCGGGGAACGAGAACGGTATCACCGCGGCCAGCCGACATGCCTGGCTCCTGTTTAACCGACTACTACGGCCGAACGCCGATGCCGCGATCGACTTTCATACCGGAACCACCGGACTTGATGTCACGGCGTTCAACCTCGGCGGCATGGACGTGCCCGAGGTCAAGGCGATGATAGAACTCTATCCCGTCGGCCAAGTCTTCGACAACCATGTCTATCCCGGCGTCCTCCACAATGCGTTCATGGATGTGGGCATTCCTGCCTTCACGCCGGAGATCGGCGCCGCGCGCGTCCTGGACCTCGATATGATCCCGCTGTTCGTGGAAGGCACGATGAATGTCCTCAAGCATCACGGCATCGTCGCCGGGGCCATGGGGCGCACCGGCAAGGACGTGAGCGTCTTTGTCGGCAACAGTTCGTTCCCGATCCTGGCAAGTCAGGGCGGGATCGTCGAGCATCTGGTCAAGCTCAACGACAAGGTCGAGCCCGGACAGAAGGTTGCCATTCAACGGAACAGCTTTGGCGAGGTGGTTGCGGAATACACGAGCGGTGTAGCTGGAGAGGTAACGGGCCAGCGCAGCGACGCAATGTCCGAACCCGGCAACCCCTTGGTATTCATCCTTTTCAACGAGCCATCGCCAGGGGGCGTCGGGGTTTATCCCGAATGAGATAGGGCGAAAGATGACGTCCCCCGAGCGGGTAGAAGACGTGGATATGAACAATCGCAAACCCACGAAGATTTCTCACAACGCGAATTCTCGAACGAAGTGTCTGTCTCGGCGATCAAAAGGGATGTGATATGTTTACATGCATTGAGTTGACGGACAACGCCAAGCAAATTGGCTGCCTTTGTCACAAACCGGAATTTCACGCCATAACGCGCCGGATCAATGCGGATTTGTCACGCCGTGGTTTCATGGCGGGGATGGGTGCCTCTGCTGCTGCGTTTGCGACGCTCGG
The DNA here is from genome assembly GCA_040391705.1 of Aerobium aerolatum. Taxonomy (GTDB): domain Bacteria; phylum Pseudomonadota; class Alphaproteobacteria; order Rhizobiales; family Rhizobiaceae; genus Aerobium; species Aerobium aerolatum_A. The sequence continues at coordinate 3,233 of JBEBXE010000351.1, forward strand.
CCTGCCGGCCCGGGCACGCGCTCAATCGGCCTCACCTTCGGTACCCGGCCCCACGCTCCTTACTAACTTGCGGTTGTTCGATGGTACCTCGTCCTCGCTGCGCGATGGGGTGAGCCTGCTCATAGAGGGGAACCAGATCAAATCCATCGCCACGGGCACTCCGACCTCGCCGGAAGGAGCTCAGACGATCGACTGTGGCGGGCGGACCGTCATGCCTGGCCTCATTGATGCGCATTGGCATGCCATGTTCGCTGCGCTACCCATTCAGACGCTGCTGGCCGGCGATGTGGGCTACATTCACCTTGCCGCCGGCGCGGAGGCCGAGCGCACTTTGATGCGGGGTTTCACCACGATCCGCGATCTTGGCGGCCCGGCATTTGCCTTCAAGCAGGCGGTCGACGAGGACCTGCTTGTCGGCCCGCGCATCTTTCCTTCCGGTACCATGATCACCGGAACGGGTGGGCATGGCGACCTTCGGCCGTTGAGCGATCTCCCACGTTTCAAGGGCGGCGGGCTCAGCCTTGGCGAACAAACGGGTGCCGCGTCCATCGTCGACAGCCCCGGCGAGGTGCGG
>JBEBXE010000352.1:0-3789 GCA_040391705.1 Aerobium aerolatum
GCGACGGTTTCAGGCAGGCGACGTCGACATGTTCCGTCTGCTTCAGCAGGCCGTTTGGCGCCAGCCGGGCCATGCCGGCGGCGGAGGCGACCTGGACGCCTTCGTCTTCGTAGAGATCGATGTCGGCATCGTCGTTGAGGCCGGAACGGCGCGTAATCTCAAACAGTGAATTTTTGTCGCGCACGCCGGGAAGCGGGGCGGCGGAACCGCTGGCAGCCGCCACCAGAGGCGCGGCTACTCCGGTCGAGGCCAACTGCACCACCGGCTTCTGCGGCTGCCCGGAGCGGGACGCAGGCGGGATCAGCGGCGTGGCCGCGCGTTGCTGGATCGCGGTGGCCGGGGCAGAGGAATTATTGCCGAAAAGCGCTGCGAGGAAGCCGCGCGTCTTGGGCGGCGTTGCGGTGGCAACTTGTTGCGCGGGGGCATTTTCGAGAAACTGGGTCGGTTGCTGCGGTTCCGGAGGTTCCTGGGGGATACCGGCTTGCAGCGTTTCCGGTTGTTGCTGCGGCGCAGGCGCAGGGGTCGGTGCAGTCATGGCCGCCGCAGAGGCGATCTCGGCTGGTTGCGGTGCTGCCGGTTGCTGCAAGGCGAGCATCTCGGCTTCCGAGCCGGGGCGCACGGTTGGCGCGGCCGCGACGTCGTTCGGCAGCACGGGGTCGTCGTCGTCCATGACGAATGCGTTGACCACACCGCCGTTGGCGCCTTCTTCGGTGCTGTCGACGACCGGGGTCGCAAAGTCGTTGCTCTGCGCGGCGGCACTCGGGCCCGCAACCGGGACGGCGAAGCCGAAGGGTTCAGTTTCAGAGGTCGAGCACGAAGCGAGGAGAACAGACGTCAGAGCCGCCAGCAAAGCGTTTCGGCCGTCGCGTACAAGGCGCGTTCCCTCTACTTTCAATGTGGAACCCCTTCCAAAAACTCGATCAATCATCGTCTGGAACCGCCAGGCTGATCTCCCGAACTTCGATCGCCGTGGGCAATCTAAGTAATTGAGAGAGCATCGAAATCATCCGAAACCGGACCGCAATTTCTGGCCCGGTGCTCTGGTCTAGCCGGCACGTTCCCCGTTTCCCCGACGAAAGACGTAACGAATCGAAAACCTTTGTGCAACCATTCGGCTAGGGACGAAATAAGGCAAGATCATGATTCTGCCCCCAAATCGCCCGGTTTTGTCGACTTTGCGGCCGCTTTAGACGCGCACCGCAACGTAGCTGCCGGGGGCGTCGCCGAGCGGTTTCAACTTCTTGCCGCCGGGTTTGCGCGGCGGTACGCGGCGGTCGTCGTTGCTCTCGATCCACGCCTGCCAGTGCGTCCACCACGACCCCGGATTTTCGGTGGCGCTGTCGGTCCAGGCGTCGAAATCGCCTTCCGGCTTGCCGCCGGTCCAGTGCTGGTACTTTGCCGCTGCCGGTGGATTGACGACGCCGGCGATGTGGCCGGACCCGGCCATGACGTAGCTGACGTCGCCGCCGAAGAAGCGGCAGCCGAGAAAGACGGAACGGGCAGGGGCGATGTGGTCTTCCTTGGCCGCGAGGTTGTAGACCGGGATCGTCACGTCACCGAGCGACAGCTTGCGCCCCGCCAGCACCATTTCGCCTTGCGACAGCGTGTTGTCGAGGTAGCAATTGCGCAGATAGTAGGAGTGGTTGGCCGCGCTCATGCGCGTGGAATCAGAGTTCCAGTAGAGCAGGTCGAAAGGCATCGGCTCACGGCCGCGCACGTAATTGTTGACCATGTAGGGCCAGATCAGGTCGCCCGCCCGCAGCATGTTGAAGGCGGTCGCCATCTTGGTGCCGTCGAGATAGCCCTTGCCGGCCATGGCTTTTTCCAGCGCGGTGATCTGGTCCTCGTCGACGAACACCTTGAGGTCGCCGGCATGGGTGAAATCGACCTGGGTGGTGAAGAAGGTGACGGTCTTGACGCGGTCGTCGCCCTGCTGCGCAAACAGCGCCAGCGCAGCTGCCAGCAGCGTGCCGCCGACGCAATAGCCGATGGCGTTGACCTCGCGCTCGCCGGTCGCCTGCTCGACGGTGTCGAGGCCGAAGCGGATGCCTTCGTCGATATAGGCTTCCCAGTCCTTGCGGCCGTGGCGCTCATCGGGATTGACCCAGGAGATCACGAACACCGTGTGGCCCTGCTCGACCGCCCAGCGGATGAAGGATTTCGCCGGGTTGAGGTCGAGGATATAGAATTTGTTGATCCATGGCGGGCAGATCAGCAGCGGCCGTTTCAGCACCGTGTCGGTCGCGGGGCCGTATTGGATGATTTCGGCGACGTCGCTGCGGGCCACGACCTTGCCCGGTGTCATGGCGATATTGACGCCGATCTTGAAGCCGGACGGGTCCGACTGGCGCATCTTGAGGTCGCCATGTCCGGCCTCGATGTCTTCGGCCAGCATCTTCATGCCACGCACGAGATTTTCGCCGTTGACCTCCATCGTCTCGCGAAACAGCTCGGGGTTGGTCAGCAGGAAGTTGGACGGCGAAATCGCCTGCGTCACCTGCCGGACATAGAACTGCGCCTTGTGGCGGGTGTGGTCGTCAAGGCCATCGGCGTGGTCGACGAGGTCGGCGGCCCAGCGCGCGGTGACGAGATAGGTCTGCTTGAGAAAGTCGAAGAAGGCGTTCTGGCCCCATTCCGGGTCGGTGAAGCGCTTGTCGCCCTTGTCGGGCTTGACCGCGTCTTCAATCGCGTTGTCGCCCATACGCTGGATCGAGTTGGTCCAGACGTTCATGTAGCCGGAAAACAGCCGTGTCTGCGCTTCCAGTGCGCGCGCCGGGTCGGAAAGCCAGTACTCGGTCAGCTTGGAGAAGGTCTTGACCATGTCGGTCATCGGCTCGGAAACCGAGTCGCGCAGTTCGCCCTTTTCACGCGGGCCGGTCCATGCGGCGGCGGCTTTGCCGGCTTCCTCGATCATGCGCGCCACGTTCATGGCGAACTGTTCCGGGTCCTTCACCAGATACTGCTCGACCGACGATTGTGGTTCAGCCCGCTTGCTGCCGGTATCCTCGCCCTTGCCCATTATGAACGCTTGTCCTCCCGCCCTTGTGGCCTTTTCTTGACACAGTACCATGGGAGCTAGATACCGGTCCAATACCGATCAAGCCCCGAGACTCTTCTGGGCAGGTCATGGGACAAAAGAATGACGATACGGCGCAAGGCTCTCATTTCTTGCTTTTTTGCAGGATCGACCACGGTTCTGCTGTCCCTTGGTGCGTGTACGAGCGTGAATCTGGAGGATGCCTTCCCGGTTTCAGCCATGCCGCCGCCGCCGGTGCCATCGGCAGCCCCAACGCAGCCGGTGTTCTCGCCGCCCGGCGAGTACCCGAATCTCAACATCACCCCTGAACCGTCGGGCCCACAACTGACCGACGAGCAGAGCCGTTCGGCCACCGACGAGTTGCGCGCCAAGCGAGCCGGACTCGCGGCCGGCGAAGGGCAGGGCAGTGCTGCGGGAAGTGCCGACGACCTGAGGCGAATTGCCAGTTCCCACGCCCAGGAAACGCTGCGCGCCATCGAAGGCGACTGACGATCGGGCTATCGACCACCTTTCCAATTGCGTATATAGCCGCCACCGAACCACTCCCCGCCAGAAGGCGGGAATCGCGCCCAGGGAAAAGCCATGGAAGAGTTCCACAAAGTTCGCCGTCTGCCGCCTTATGTCTTCGAACAGGTCAATCGCCTGAAGGCCGCGGCGCGAGCGGGTGGAGCCGACATCATCGACCTGGGCATGGGCAATCCCGACCTGCCGACGCCCAAGGCGATCGTCGACAAGCTGGTTGAAGTGGTGCG
>JBEBXE010000353.1:0-3766 GCA_040391705.1 Aerobium aerolatum
TAGCCGATCACCCACAGGATCGAGCCGAAATAGAGCAGCACCGGCGCCAGTTCGAGCGCGCCGAAGTGCACGGCCCAGCCCATCAACGCGCCCCATGAGAAGGCAAAGCCGAGAAACAGCTGCGGCCAGTCGGTGAAGCGCTTCATGAACGGGTAGACGGCAACCGTCACCAGCGACGCGAAGCCGAGCAGAATCGCAAACCAGTTGAACTGCAGCAGCACCGCCAGCCCGACCAGACATTGGGCGAGCAGGAACAGCCACGCCTGTTTGCGCGTCACCTGCCCAGACGGCAATGGCCGCGAGCGTGTTCGGGCCACCTGCTCGTCGATGTCGGTGTCGACAATGTCATTGTAGGTGCAGCCGGCGCCGCGCATTGCAATCGCGCCCGCCATGAACAGGAACAGCGTCCACACCGACGGCAGCACGTCGAGCAGTGGTGCGCCGGGTTGGGCGTGGGCGGACGCCGCCATCGCCACCGACCACCAGCACGGCCACAGCAGCAGCCACCAGCCGATCGGGCGGTCCCAGCGTGCCAGCTGCGCGTAGGGCCACAGCCCGCGCGGCAATGTCTTGTAGACCCAATGACCCGACGGGGCGTCGGCGACGCGCCCTTGCGTCTCTTTCGACTGGATGTTTTCCATTGCGGTTGAGTGGCAGGCAAGCGGTGCGTCGTCAAGCAAAAGCATGTCGCAGCGCTTGACCCCCGCGCCTGGGAACCCTACCGAAAACGGCATTCACTACGTGGCAAGGAATCGGCTCATGAACGTTCTCCTGATTGGCTCCGGTGGGCGCGAACACGCGCTGGCCTGGAAACTCGCCGCATCGCCGCTGTTGACCAGGCTTTATGCTGCGCCAGGCAACCCCGGTATCGCGCAGGAGGCGGAATGCGTGGCGCTGGATATCAGCGATCACGCCGCCATTGTCGCCTTTGCCCGCGAGAAGGCCATCGACCTCGTGGTCGTCGGGCCGGAAGCGCCGCTGGTCGCAGGCCTTGCCGACGATCTGACGGCGGCCGGCATCCGTGTCTTCGGACCGTCGCGCGCCGCAGCGCAGCTCGAAGGTTCCAAGGGCTTCACCAAGGATCTGTGCGCCCGCTACGACATTCCGACAGCGGCCTACGGACGCTTCAACAATGCCCCGAAAGCCAAGGCCTATGTGCGCAGCGTCGGTGCGCCGATCGTCATCAAGGCGGACGGTCTGGCGGCCGGCAAGGGCGTCACCGTCGCGATGACGCTCGATGAAGCGCTCGACGCTGTCGATGCGTGTTTCGAAGGCGCATTTGGTGCCGCCGGGGCGGAAGTGGTGGTCGAGGCGTTTCTGGAGGGCGAGGAAGCCAGCTTCTTCTGCCTCTGCGACGGCAAGACCGCGCTGCCGTTCGGCACGGCGCAGGACCACAAGCGTGTCGGCGATGGCGATGTCGGCCCGAATACCGGGGGCATGGGTGCCTATTCGCCGGCACCGGTGATGACCGAGGCGGTGATCGAACAGGTGATGGCCGAGATCGTGCGGCCAACGCTTTCGGGCATGGCGGAAATGGGCATGCCGTTCTCCGGCGTGCTGTTCGTCGGGCTGATGATGACGGCGGAGGGTCCGCAGCTGATCGAATACAACACTCGCTTCGGCGATCCGGAATGTCAGGTGCTGATGATGCGCCTGAGGGACGATCTGCTGGTGCTGCTGAACGCTTCGGTCGATGGCCAGCTGGCGCATATGTCGGCGCGCTGGCGCGACGAGGCGGCGCTGACCGTGGTGCTGGCCGCCAACGGCTATCCTGACGCGCCTGAAAAGGGCACCGTGATTTCCGGTGTGGAGGCCGCCGCAGGCGACGATGCAATCGTCTTCCATGCCGGTACGCAGTTGACCGGCGACGGCAAGTTGATTGCCGCCGGCGGGCGCGTGCTGAGCGTCACGGCGCTGGGACAAAACGTCACTGCCGCGCAGGCCAACGCCTATGCACTGGTCGACAAGATCGACTGGCCGGGTGGCTTCTGCCGCCGCGACATCGGCTGGCGCGCGGTCGAGCGCGAGGCGAATTAGTCTTTAAAGACGAAGCCGTTTTCGAACGGATCGGGGGCGGGCATCTGTTGGACCGTCCCCTCTGCAACGCGCTTTTGATGGTGCTTGAGCGAGCATTTTGCCGAGCACAGCAGGCCACGGTCGCACCAATAGGCCGGGCCGTTGTCGATGTCTCCATAATGGTACTGGAAGGCATCGGTGCCGTAGCGCGTTCCGCATTCGATGCAGCTATATTTGTCAGGGCGTGCAAGCATGACGTCAAATCTCCGTGCACCGAATGTAGAAGGGTGCGCGCGGCGTCGCAATGCTTGATGCGCGTTTGACGCTTACGTAAAAAGGAATTAGCACTTTTCCGGCGCAGGACAGGCTGCGGTTTCAGAGTGGAGAGAGAGTGAATGTATCGCGCACCGGTGAACGAGATTGCACACACGCTGAAGCACGTCGTTGGCGTCAATGCCGCGCTTGAAAGCGGGAAACTCGGCGACCTCACGGAAGATCTTCTCGACGCCATTCTGAGCGAGGCCGGCCGTTTTGCCTCGGAAGAAATCACCCCGCTGCGCCGCATCGGCGACGAGCAGGGCGCGGTCCTGAAGGACGGCGTCGTCACCACCGCGCCGGGCTGGAAAGAGCTGTATCACCGCTGGATCGACGGTGGCTGGAATGCGCTCAGCGGACCGGTCGAGCATGGCGGGCAGGGGCTTCCGACCAGCCTTGCGATCGCCACCTACGAAATGTGGAACTCCGGCTCGATGGCGTTCGCGCTCGGGCCGACGCTGACGATGGGGGCCATCGAGGCGATCGACAAGCACGCCACGGAAGAGCTCAAGTCGGTCTATCTGGAAAAAGTCGTGTCCGGCGAATGGATGGGCACGATGAACCTGACCGAGCCGCATGCCGGCTCCGATCTGGCGGCGCTGCGCGCCCGCGCCGAGCCCAAGGGCGACGGCACCTACCGCATCTTCGGCCAGAAGATCTTCATCACCTATGGCGAACACGATATGACCGACAATATCGTGCATCTGGTGCTGGCGCGCCTGCCGGATGCGCCGGCCGGCACGCGCGGCATCTCGCTGTTTCTGGTACCCAAATTCCTCGTCAACGCCGATGGCACGCCGGGCGCGCGCAACGACGTGTTCTGCGCCTCCATCGAGCACAAGCTCGGCCTGCACGCCTCGCCGACCTGCACGATGATCTACGGTGACGGCTTCACCAAGGATGGTGAACCCGGTGCGATCGGCTGGCTGATCGGCGAGGAAAACAAGGGCCTCGCCTGCATGTTCACGATGATGAACAACGCCCGTCTCGCGGTCGGCATCCAGGGCGTTGCCATTGCCGAAGCCGCCTACCAGCAGGCACTGGCCTATGCGCAGGAACGCCGCCAGGGCAAGGCTGCCGACTATAGCGGCGAAGGCATGGCGCCGATTATCCATCATCCCGACGTGAAGCGGAATCTTCTGACCATGAAGGCGCTGACGCAGGCGTCGCGCGCGATTTCCTACGCCTGCGCCCATGCCATCGATCTCGGCAAGGCCGGCGATGGCGACGAAGCGCGTCACTGGCAGGATCGCGCGGCGCTGCTGACGCCGATCGCCAAGGCGTTCTCGACCGATATCGGCGTCGAAGTCGCCTCCATCGGCGTGCAGGTGCACGGCGGCATGGGCTACATTGAGGAGACGGGCGCTGCCGCCCTGCTGCGGGATTCGCGCATCGCGCCGATCTACGAAGGCACCAACGGCATTCAGGCCATCGA